>CANDCW010000104.1 GCA_947383275.1 uncultured Bacillota bacterium
ACTTCCTCGATCAGAGCAGTAATCTTCTCACTAGCCATGATAAATAAACCTCCTAATTGTGTAATATTTTAAGTTGTTGCGCCCCATAGCGGGGCATCTCGTACCGCTTACTCCGCGGCGGGGGCCTCTTCCTTGGCTGCGGGCTCGCCGCCCTGCTCGGCAATGGCCTTCAGGACAATCGCCAAGCTGGTAATGGGGGCCAGCATCATGCCGAGGGCCTGCGCCTGCAGGACATCCTTGGCGGGCAGCTCGGCCAGGGCCATGATTTCGTCCAGGGACAGCACCTTGCCGTCCATGAAGCCGCCCTTAATATTGAACTTCCCCTCACCCAGCTTCTTGGCGTGCTTGTTGACCACGCGCATGGGGGCGATGGGATCGCCCGCGCTGGTAGCCAGAGAGGTAGTGCCGTTGAGCACATCGTCCAGCTCCTTCAGGCCGGCGTCGTCCAGGGCAAAACGGACCAGGGTATTCTTGACCACGCTGTACTGCACGTCGTTCTGGCGCAGCTCGGCGCGCAGCGCGGTATCCTCGGCCACGGTGATGCCCTTGTAGTCCACCAGCACGCCGCTGGCGGCACCCTTCAGCTGTTCCTCCAGAGCGGCCACGACGGCCTTCTTCTCAGACAGGACCTTTGCGTTAGGCATGTTTGGTTTCACCTCCAGATATTCTTTGGCGCGAAACAAAAAACCTTCTGTCAAAGGACAGAAGGACAGTACAATCAAAGGATGGGCTTTGAATGCACTCTCGGCAGGAATTATGCCCTTGCGGACCCCTGCTGTCTTTGAACGCAAGGCGTATTATATAAAAGGTTTTCCGCGTTGTCAAGGCAATTTCGCAAAAAACTGAAAAATCTTTGGGGCCCGTCCCATTTTGCATTGACTTCTCCCCCGCAATTCAGTATGATAGGGTGTATAGGAAACAGACACAAAGGAGAAACGAATATGCTCACCCTGGAATCCTTTAAAGCGGCCCGGAACGTTTTGCAGGCCGTGCTGCGGCCCACACCGCTGATTCACTCCCCCTACCTGTCGAAAGGCTGCGGGAACAACGTCTACCTCAAGCCGGAAAACATGCAGGCCACCGGAGCCTACAAGCTCCGGGGCGCTTACTATAAAATCAGTACCCTGACCCAGGAGGAAAAGGACCGGGGCCTGGTCACCGCCTCCGCCGGCAACCACGCCCAGGGCGTGGCCTACGCCGCCCAGACCGCCGGGGTGTCGGCCACTATCGTCATGCCCACCACCACCCCGCTGGTAAAGGTAAACAACACCAAGGACTACGGCGCCAAGGTGGTCCTCCACGGCGAGGTCTTTGACGACGCCGCCGAGCTGGCAGCGAAAATGGCCCAGGAGGAGGGGCTCACCTATGTCCACCCCTTCAACGACCTGACCCTGGCCACCGGCCAGGGCACCATTGCCTATGAGATTTTCCAGGATCTGCCCGACGTAGAGATCATCCTTGTGCCCATCGGGGGCGGAGGGCTGGCTGCCGGCGTAGCCACCCTGGCCAAGCTGCTCAACCCCAATGTGGAGGTCATCGGCGTGGAGCCCACCGGCGCGGCCTCCATGAAGGCCAGTCTGAAGGCGGGGCATGTCGTCACCATCCCCTCCGCCACCACCATTGCCGACGGCGTGGCGGTAAAAACCCCCGGCGACCTGGTCTTCCCCTATGTACAGAAAAACATCGACCGGATCATCACCATCGACGACAGCGAGCTGGTAGAGGCTTTCCTGGACATCATGGAGCGGCACAAGATGGTGGTGGAAAACGCCGGCCTGCTTCCTGTGGCGGCCCTGCGCCACCTGGGGTGCGAGGGCAAAAACGTGGTCTCGGTGCTGTCCGGAGGCAACATGGACGTGATTACCATGTCCTCCCTGGTCCAGCACGGGCTGATCCGCCGGGGCCGCATCTTTACCTTCGCCGTTCAGCTCCCCGACCGCCCCGGTTCCCTGCTCCATGTGGCCCAGGTGCTGGCCGCCAACAACGGCAACGTCATTAAGCTGGAACACAACCAGTTTGTCAACATCAACCGCCAGTCCGGAGTGGAGCTGCGGGTCACCCTGGAGGCGTTCGGCCACGACCACAAGGAGCAAATCCTGGGCGCCCTCCGGGCGGAGGGCTTCCACGCCGTGGAGACGGATACTGTGGACTTCTACAACTAAAGCTGCCCTCTACCACCCGCCGGGGCAAAAAAGTCCCCGGCGGGCAGCTATTTGAAAGCGGCGGACCGGCCGGACGGCAGGGACGGGGTGGGCCGTGGGTTCGGCCCGGAGCAGCCCCTCCGGACCCGGGATCTCTCTCCGCTGCAATATCCTATGCGCCGGGGCTGTCCCCAGCGCCTGTCCACACAAAGGAGACATCCGCATGATAAAAATCGCACCGTCTATCCTATCCGCCGACTTCGCCAACCTGGAACGGGACATTAAAAAAATTTCCGCCGCCGACTATCTCCATGTGGATGTAATGGACGGTGCCTTTGTGCCCAACATCACCATCGGCATGCCGGCTGTCAGGTCCATCCGCGGGTGCACCGACATGTTTTTGGACGTCCACTTGATGATCGACAAGCCCGTGCGGTATGTGGAGGCTTTCGCCAAGGCGGGGGCGGACCTGCTCACCGTTCACCTGGAGGCCGACCACCCCAGCCGCATCGCCGAGGCCCTGCGTATCGCCGGCGAACACGGGGTCAAGCGGGCGGTAGCTCTGCGCCCCATCACCAAGGCGGAGGCCGTCCTGCCCTACATTGACCTGCTGGACATGGTGCTGGTCATGACGGTGGAGCCCGGCTTCGGAGGCCAGTCCTTCATGGACAGCCAGCTGGAGACGGTCCGCCGGGTGCGGGCCATCATCGAACAGTACAATCCCGCCTGCGAACTGGAGGTTGACGGCGGCATCAACCCCGCAACCGCCCCCCTGGCCGTTGCGGCCGGGGCCAACGTGCTGGTAGCCGGCTCCGCAATCTACGGAGCCGCCGACATTCCCGCCGCCATCGCGGCGCTGAGAGGAACATGAACATGCAATACCTTCCCCCCGCGCTGGAAAATCTGGTCGAGCACTTCGCCAAGCTGCCCGGAGTCGGAATCAAATCCGCCCAGCGCCTGGCTTTCCACGTCCTTTCCCTTCCGGAAGAAGAGGCCGCCGCTTTCGCCAGGGCCATCATTGATGCCAAAACCTCTATCCACTGCTGTCCCATCTGCCAAAACCTCACCGAGGGAAGCGGCCCCTGCGCCATCTGCGCCAGCGCCAAACGGGACAGCGCCACCGTCTGCGTGGTCGCTGATCCCAAAGACGTGATCGCCATGGAGCGCAGCCGGGAGTACAACGGGCTGTACCACGTTCTTCACGGGGTGCTCTCCCCCATGAACCACGTCGGCCCGGACGACTTGTACATCCGCTCCCTGGTGGAGCGGGTGTCCTCCGGGGGCATTGAGGAGGTCATCATGGCCACCAACCCGGACACCGAGGGCGAGACCACCGCCATGTATCTGTCCCGGCTGCTGAAGCCCTTTCATGTGAAGGTAACCCGCCTGGCCTACGGCATTCCGGTCGGCAGCCACCTGGAGTACGCCGATGACGCCACCTTGGTCCGCGCCCTGGAAGGGCGCAGGGAGATATAAAAAACGCCCGGCAGGCTGCGGCCTGCCGGGCGTCCGTATGTCTATTCTCCGCCATGGGAGGCGGCCCCGCCCTCTTCTCCGCCGGAGGGTCCCTCCGCCGGGGCGGGCTCCCCGGAGGCTTCGCCGGGCTTTTTCCTGTCCTCTTCATCCAGGACGCTCTCGCACTCTTCCTCGTCCTTCTTGGGGGGCTTGCGCATGGCCATGGTAATCCGGTAGCCCTCGGGGTCGTTCTCCATCAAGTACTGCTCATCCTCCGGAGGGACTTTCTTGCCCTTCATCATGCGCATAGAGATCTCCAGGCACTTCATCTGGGTCTTGAGCTGCTGGGTCTTGGCGTCCAGCTCGGCGGTCTCCGCATCCTGGCCGCCTAATAAGTCCAAAATGCCGCTGCTCTCTTTCTCCCGCTTCCCCCCGGCCAGCAGCGCGGCCTGCGCCCGGGCGCGCTGCTCCTCCATATTCTCCACCCACTGGCGGGACAGCTCCAACCGGTCGGTGGAGGGCCGGGCCGTCCCGGTTTTTTTCTCCTCCGCCTGTTTCACCGGCCTTGCGGAGGCAGCCTTAACCGGTTCCCCCATCAGCACACGGCGTATGTCCATTTACCACCCCTCCCTTCACGTCTCTCATTCATCCTCTAGCTCCTCCACCATAATCAAGGCGGCAATGTCCTGGCACTTCTGGCGGAGCTTCAGCTCCTGGGATCTGGCTTCCAGCTCTTCCTCACTGGCGGCGGGTTCCGGAGGCTCCGGCTGCGCAATGCTCTGCATCCGCTGCCGGGCGGCTTTGACGTATAGGTTCAGCGTCTCCTCCGCCTGCTGCTCCTCCGCCTGCTGCACCCACTGCCGTTTCAGCTCCAGGCGGTCGAGGGACGCCTTCTTCGGCGCCTCGGCGGAGCCAGCGGGAGAACCGGCCTCTTTCCCATTGACTGAGTCGTGTAATTCCATCGGGAATCTCCCTTCTGTTTGCTTCTGGTAAAGTTATCGGCAGGTATGTCCCAAAACTTTACCCCTCACAGCCGGACGGGGAGCATGCCGTCCGCCGCCAGCCTTCCCGGCTCGACCCGGCAGGACAGGGCCAGCACCTCCACGCCCGCCCGAGCGGCACTCCGGAGGGCCGCTCCAAACTCAGGATGGGTTGCATCGTTGGGCTCCACACAGCGCATCCCCTCCATCTGGACAATAAAACATATCCCCGCCTCATAGCCGGACTGGCGGGCCAGCGCCAGCTCCTCCAGGTGTTTCACGCCCCGGAGGGTAGGCGCGTCGGGGAAGCGGGCCGCGCCGTTTTCCTCCAGGGTGACCCCCTTCACCTCCCAAAAGCCCCGGCGGGCCGCGCCACTCTCCCACAGCTCCCAGTAAAAATCAAACCGGGAATTTCCATAAGCCGTCTCCGGGCGCAGCAGGGTTGGGGCAAAGCCCAGCCCGCCCGCCGCCGCCCATTCTCCAAACACCCTGTTTGGGGCCTGGGAATCCATGTTGATCAGCAGCGGGCCGTCTGGACGCTCCTTCTCCACGGCGATCAGGTCGTATCTCGTCTTTCGTGCCGGATTGGCGCTCTCCTCCAGCCAGACCGCCGCGCCGGGGACGAGGAGCTCCCGGCACCGGCCGGTATTTTTTACATGGCAGACCTCCGCCCGCCCTTCCACCTCCACATGGGCGATAAACCGGTTGGGGCGGGCCAAAAAGGTGCCCGATAAAATTTTCCCATATACCATCGCTTTTCCTCGGTTTCTCTCTATCAGATAGAGGCGCGCTTCCGCCCCCTCCTATATGAATTATATACCGCCCGGGAACAAGAGGCAAGGCCCATGAAAAAAGCCTGTCCGCAACTGACGGCGCAGCCGCCCCGTTCTCAGCGTGCCCTCAAAAGGGGACCAGGCCCGAAATCACCGGCTGGAAATTTTCGACGCCATGTGGTACAATGGAGCGGCCCAAATTTTCAGAAGGAGGAGCGCTTATGTCCTGCAAAGAGGAGTTTATTGAGATTTTTAAAACGCATATCACCCGGGAGGGAGCCGACAAGCTGCTGGATTTCCTGGAACACAGAAGCGATTTCTTTACTGCGCCCGCCTCCGCCCGGTACCACGGGGCTTACGAGGGAGGACTGTGCGAGCACAGCCTGAACGTCTACCACTGTCTGGCGGACTACCTTCAGCGGGAGCGGGTGCAGGAGCTGTATGGCCTGGACTACAGCGGCGAGTCCATCGCAATTGTCGCCCTGTGCCACGACCTGTGCAAAATCGACTGCTACAAAAAGAGCTTCCGCAACGTGAAGGACGACGCCACCGGCCAGTGGACCAAAGTCCCCTCTTACACCTTTGACGACCCCCTCCCCTACGGCCACGGCGAGAAGAGCGTATATATCACCAACGGCTTCATCCGCCTCACCCGGGAGGAGGCCATGGCCATCCGCTGGCACATGGGCTTCTCCGGCCCCGAGGATAACCGGACCGTGGGACAGGCCCTCCGGCAATACCCGCTGGCCTTTGCTCTGGCCACCGCCGATATGGAGGCGTCCTACTTCCTGGAGGAAGACGATTGACGGTTTTCTCCGGCCGAAATTTATCCCTTTTTCTCCCGCATCGATTGTTGACGGTGCTATAAAAATCTGTTACAATCAATAATTACGGGAGAAAACCAGGCTCCCTCTGAACGAAACAAAACAGGAGGTACTGTTATGACGGATTATTCACCTGAGTATAATAAGGAACAGCTGACTGAAATGATTACCGGCAAGCTCCAGCGCAACTTCGGCTGCACGGTTGAGACGGCCAATAACATCCATATGTTCAAGGCCTGCGCCCTGGTCCTGCGCGACATTATGTCACGCCACCGTATGGAGACCAGCAACCAAGTCTGGGAGAAGCAGCAGCGGCAGGTGCACTACCTGTCTCTGGAGTTCCTGATGGGCCGCTCCCTGGAGAAGAACGCCTATAACCTGGGCCTGCTGGATACTTTAAAGGAGGCCCTGGAGGGCATGGGCTTCTCCGCCTCCGACCTGTTCGAGTCCGAGCCGGACGCCGGCCTGGGCAACGGCGGATTGGGCCGCCTGGCCGCCTGCTACCTGGACTCCATGACCACCCTGGAGATTCCCGCCACTGGCTATTCCATCTGCTACGAGCTGGGTATCTTCAAGCAGAAGATCATCGACGGCAAGCAGGAGGAGCTGGCTGACAACTGGCTGGGTCTGGGCGACGCCTGGCTCATTCCCAAAATGGAGGAGACCGAAGAGGTCCGTTTCGGCGGCAAAATCGAAGACCGCTGGGACGAGAATGGGGTCAACCACCCCGAGCATGTGGGGTATACCGCTGTGCTGGCCATCCCCCGGGACATGAAGATTGCCGGCTACCAGACCAAGCACACCAACACCCTCCGCCTGTGGGATGCCAAGAGCCCCCTGCCAGTGGACATGTCCCTATACTCCCGGGGCGAATATCTGAAAGCGGTAGAGCAGCAGGCCATGGCCGAGGTCAT
>CANDCW010000105.1 GCA_947383275.1 uncultured Bacillota bacterium
CTCTTTCCGCATTTTTAAGGAGGTTCTTTCCATTTTGATTTTCTATTCATTATCCGTTGAGCCAGAGATAGAAGGCCTGCTCCACCCCCTGGAAGCTGATACAGACCTGCTTTCCCAGCAATCCCTCATATAGGTCAAACTCCCGAACGTAGCTGCCCACCGGGCAGTCCTCCCAGTCGATCTCCGGGGGACGCAGCTGGGCATGTCCGTCCCAGGGGTAGAGGGTGTTGATATACTGGATCTGCCCGTGCCCCTGGAGCTCCATGTGGCCGGGCACCCGGATGGTCCCGAAGGCAGAATCGTCAAAGCCCTCCCACCAAAAGTCCGCAGGGCGGTCCACAGGATGGCTGCTCCAGGAAAAGCTCCAGAGCCCGTCCAAGGACTGGCGCAGGGAGGTGTGCCCAAGGCGTGCCTCCTCCTCTGAGGCGTAACAGACATGGTCGGAGTGGGCATCCAGCCTGTTTACCTGGAATATCGTAGGATTAGATAGCCAGTTGAGGTCAGCGTGCATATGAAACGCTCCTTTTCATTTGACGTCCCCGCGCCGGCTGGGGCGGGGACATAGGGTTACTGAAGAACATATTCCTTCCAATTTATAAGAAAGAGCACCGTTGCAAGCAAATCAGCGCAGCCTCCGGGTGAGAGGTTGTCCCAAATAAATTTCTGGTCCAATTGGACAATCTCCTCCATTTCGGGCAGGGGACAGCGCTCCAGCAGACGTGCGCAGTCCTCCGCCGCTTTTTTTGCCAGCTCCGGGCCGCCACGTGATACCATGTTGGTGTCCATCCCCTGGGCGATCAAGTGGAGTAGGGCAATTGCCCCAGCATCGTTTTTGCTCAGGCCAGCCTCCAGCGCGCGGCCCAGGGCGGGCAAGGCAACCTCCCGTACAGTGGGGAAACCCTTGGCCGCCTCCCCACGCACGCCGGTGAGGCCCTGTTCCAGATAGGCCCGCTCCCCCGCCGTGCGGACGGTTTTGGCCTCCAGAGCGGCGAAGTCCGCTTCCACGGCGACGGACACCATGGTCCCGCACTCCGATAAGATGGTCTCCGGCTCCCGGCAGGGGTCGTCCGCCTTCCAGAGCCGCCCGATTGCCCCGCAGATGGTTCCCAGAGTAAAGATAGCCCCCTTGTGGGTGTTCACGCCTCCTGTGGCGGCAAACATAATGCGCTCCGCCTTCTGGCCGGCCTGCTTCAGGGCCTGGAAGGTTGCGGAGGGGGCACACTTTGCTGTCTCCCGCCCGATTTGAAAGCATTTCCCCCAGTAGGGGGCCAAGGCGGCGGCGCTGGCGGTGAAGGTGAAGATGTCCATGTCCTGGTGGCTACCATTGTTGGCCCGGTCCACCAGGCCGGGCTTGGGGGTGGTACACACCTCGTCCAGCAGGGCTTGAGTCACCAGGGCGGACACCTTCTCCCGGTCGGCGGCGGCGAAGTAATCCTCCAGTATGTGGCGGGTAGCATGCTGCAGCTCTTCCACCGTGTGGACCCGGCGGGAGGCGCAGCCCTTCCCTGGCCTGCCACAGACGATGCAGTTCCGGGGACCGCCCTCCACCTCCTCCCGGTCCAGCTTACGGCCGTCGGAACCCAGCACGTCCATGTCGAACAGCCGCCCCAGAGGGGAGCCGTCCTCGATGGAGACGCACAGAGCTTTCACCTCCTTTGCCGTCCCGTTCACGGCGTACAAACCCTCGCAGCCAGTGGGGGCCAGATTTTCCCCCTGCCAAAGCTCCTCCAGCCTGGCCGCCCGCAGACCGGCCCGCAGCTCCTCCTGTCCTGCCCGGAAAGCCCGGCGGATGATAGGGGAGTCCTTCACCGGCCCGGCGATGTTCAGCGTAAAGGAAATCACCGGAACCCCATACCGCTCCCGCAGGCCCTCCTGGGCCCGGACCCGGGCCTCTCGGGTCTCCAGCATCTCCATCAGGGTCACTTCCCGCTCCATGCAAGCTCCCTCCTCAGTAATGTATGACGTTTTTCTCCCGCCGGATGGCCTCGATGACAGACTGGGCCTCCGGCGAGGTGAAATAGTTCCAGGTGCTCTTCGGCACAAGGGGATGAATATCTTCCAGCCGCCCGTCATGGATATACTTCCGAACCGTGCTGGCGCTGACGGGCTTGCCTCTCGCCTCCAGCCGGGGCACTACCCTGCACTCCACCCCAAGCTCAGGCAGACGGGTGGCCATAATCTCGTTGTATAGGGCGGTGACATGGCTGGTCCGCTCCTCCCCCACGTATCGCTGGGTGATATTTAGGCAGAGGGCGATTTTCCCGAAGATTTCCAGGTCCAGGGCGGCGTGGGTGCGGATGACGGTATCTTCGTCTTTCAGGAAGTAACTGGGGAAGGTGGCGGAACTGATGATGTAGGGGCCAGAGTCGTGACGGACCACATTGGGCAGATGGGCGGTCCCCGCCTCCACCAACCGCTTTCGGACGGCAAAAGGGATAGGCCCCGCCTCCTCACTGAGAACAAAGAGGTGGACGGTATCGTTCTCCGCCGCCGCCCGCTCCACTAGATGGAGGTGGCCCAAGGTGAAGGGGTTGGCGTTCATCACAATGGCGGCGGAGCGCCCTCCCCGTCGGGCCTTCTCTAATGCGGAGCAAAAGTCTCCAAAGCCACGGCGGCGGTTCTCCATAAAGACCAAGTTGCCCTCCACCCGGGCGATCTCGTAAAAGCCCAGGTTGCCGAAGAACTTGGCGCTCTTGGGCTTGGTGTAGAGAAACAGGCGGGTGTTCCCACGCTCCGCCTGGACTTCCATCAGGTGGGTGACAATCTGGTTGAGCAGACCCTCCCCTTGGCGGTCATTTGATACAGCCAAACAGCGGATGGTATTCCCAAAGCAGCTCCCGGTGGCGGCCAGCTTCCAGTCCTCATCAAACAGCCCGCAGGTGTAGTCCAGATTGCCGTCCCGGCGGATGCCTTCCTGCTCCAGAAGGACGTCCATCTGCTTTTGGGCAGATGTATCATTGAGGAGAATAGTGGTTAATGTGTCACTCATGTTCTTTTTCAACTCTTTCTGATATATATTAACCTTCTGACTTTCCTTTGGCAGCTCGGCTACTGTCGACTTTAGAAATGTACAGATATTTACGGATCACAAATAGTACACCGACTGCCAGCACAGTTAGCGGATTCTCAACAGGGATCATGTGCTCCACAATACTCTGCCGTGCTACTGCCAGAAGCAGCAGGTCAAGATTGGTAGAAAGTACCATTCCAAGCCCCGCTACAATACAAGTCAACAAAATAATGATACCAACAGATAGCTCGATCCACTCTGCCGCATGGGCCAACTTACCATGGGGCGTAGATTTCCCTTGAAATAGTTTTGCTTTCATTATAACGCCTCGCTCTTAGATTCCAATTGTTATTGTATCGTACTTTTAGTCCTTGGTCCAGTTCTGCATGATTTTTACATGAAATTAAAATTCCCCTGACGCCGCGGTACGCAAACGCCAGGGGTAAGAAAGGGGGGAGAGAAAAGGAGGCAGGCGTTACAGCGGCATGATGCCCAGCGCAATGGCGAAGATCATGCACAGGATGGAGAAGCCCCAGACATAGCCAAAGCTGCACTTGATGTGGTCCTTGATATCCACGTCGGCCAAGCCGGTGCCCAACAGGGTGGCGGGGACCATAGGGCTGATGAAGGTGGCACAGTTGCGGCAGACCACCATAGCCACAGCGATAGGCAGTGCCTGTACCCCGAAGCCCTGACCGATGGCAATCATCACGGGGAGCATACCATAGAAGTAGCTGTCGGTGTCGAAAGCCAGGGCCAGAGGCACGGACAGAACGCCGATGACGAGGGCCAAGTGAGTACACAGGAAGGCGGGAAGGATGTCCCGGATGATATTGGCCAGGCAGCGGACCACGCTGAGGGTGGCATCCGCCGGGATGTCCATGGACTTGGCACTGATCACCGCGCCGGAGGCATCAAAGCTGGTGGTGAGCACGCCCATGAGGACCGCCGCGCCCATCAGAGTGGAGCACATCATCAGGGCGGGGCCGGCGTGGAGGTTGATGATCTTCTTGTGCATCTTGGAGTCCAAGCCGTAGTTGACCAGGATGGAGGCGGCCACACCCAGCATGAAGGGTACATAGCTGGGGAATTTGTCCCAGATCAGCAGGGCGATAACGGCCAGGGTCAACAGGATGTTGAAAGCGAACAGCTTGGGGCGGGCCAGATCATTCTGGGCCTCCTGGGCGGCCTTGTCCAGCACCACGCCGCCTTCCAGCTGGGCCAGTCTGCCGTTGAGGCCGGCGCCCCGCTTCTGTTCCTGAATGCCCGCCAGCACGGCGTGAGCCAGACACAGCACGATGCCGAAGGCCTGGATGGGCAGCAGGGTGCTCCAGAGATCGCTGGCTTCAATACCCAGCACGGTAGCCGCCCGGGCGGTGGGGCCGGACCAGGGCATCAGGTTCAGCATGCCCATGGCCAGCACGCTCACCCGCAGTAGGGTGGTGGGCCGCATGTGCATTTTTTGTAGACGGGCAGCATGGAGGGGACCACAATGCAGAAGGTGGAGGCCCCGCCGCCGTCCAGGTGTCCGATGAGGGCGATCACCGTGGTCATAACGGTAACACCGATGACGCTGTTGCCCACCAGCTTCATGAGCTTGCCGATGATAACGTCGAACATGCCAGCGTCGGTCATGATACCGAAATACAGCACTGAGAACACGAACAGGGCGGCGGTTGGGGCGGTGGAGTTGAAGCCGGTCTTGATCATGGACTCCACCCCGTCCAGGGGGATATACCCGCCCAGGACCAGGATCATAGCCAGAATGAAGGGGAACACGATAAAGGCGATGCTGGGGAGGGTCTTGCTCTGGAACAGGGTCACCACAATGGCGACGATGCACAGCAGTCCGAGAAGGCCAACTACAGTTTCCGTCATAATATGTACCTCTTTCCGTCTTTTTATATAGGGGCGGTCTGTGGCCACCCGCAGCAGCGTTACAGCTGGAAGGGCTTAATCTTGTGAATCACGTCCAGGATGGTGCCATCCCGGGCCTCCAGCACGGCCACCACCTTGTCCTCCCACTCCAGATCGTCGGGCCGACCCACCAGGGAGTAGGCCTTCTCCTTCAGCTCCTCAATGGTGACATGGGGGATACCAGCCTCGTCTAGGCACTGGATCAGGTCGGGCCGCAGGGGGTTGACAGCAATGCCGTAGTCTGTCACCAGCACGTCCACGCAGTCCCCGGGGGTGGTCACCGTGACCACATGCTCACAGACGGTGGCCATCCGTCCCCGGACCAGGGGGGTGACGATGATGCACACCTTGCTCCCCGCCGCCGTGTCCGGGTGTCCGCCGGGGGCGCCCCGGAGAACACCGTCCGAGCCGGTGAGGACGTTGACGTTGAAGCCGGTGTCGATCTCCAGAGCGGCCAGCACCACGAAGTCCAGCTTGTTGACAAAGGCTCCCTTGTTGGCGGGGTTGGCGTACTGGCTGGCCGACATCTCATAGTGGCCGGGGGTGGTGTGGATGGAGCGTACCGCGTCCAAATCAAAGTCCTGCACGTCGATGACCTTGCCCACCTTGCCCTTGCGGAGAAGCTCCACCATGGGGCCGCAGATGCCGCCGATGGCCCAGCCCATTTTGATGTTCCGCTGGTCCATGTACTGCTCCAGAAACAGGTTGGCGGCGAGACTGGGCCCGCCCACCCCGGTCTGGAAGGAGAAGCCCTCCTGGAACCAGGGGGTGGAGGCAATCACCTTTGCCACGTTCTCCGCCATCATCAGGTCCCGGGGATTCTGGCTGATGCGCGCAGCGGCGGAGGCGATCTTTTTCGGGTTGCCAATGGAGTCCACTACCACCACCGCGTCCACGTCGATGGCCTCCACCGAGGCGGGGAAGTTGGGGAAGTCCACCAGACAGTCGGTGACCACCACCACATGGTCGGCGTACTTGGCGTCGGTCATGGCGTAGCCCATGGAGCCGCAGTCCGACTTGCCGCCCACGCCCCGGCAGTTGCCCACGCAGTCGCTGGTGGGGGTGGCGATAAAGGCGATGTCGATGTGGACCTCGCCTCCCTCGATGGCCCGGGGCCGGCCCCCGTGGGAGCGGATGATGGCGGGCATTTTCAGCTTGCCGGCGGATACCACCTCGCCCATCCGGCCCCGGATGCCCGAGGTCTGGATGCCCACCACCTTGCCCGCCTCGATGTAGTCGGCGATGGGGTCGTGGGCGGCGCCCAGGCTGGAGGCGGCGATGGTCAGGTCCGCCAGGCCCAGCTCCTCGATGGCGGCCTTCATCACCAGGTTCACCACATAGTCCCCATCCCGGAGGTGATGGTGGAAGGAAAAGGTCATGCCGCTTTTGGCCCCGCAGTCCTTCAACGCCTGGACGATGGAGTCCACGATTTTGCTCTCCCGGGGGGTCTCATACCGCTTCGTCCTGGGAGCGGCCTTCTGGAGGTATTTGCCGTCCATATAGTTCTTGCCCTGATAGACCTCCTTGTCGTTCACCAGCAGGGAATCAGGGATCTCTCTTCCAACCGCATTTTTCATACCAAGTCCCCCTCATACATGCCGCAGGCCCGGGCCAATTTCAGCGTGCGCTCCGCGCCGGGCAGAAAGGCAATGTCGATCATTTTGCCGTCCACCGTGAACACCCCCAGGCCCTTCTCTGCGTTTTCCTTGATGGCCCGGACAATCTTCTCCGCCTGGATGACCTCCTTCTCGGTGGGGGCGAAGACCTGGTGAACAAAACGAATTTGCTTGGGGTTGATGAGGCTCTTGCCGTCGAAGCCCATGGCCTTGTTCTGCAAAACCTCGGCCTCGAAGCCCTCCTGGTCGTCCAGGTTGGTGAAGACGGTATCGAAGCATTGAATGCCCGCCGCTCTTGCGGCCAGCAGCATCTGGCCCCGGGCAAAGAGCATATCCACCCCATCGTGTTGGGGGGAGGTCTGCATACACTTGCGGAAGTCGCCGCCGGAGATAGCCACTCCGAACATCCGGTCGGAGGCGGAGCAAATTTCATAGGCGTTCAAAATGCCCTTGGGGCTCTCCAGGGCGGCCATGAGGAGGGTGCGGCCCAC
>CANDCW010000106.1 GCA_947383275.1 uncultured Bacillota bacterium
TTGCTCCGCTGAACTGCACCTTGCTCCGGCAGGGGCGGGCATCGTTTTTTTCCGGCAAACCCGCCGCGTACTTCACCCGCTCCACCCGGGCGTACAGCCTTGCGGCGTTGGCGGTAAACTCCTCCTGGGGCTCCCACTTCGGGCCCCTGGGAAAATCCTCGGGCAGGAACGGGTGCAGCTCGGCGGCCCGGGGGCCGCAGGACAGCGCCAGCGTGATCCGCCGCCGGTCGCCCTCGCCCTTCTCCGTCTGTTCCAGGGTCAGCTCGCCCTCAAACTGCCGGAAGGCCCGGGCGGTCTCTCGGGGCCGGTCCAGCAGAAAGGCGAATGCATCCCCCTGGGCGGGCAGCGCCGCAGACAGATAGGTTTCTATGTTGGTGGCGGTCAGGGTACAATGTCCGTCCCCGAAGCGGACCAGCACGGCGTTTAAGACGGGGATGGACGATTTGCGGATGATGCCGCTCACCCGGTCCAGCGCCTGGACAAAGGCCTTTGCGTCTACCGTTGCTCTCATGCCGCTTTCTTCCTCCTGTTTGTTTTTTGCAGCTCGGGCCGCACGTTGACAGACTGGGTGGAAAAGGTCACCTTCCGCACTGTGCTGCTGCCCGTGGCCAGAATGTTGTAGATCATGTCCACCACTATCGTGGCCGCCGTGATGTTGGCCGCCATGCTCTGGGGGGCCGACACCGACGCCTCGGCGCAGGATAATTCCGTGGGGAACTTGTCCGTCTCCACCAGCACATCCGGGTAGACCATGCCGATGGGCGGGTAGTAGGTCTTGCCGCCCCGGCGCACGCCGCATACCACCTGGCCGGTGAACTCGCCGTTGCCGCTGTCGATGTAGATCAGCTCCTTGGCCTGGTAGAACACCCGGTGGCACAGCTGCCGGGACTTGTTGTTGTCCACCGCGCCGATGAGGATGACCTGCTCCGGCTCCCGCACGCCGTAGGCATGGCCGGGCAGCCGCATCAAATGGTATTCGGGCGTCAGCAGCGTCCGAAGCTGCTCCTCATCCTCCACGAAGGAGGGCACATATTCCGTCTCCAGGCCGAACACGGCGGAATACCGCTCCGCCAGCACCCTGGCCTTGTTCTCCCCCAGGTCGGCGGGGGTGAAGTTCTGCCGCACCAGGTTCTTCTCCTCCACCACGTCGCCGTCGCAGAGGATGAACCGCACCGGACGCTTCAGGGAGTACAGTAGCCGGTACAGGTGGGGCGCGATGTGCCCGCCGGTGCCGCCCGCGCCCAGCATGACGATCTTCACCGGGCGGGTCATGGAGAACTTCATTGGCGATCCTCCCACGGCTTCTCCGCCGGCGCTTCCGCCATCGGACGCAGTACCGGCAGGGCCTCCCTCCGCAACAGCGTCACCTGGGTGCGCCACTCTCTGGGGAACACCGCGCCGAAACTCTCCAGCACGCAACCGGGGGGCAGGGTCAGGTAAGCACCGCCGCAGGACATCCGCACGGTGATATCCGGGAAGAACTTGTCCAGCCGCCCCACCACAATGTAGATCCGGGTGGCCCGCTCATCCTCATCGTCCACACGGGAGAATTTGGCCTCCATGCTGTTGTGGCTGTGTATGTCGATGTAGTGCAGGTAGCGGTCCTCCGGCAGGTCATCCTGGGTCAGGTCGGCGTCAATGTGGGCTTTGGTCACCCGCTGTTTCGGGATGTGCGCCACAAATTTCTCCTCCTCCCTGTCCCAGAAGATGTGGGCCAGCGCCTCAAATTCCTCGGGGCCGCTCATGCAGCAGCGGAAGAAGGAGATGATCTGGGCCAGCAGCTCCATGGGCACCAGCGGAAGGGCCGGGGTAAACCCGGCCACAACCGAAGGGAGGTCGATCACGCAGTCCTTGGGGGCGATGAACTCCCCCAGCTCGCTTTTCCGCAGCTCGTACACCCTGCCGTCCCCGCCGGGGATGGCGCAGATGGTCTTGTCCGACGCCCGGGCCTCCTCCAGGGAGGCGAACACCCCCTTGTAGGCGGCGATGCCCTTGCTCTGGGCGGTGACCTTGGGCTTCACCAGGCAGTCCGGGTTCTTGTCCTTGGCCTTCTTGAGGTTGTCCAGGAATGCCTTGGAGGTTTCGATCTCCGACTTGACGGAGGCGATGGTGGTGCCCTTGGGGTCGGTGATGGGCTTCACGGTCTTGCCGTACTCCACCGTCCAGGACACCTTCTTGCCCTCGCCCAGCTCGGGGAAGTCCTCCGACTTGGCGATGCGAAGTTCCTCGAAGGTCATGCCAGGGTCGGCGATGTCCTCTTTGGCACTGCCGTAGTGGAACACCGGGGCCTTCTCAAACAGGGACTTGGCCGCTTTTTGCTCCGCCTTGGCCTCCTGCTCCGCCATGGCGGCGGCCAGGGGGTCGATGTCCAGCGGGGGCTGTGCTGCCGGGGCCGGGGTTGCCACAGGCGCGGGGGCCGGGGCAGGCTGTACTACCGGGGCCGGGGCGGGTGGAATGGGCTGGACATTCTGGAACGCAGGCTGTTGTGCCACCGGGGGCACGGGTTGGGGCTGCGCCGGGGGCACAGGTGCGGCAGGCGGGGCCTGCTGGGCCAACGCTGCCTCGAAGGGGTTCACGCTGCTGGGGGTGGTGCCGCCGGACGCGCCGCCAAAGATGGAGGCGATGTCCAGGCCGTCGCCGGTCATCTCGGTAAAGGGGAATCCGCTGTTGTTGGGCTCACTCATAATCTTTTCTCCTCTCGTGTTTGGGGACAAAAAAGGACCGTGAACCGCCCCACGGGGCAACTCACAGTCTTCTCGTCCTTGGTATTTTGTTCTTCCAGGCCGTTTCGGTCCGGCGGAGGGCAGACTTCACCCCTTTCCACGCCGTTCCTCCCTCGCTTACTCCGCCCTAACTTACTCCGCCCTGAAATACAAGTCCATTGTACCATGCCGGGGCGCAGGCGGATAGGTGGAGGGGGTCCACCTATTTTAATCGAACATATGGACAGCCCGCTTTCCGTAGTGTATAATAAGTTCGGACTGTGGGACGATGGTAAGGGGGGTGCCGGATATGAAAGAGCGCGTTTATTTTGCCATACCTCAGCAGCTTTTACGCTTCCGTGGAGTGCATCGAGCGCAAGCTGGACCCCCTGACCACCAATCTGGTGGTGGCGGACAAGAGCCGTACTGATAAAACCATCTGTCTGGCGGTGACGCCCTCGCTGAAAGCCTACGGCATCTCCGGCCGGGCGCGGCTGTTCGAGGTGGTACAGCGGGTGGCGGAGGTGAACGCACAGCGTCAGCAGAAAGCGCCCGGGCGGCAGTTCACCGGCTCCTCCTGGCATGACCCGGATGTGAAAGAGCACCCGGAGCTGGCCCTGGATTACCTGGTGGCCCCGCCCCGGATGGCCCACTATATCGAATGGAGTACGAAAATTTATAACGTCTATTTGAAATATGTGGCCCCTTCTGATATAAGCGCATACTCCATCGACGAAGTGCTGATGGACGTGACCAACTACCTGCCCACCTACAAGCTCACCCCCAGGGAGCTGGCCCGGAAGATCGTGCTGGATGTGCTGGACACCACCGGCATCACCGCCACGGCAGGCATTGGCACCAACCTCTATCTGGCGAAGGCGGCCATGGATATCTGGGCCAAGCACACCAAGCCGGACAGGAGCGGCGTTCGTATCGCGGCCATGGACGAGATGAGCTACCGTCGCCTGCTGTGGGACCACCGCCCCCTCACCGACTTCTGGCGGGTGGGACCGGGCTACGCCAAAAAGCTGGAGGCACAGGGGCTCTACACCATGGGGGATATTGCCCGGTGCTCCATCGGCAAGCCAACCGACTATTATAATGAAGAGCTTCTTTACAAAATGTTCGGTGTGAACGCAGAGATATTGGTGGATCATGCATGGGGGTATGAGCCGGTGGCTATGGCCGACATCAAGGCGTACAAGCCCGAGACGAAAAGCATCGGCTCCGGCCAGGTGCTCACCTGTCCCTACTCCTTTGATAAGGCCCGGATGGTGGCCTGGGAGATGGCGGACCAGCTTGCCCTGGATTTGGTAGGCCAGCGGCTGATGACCAACCAACTAACCCTCACGGTAGGCTATGACATTGAAAACCTCCAGGATTCTGAGCGCCGGAAGCAGTACCACGGCGAGGTCAAGACGGACCGCTATGGACGGCAGATCCCCAAACACGCCCACGGCACCGCCAACCTGGAGGAGTACACCGCCTCCTCCAAACGCATCACGGCGGCGATCCTGGAGCTGTATGACCGAATTGTGGACAAAAACCTGCTGATCCGGCGGATGAATCTCACCGCCAACCGGGTGATGGATGAAAACGACCTCCCCGCCGAATCCGCCATGGAACAGCTTGACCTGTTCACCGACTATGCCGCCGCACAAGCTAAAAAGGAAGCGGAAGCGGCGGAGCTGGCCCGGGAGCGGAAGCTCCAGGAGGCCATGCTGGGCATCAAAAGCAAGTACGGCAAAAACGCCATTTTGAAAGGGACGAACCTTATGGACGGCGCTACCGCCGCCGACCGCAACAGCCGTATTGGAGGGCATAAGGCGTAAAATGGGAGCTTACGACGATATTATCAACCTGCCTCACCCCACATCCGCCAAGCATCCCCGTATGCCCATGGCGGACCGGGCGGCTCAGTTTTCACCCTTTCAAGCCCTGTCCGGCTTCGGTTCGGCCATTCGAGAGACAGCCCGCGTCACTGGGGAACGAGTGGAGCTTACCGAGGACGAAAAGGCCATTCTGGATGAAAAGCTCCGCCTGCTGCTGGAAACAGGCGGGGAAGCCATATTCACATATTTTCTGCCCGATGGAAAAAAAGAGGGTGGGGCCTACGTCGCGGCCATAGGCACGGTCAAAAAAATTGACCCGTTGGAGGGCTGCGTCATCCTTACAGACCGCACCGCCATCCCCATTGAGGATATTCTGGAGATCGAAGCCCATGCGCCGCCGGGAGAAGGCTTGTAAGTTTTGCCGCTTTCCTCTATAATGTAATGGATACTTTGATTGCGCGGCATCCGCGCAAAATACATTTGAAACTGCGAGGTCACCATGAATCAGAAAGAGATCAGCGAGCTGAAACGCCGCTTCCGGCTGGGCAAGAACGCCATGGGCCGTATCTACGGCTGTTATGTGAACGCACAGAAAGAGATCCTCTCCTACCTGGACGAACCCCTGGATCGGATGCCCGAGGAGGAGGCGGAGAAATACTTAAACCTGTTGAAAAAGGCCCTGTCCGGCGTACTGGGCCGGAACCTCATCGACATCGTGTTCTCCACCCAGCAGGTGGCGGACAGCGATGAACACCGCCGCCTCATGGCCCTGCGGGATTCCAAGCTGAAGGACGGGGAGGTGCGGCAGGAGTTCTATCAGACGGTCATTGACAGCCTGGACATGGGGGAGAGCAATTATCTCATCCTGCTGACCCATGACTCCTACGATGTGCCCCATCGGGGCAAAGACGGCGAGGATCGCGCCGATGAGGGCGACACTGTGTTCTCCTACATCGTCTGTTGTGTCTGCCCGGTGAAGGACGGCAAGCTGGAGCTGGGCTACTGCCCTGGGGAGAACGAGTTCCACAACTGCGCCCCCAGCCAGATCGTCTCCCCGCCGGAGCTGGGCTTCCTGTTCCCGGCCTTTGACGACCGGGCGGCCAACATCTACAACGCACTTACCTATGCCCGAAAGTCGGACGAGCTGCACCAGGAGTTTTTGGACGCTATCTTCCACACCGAGCCGCCCATGTCCGCCGGGGAGCAGCGGGAGGCGTTCCAGACCGCCCTGCGGGAAGGGCTGGAGGGTGCCTGTGGCCTGGAGGTGGTGCAGGCTGTCCATGAGCGGCTTTCCCAGCGTATCGAGCAGCACCGGGAGGAGAAGGACCCCGAACCTTTGGCGGTTACCGCCAAAGAGGTGGCGGCCATCCTCCGGGACTGCGGCGGGTCGGATGAGCAGATCGCCGCTTTCTGCGGGAAGTGCGGGGAGCTGTTCGGCGAGGACGCGGTTCTCAGCCCCGCCAACCTCATTGACGGCAAGCGGTTTGAGGTGAAAACGGCGGACGCAGCCATTTCCCTTGACCCGGAGCACAGCTACCTGGTGGAGACCCGTGTGATTGACGGGAAGAAGTATCTCCTCATCCCCGCCGGGGAGGGGCTGGAGGTCAATGGGATGCCGGTGGATTGGGTAAATCGATAAATACGCATAGTAACTTGCATTTTTGGTTATCACCGTATATAATGGGCTGGTAATTTGAACCAGCAAATCAAACTGTAAGGGTGATTATCATGGATAAGAAAAAGACAGACGCCGCAACTGCTGAGCCGGAGCCCAAAAAGAAGGGCGGCAGAAAACCCATGACGGCGGAGGAAAGGACCGCCGCAGCCAAGGACCGCGCCGAGAGCAAGGCAAAAGCGGACAGCCTCAAACCAACTGTTATCGTGCAGTTCCAGGGCAGCGAAGTGGATCTGGACACGCTGGTGGAGGTGGCCAAGGCCGACTTCAAGCAGACGAAAAAGCGTACTCCTATCACCGACTTAAAGCTGTATGTCAAGCCGGAGGAGCACACGGCCTACTATGTGATAAACGAAAAGTTCAACGGAAGCGTGGCCTTTTAACAAACTTGGGATTGCCAGAAACAATCAAACCCCACAATGCGGTTTTGCATTGTGGGGTTCCATTTTATCTCTGCGTTTAAACATCGCATCAGCTATTTTTTAGAAGCACTTGTATGGGGTGCCTTAACACAGGCTTAAAACTTTATAAACTCTGTTCCAACGTCCGGGGTCTCTTTAATCAGAATACCCCGCTCATATTTTTCCATATCTTTATTATGGGCGGACGTGTATTCGGGGTAGGACGCACAAATTGCGTTAAAAAGTGCGGCCATATTGATTACCCCATTCGTTCTTATCTCCGGGTTGGCTAAGCTCAGTTCAAACAACGGAATGTAACTGTTGTCTTTGGAGAAGAACAGATTGCCCAGC
>CANDCW010000107.1 GCA_947383275.1 uncultured Bacillota bacterium
TGGAATGTGCGAATGGGGCGAAAAAAACAGACTTCCGACCGCATGATTAGCGGCAGGCAGGGTAAGTGTATAACACGCGATTTTCGCTTTGCGAAAATGCTTGTTGGGGTGCCCCCAAACCCGCCTGGGACTTCTGGTCGCAGTGGCCTGAAGCCCTTTTGTCTGCGGCCCTGTCGCTGACGCTCCTGGACCTTATGCGCTTACAGCACCACCACCTCCGAAAGTTTCTCCAGCAGTTCGGAGAGAGACTCCCATAAATTCTCATAATCTTTTTGGGGAGAAAAAGTCCTCTGGAGTAATGCTCCAGAGGACTTTATCAGCTTGTTAAAAAACCTCCGGCTGAGCCGGAGGTTTGACTGTCTAGCGGGGCCCATCAGTTTTTAGCAAAAAACGCTTGGATAGACACGTCAACCGCGGGCATTTTGAACGTATAGGTATTGCCGCTGCCAGAAAGGGGGACTTGCTGGCCGTTATCCGCGCGGACGACCTGGATCTTACTGAGCTGATAACCGGGATCAGGTTTGACGTGGACGGTAATGGTAATATTGCTGACCACGTAGGCCGTACCGCTATACTGCTGGGTGGAGTCGTCTCCCACACTAATCGAAACCGCACCGTGAAGCCCGGGGGTTTCCCGAATGGCGGGGAAAACCGCCTGAATTGCCCCATTTGCGTTTACGGTTACCCGTTCCGCGCCCGCTACCGTAATTTTCGAGGCATCAGCGGCAGTCAGTCCGTAGCCCTGCCGCAGGGGCGTGTAGGTAATCGTGGCGGTATAATCGGTGTCCGGGGCGAACCTTCCGTTGACTGGCGCGGGGGACCATGTGACCACAGGATTGGTAAACAGCTCCTGCGTTCCGGCCTGCGTGGGGTGGTGGCTGCTTTTGGGCGCGGAGCTCAGGGTTATCCTGGTATCGGGCACGGCTCCTTTTACTGGGGCGTCTAAATCCTCAATGACAACGTTGTCCACATACGCAAGCTGATTCAGCTCGGGCCCCATCTTGAAATTGGCATGCACATAGTTTTCACCCGCCACCATGCTTTCCGGGGGATGCTGATCCAAAAATGTCTCCGTCTTTCCGGCGTAGACAATTGTGTCAGCGCCTACGAGCAGGTAAGCTGTGGTCTCCATATTGGAGTTGGCACCCAAGCTGGCATACTCCTCTGCGGTTGGAGTGCCCCACAGGATCGGGTCGTTCCAGGTCACATCCACTGCATACCATCTGGAATCCGACGGATCCACCTGAACATAGTTCCACGCATGATTTGCTCCAGTGTCCAGCACGCAGGGGATATCCGCGTTTTGGCACAGCAGCAGGAACGCCTTGGCGTAGCCTGTGCATACGGGACCGTCACAGCCAATACGTCCGCCGCCAGGGCTGCCGTCCTTTGTGGTCAGCGCGCCCAGGGAAGTATAGATCATTCGGTCGGCGCTGTTGTTGGTGTAGGCGATCGTATAGTTATATTGGTTGTTTGTCGTCAGCCATTCGTTGAAATAGGTAATTTTCTCGTAATTTGACGACATCCTGCCCGCATCCCTTATAATAGAGGCCACAGATTGGTTGAGCGCATTGATATTTTTCTTGATCACATCGGGATCCCGGTAGCCTTCCACGCGGATATCCCAGTTGGATTTATCTGAAGGGAAGCCTTCATAGGCCAGTACGATGCAAAAAATACGTTGATTGCCATCGTAATAATAGCCATATCCCCCTGTCCAAAATACTTCGGGATGATCCCACTCAAAAGCGTTAAAGGCCGTGCCCACACAATTTTTAATGTATTCAAGGTAATCTGAGAACCGGAACCCGGAACTCCTCAACTCATATTCGGATGGAAAAGAGAAGCGAATTACATACGCATTGCCATCACTGAACGCCTGGGTGGCGGAAGATTGGCTGGGATCGATCAGAACGCCGTCCCTCCCCAATCCGGAGAGGTTGGCGGGCTTGGACTCCCTATCCAGAGTATTGTAGAAGTCTCTGGCAAACTGCGGCAGTTTGAGACGGTCAATACACCTGACGGCCCGTTTATCGGCCAACTGGACAGAATTGGGGTCGTTTTCAGAATTATCCAAGGTGTTGGCCGGCGGGTAGCGCGGGTCGATCAGAGGAATCTCAAAGTATTCCAGCTCCGAAGCATCCACAATATGGTCTGCTCCCGCTGCCTGGTCAGCGTTTGGTGCATACTCCAATTGGCCGGTTGTGCCAGCCGGCGGATCACGCGGGTCAATTAGGGGGATCTCAAAATATTCCAGCGCTGAGGTGTCCACAATATTGTCCGCTTCCGCAGCCAGCGCGGTGGCGGGCAACAGCATTTGCAGCAACGCCAAAGCCAGCAGTGCCGTTCCAAGCCGTCGTTTCATCTTCGGTAAACCTCCTCTTTGTTCAGGCGCTTGGGTGTGTCTTTCGCCCTTTTCCTGCATCCTTATTCTACCACATCCCGTTCCTTTTGTGAATACACTTTCTTAAAAACAACATTCATGAAAATTTACAATGCGAACAGGGTGTTATGTATCCTTCATATTCCTATTGACAAAGTGGGTATACTGGTATATGATGGTATTGCTTGAATTGAGAGGAGGATTCACTATGTCTAAAATCTACACATCTGCCGACCAGCTAATTGGCAGAACGCCGCTGCTGGAGCTGACCCATATTGAGAAGGAGGAAGCGCTGAAAGCCCGGGTCCTGGCTAAGCTGGAGTATCTCAATCCCGCCGGTTCGGCAAAGGACCGCATTGCCAAGGCCATGATTGACGAGGCCGAGGCCAGTGGCAGGCTGAAGCCCGGCGCCACCATTATTGAGCCCACCTCGGGCAACACAGGCATTGGACTGGCCTCCGTGGCAGCGGCCCGAGGTTACCGCGTTATCATCACCATGCCGGAAACTATGAGCGTGGAACGCCGGCAGTTGATGAGCGCCTACGGCGCAGAGCTGGTGCTCACCAAGGGTTCCACGGGGATGGCGGGAGCCATTGCCAAAGCGGAGGAATTGGCTCGGGAGATCCCCGGCAGCTTTATCCCCGGCCAGTTTGTCAACCCGGCCAATCCCGCTGCCCACCGCTCTACTACCGGTCCGGAAATCTGGGCGGATACCGATGGCAAAGTAGACGTCTTCGTGGCGGGCGTGGGCACCGGCGGCACCATCACCGGCGTTGGACAGTACCTGAAGGGGCAGAATCCGGCCGTGAAGGTGGTGGCGGTGGAGCCAAAAGACTCCCCCGTCCTCAGTGAGGGCCGCTCCGGAGCCCACAAGATTCAGGGCATCGGCGCGGGTTTTGTGCCGGAGGTGCTGGATACCACCGTCTACGATGAGATTATCCCCGTGTCCAATGAGGACGCCTTTGCCGCTGGTCGGCTGGTGTGCCGTAAGGAGGGCGTGCTGGTTGGAATTTCCTCCGGCGCGGCGATTTATGCGGCAGTCCAGCTGGCAAAACGGCCCGAGAGCGGGAGCAAGACCATCGTGGTCCTGCTCCCGGACACCGGGGACCGCTACCTGTCCACACCGCTCGCCGCACAATTAGGAAATCCGGATACATGGGTTTGACCTCATTGTCGATTTCATAGGGAATACATATAAGTCCTCCGATTTCAAATTGTCCGGGCATATGTATTACGATGAACTGGCGGAGCGGGTTCAATTTTTCAAAGAGGACAGGGAGGGGATCTCAATTATGTGTAAGGCCATGGAAGATATGAGAAATGAATCTTTACAACAGGGCAAAAAGGAGGAAAAGAGATTGACTGTCCTCCGAATGCTGGAAATTGGAAAGTACGCATTGGAAGAAATCGCCGAGATTGCAGGTCTTCCCTTGGACGAAGTAAAAAAGTTATAGGCGGGGCATAGTGTATAGTCGGATATTTTGATAAAAAGTCGGGGATTCCTAGATTCCCGGCTTTTTGCTATGGTTGACAGGAGTGAAGATTTTACATATACTGTCCTTATTGGAACGTCGAATTTTGCGGGAGGAACGATGGCGTACTATGATGACAAACCAAACAATGATGCAGTTCTTCGAGTGGTATCTGCCGGAGAACGGGTTGCACTGGAAACGTGCTGCGGCGCAAGCCGCTGAGCTTCGGAAAATCGGGATCAATATGGTCTGGCTGCCCCCGGCTTACAAGGGCGCCGCCGGAAGGGCCAGCGTTGGCTATGACGTATACGATATGTACGACCTGGGGGAGTTTGACCAGAAGGGCGGCACGGCCACAAAGTACGGAAAAAAAGAGGACTATCTCGCCGCGGTGAAAACTCTGCAGCGGGAGGGAATCCAAGTGCTGTGCGACGTGGTGCTCAACCACCGCATGGGGGCCGACGACACGGAACAGGTGTCAGTCATTGAGGGACTGGACGGGGACCGGGGCCAGGACATCAGCGGTCAGCGCCAGATCACGGCGTGGACCAAGTTCATTTTTCCCGGCCGGGCGGGGGCTTATTCTGATTTTCAGTGGAACGCTTCCCACTTTAGTGGAACGGACTGGGATGCGGCGGCCAAACAAAACGGAATTTTTCGGTTTTTGGGAAAGCCCTGGAATCGGGAGACCGACTCGGAAAAGGGCAACTATGATTATCTGATGGGGGCGGACCTGGATACTGACAACCCGGAGGTGATTCAGGAGACCCGAAACTGGGGCAAATGGTATCAGGATACGGTACATATGGACGGTTTCCGCATGGACGCAGTGAAGCATATCAGCTTTGCCTTCTGCCGGGATTGGTTGGCGGCTATGCGGGAACAGAAAAAGGACCTCTATGTGATAGGGGAATACTGGTCACATGAGGTGGGAAAGCTGACCCACTATCTGGAGGCCACCGGGCGGGCGCTCTCCCTGTTTGACGTGCCGCTGCACTTCCGTTTTTTGGAGGCGGCCACCTCAAACGGGAATTTTGATTTGTCCCGGCTGTTCGAGAATACCCTGACAGCGGCGGACCCGGCCTGCTCTGTCACCTTTGTGGACAATCACGACACCCAGCCGGGCCAGGCGTTGTGCTCCTTCATCCCGGCATGGTTCAAGCCCATCGCCTATGCTTTGATTCTGCTCCGGGACCAGGGAACCCCTTGCGTGTTTTATGGGGACTATTACGGGATTCCCCATGACGGCGTCCCTCCGGTCCCCCAACTGGACAGGCTGATCAAAATACGGGAACGCTATGCCTACGGCCCGGAGCACCTGTTTTTTGACGACAGTTCCCTGGTGGGCTTTACCCGGGAAGGGGTCGGGGAACGTCCGGACTCCGGAGCGGCGGTCATCCTGACGGACGGTGCTGGCGGCAGCAAGCGGATGTATGTGGGCCAGCGGCTGGCGGGCCAGACCATGTTGGATGCTCTGGGCCATGTCACAGGGACTACGGTGATCGACGGGAACGGCTGGGGCACGTTTTCGGTTCAGGGCGGCTCGGTTTCGGTCTGGCTGACAGAATCGGCCCTGAAGTATCTTTATCTAAATATTTAAAGCAATGACGACAGGCACCCTTATCTATCGAAATTTACGAGGCTCAGTTTCCTGACTCTGACTCATCCCCATACACCTCCCGAATCAGCGGGAAGGTACTCCACGCTTTGGGCCAGCCGCAGTAGAACGCCAGTTGGGTCACAATCTGCATCGGCGTTGGGGGGCAAAGACACCGGCGCTGACTGTGTCAATCAGGCCCTGGTCCAGACACCAGTTTACCCCATCGGTGAACCACTGCCCGGCGGGACTCCTACATCAAATGACCAGATCAACGACCCAGCCGGTGGCCAGGGCGAACAGGACGGTAAAGGCCAGATATAGGGCGAACCTTTTTATTTCCAGGACGATTTTTACTGCCCCCAGGTTGGTGATTTTGGTGGCCGACCGGTAATCATAAAGGCCGCCAGCCAGCCGTCTCCTAAGCATGGAGCGGAACAAGCCGTCCGCCTGGGCCGTTTTCAGGCGGATACACCGGCTGTCAGCTTTGCTGGGGTAAGATAGCGTAGCCATAAAAGATGGTGCGCTGTCTTACCCTGGCATTTTGTATTATCAAACGGCAAAACTCTTGACATCAGCGCCAATCTGCCGGAAATAGGATATGCTTTCCGTCGGTTCCTCGCCGCTGTCTACCCTGCCCGCGAAGCTGTAAAAGATTTCGATTTTGCGGGTGTTCGTTTCCCTGCCCAAATCGTGGACTAAAATACGGTCGATAAACTTATGGACGTTCTCATAGGTCAGTTCGCTGATCTCCAAGTACCGGCGTACCAGGGCGACAAACCTTTTCCCATCGGCGCTGCGCCCGGCAGCGGTGTCAATCTCTTTTTTCAACTCCGCAGCCCGCTTTGTCAGTTCCCGCTTCCCTCCATATCGACAAAATAGTGGCCTGAAATGTCGCAGCTTCGTGACATTTAGAAGCCGGGAGCAATTTGCTCCCGGCTTCTATGAATAAAACTCAATTTTGCCGCAACCGCTCTATGATGCTGATTTTGGCAATTTGCCGGTATAAAAGCGCCGGTATTGCCACAGTCAGGAGAATAAGGAACGGATAGATCACCAGCATGGGCCACATGACAAATTGATAGGTGAAAAACCATATTCCGCTTGAAATTCCTCTTACAACTACCACAGAAAACAGAACGCCAAGGACAGCCGATGTGATAATCGTTCCCACAGCATAATACAGCCCCTCAAAAGAGAGCATACGCTTTAGCTGCTTTCCTGTCATGCCAATGCTTTGCAGCATGGCAAATTCCTTTTTGCGGGTGATAACGCTTGTCAGGACAGAGTTCACAAAGTTTGCGATGCCGATAATTCCGATGATGATACTCAATGCCCCTCCGATGGTAATGATAAGGGAAGTGAGGTCGTCAAAGGAACTGGTATAGGTCGCCTTGGATTCAAAATCCATACTTGGCTCCACACTGTCAATATAGCTGTTCAAAAACTCCGCCATTTCTGCTTCCGTTCCCTCTTTCACATCAAAGGGGAAATTGACCAGATGGG
>CANDCW010000108.1 GCA_947383275.1 uncultured Bacillota bacterium
AGATGGGCATGGTGTTCCAGCACTTCAACCTCTTTCCCAACATGACCATCCGGAAGAACATCACCCTGGCCCCGGTGCGCACCGGCCTGATGCGCCAGGAGGAGGCCGACCACATTGCGGAAGCCCTGCTTCAGCGGGTGGACCTGTCCGACAAGGCGGACGCCTACCCCAACCAACTGTCCGGCGGACAGAAGCAGCGCATCGCCATTGTCCGGGCCCTGGCCATGAAGCCCAAGGTGATGCTCTTTGACGAACCAACCTCCGCTTTGGATCCCGAGATGGTGGGCGAGGTACTGGACGTGATGAAGGAGCTGGCCCAGGAGGGCATGACTATGGTAGTCGTCACCCACGAGATGGGCTTTGCCCGTGAGGTGGGCAGCCGGGTCCTCTTTATGGACGGTGGGCACATCCTGGAGCAGAACACCCCCAAGGAGTTCTTCGACCACCCGCAGAATCCCAGGACGCAGCTGTTCCTCTCCAAGGTTCTATAATCCTTTCTCCGCCGCATATCACTCACTGAGGTGATATGCGGTGGTTTTTCTAACTCAGCTAACGGACGCGCTCTGGAACCCCTGGCTGTTGGGGTTGTTTTTACTAACGGGGCTGGCATACTCCGCCGGCTCCGGATTCTTCCAGTTTTTCGAATTTCGGACGTGGTGGCGGACCACGGCGGAGTCTCTTTTGCGGAGGCGGGAACCGGCGGGCCGGGGGCTGTCTCCGCTGCAGGCGCTGGCCACTGCCCTGGCCTCCACCATGGGCACCGGGTCCATCGCCGGAGTAGCCGCCGCGCTCACCCTGGGCGGGCCGGGGGCTGTGTTCTGGATGTGGGTGTCCGCCCTGCTGGGGATGATGACCTCCTGCGGGGAGAAACTGCTGGCCGTCCAATATCAGCGCGCCGGACCAGACGGTAAGCTCCGGGGCGGACCCATGTACTATTTGAGAGACGGGCTCCACGCTCCGCTGCTGGCCGGATGTTTCTGCCTGGCCTGTATCCCCGCCACCCTGGCGGGGGGAAACCTGATCCAGTCCTCCTCTATCGCCGCCAGCCTGGAGGCCGCCTTCGGCCTGCCCAGGCTCCCTATCGGGCTTGCTGCGGCCCTGCTGGCCGGTTTGGTCATGGTGGGCGGCTTGGGACGGATCGCCGCGGTTTCCTCCGCCCTGGTGCCCGCCATGGCGTTGCTGTATCTGGGCAGCGGAGCAGCGGTCCTGCTGTTCCACTGGCAGAAACTCCCCCAAGCCCTGGGATTGATTTTTACCTGCGCGCTCTCTCCCGCCGCAGCAGCAGCGGGCGGCGCGGGCTGGACTGTCTCTGCCGCTCTGCGGTATGGCGTAGCCCGGGGGGTGTTCACCAACGAAGCGGGGCTGGGCACCTCCGCTATGGCCCACGGCGCCGCCCAGGTAGATCACCCCGCCCGGCAGGGGATGTGGGGCATCTTTGAAGTGTTCGTATCTACGCTGCTGGTGTGTACTGTCACCGCACTGGCCATTCTGGTCAGCGGCGTATGGGACCCGGCCTCACCCGGCGCCCTCACCGGCGCGCCCCTCACCGCAACTGCCTTTGGCTCCGTGCTGGGGCGGCCCGGAGCATGGGCGGTAACAGCAGCGCTTTTGCTGTTCGCGTTTTCCTCCATCCTTGGGTGGAGCTTCTACGGGGAGCAGTGCCTCCTCTTTCTTCCTTTTGTAAATGAAAAAAAGAAAACTCCCTTTGCATTGGCCTACCGGGCCGTATTCCTCAGCTGCACAGTCCTTGGGGCGATTTGGAGCCCTCAATTCATCTGGCAGCTGGTGGATCTGTGCAACGCTCTGATGGCCCTTCCCAACCTGATTGGCTTACTTTTCCTTGCACCGCAGGCGCTCTCCCGGCTCCGGAACTGGAACGGCACAGCGCAGGGAAATTTTTACAAAAATTTTAGGGCGCAAAAAATGGAAAAAACCTATTGACAGCCGGGCAAAATTTGCCTATCATAAGGACAGAAACAGTGCTCACGCACATGATAGAAGGAGCGACATGTTATGATCTTTGAAAAGCTGGCTGCCCTGGTTGCCGAGCAATTCAATGTTGACACCGACAGCATCACTATGGAAACCTCTTTTACAGACGACCTGAATGCCGACTCTGTGGACATTGTTGATCTGTCCATGGCCCTGGAAGAGGAATTCGGCATTGAAGAGCTGGGGGAGGATGAAGCGTCCTCCATCTCCACTGTAGGTGACTTAGTCCGCTTTCTACAGAACAAAATCGACTGAAATGACGGAACTCCGCTCTTGGCGGAGTTCCACTATTTAAGAACCTGCCGCCGGCAGGTTCCAAGGAGTTTTAAATGAATACGTTAGAAGAAAAGCTGGGCTACACCTTTCAGAACGCCGCCCTGCTGGAAAACGCCCTAACCCACAGTTCCCGGGCCAATGAGAGCCGGGGCAAGCTGCTCAGCAACGAACGCCTGGAGTTCTTAGGCGACTCCATCCTGGGCATGGTGGTTGCCGACCACTTATACCGCAACCACCCGGACCTGCCCGAGGGCGACCTGACCCGCACCCGGGCGGCCCTGGTCTGCGAAGACAGCTTAGTGGAGGTGGCCCACGAGCTGGGGCTGGGCGAGTATCTGCGCCTGGGCAAGGGTGAGAGCTCCGGCGGAGGCCGGGAACGGCCCTCTATTCAAGCGGACGCGGTAGAGGCTGTACTTGCCGCCATCTATCTGGACGGCGGCATCGGTTCGGCCCGGAAGTTTATCCAGAAGTATATTCTCAGCCGGGAAATTGCCGGGCTGACCAAACCTCTGGATCATAAGACCGCCCTCCAGGAGCTGGTCCAGCGGGAGAGCGGGCAGGTCCTCCAGTACCGCCTAGTGGGCGAAGAGGGTCCCGACCACAACAAACGCTTCTTCGTGGAGGTGGACCTGAACGGCCAATCCATCGGCTCCGGTTCCGGACGCAGCAAAAAAGAGGCCGAACAGATGGCCGCTGCCGCCGCCATTGACGCTCTGACCAAGTAAAATGGGAGGCTCCCCAGCCAGGGGAGCCTCCCATTCATATATGTGCGTCATTTCTTGAAGAATCCAAACAGCCCGCCTTTTTTAGCCTTCTCTTTCGGCTGCTGTGGCCGGGCCTCGGGCTGGGGAGAACCGGGGGCACTCCGCTGCCCGCTTAGCCTCTGCAGGGCCTCCTGCGCGCTTTTATACCCCTTGTCCGCAGCTTTCTGGTAATACTCCCGGGCTTTCCTCAGGTCCGCCGGGACTCCATTGCCCTGTTCATAGCACTCACCCATATAAAACAGCGCCCTGGGCTGGCCGTAGCCTGCGGCCTTTTGGAACCATTTGACAGCCTCCGGCTCGTCCTCCTCCACGCCGACCCCTACGTAGTAACAGTACCCCAGATTGCACATGGCAGTGACGTTTCCGTTCTCCGCCGCCTGACGGTAGCACTCTGTCGCTTTCCGCTTGTCCTCCGCCACGCCTCGGCCCATCTCATAGCACAGCCCCAGCATACACTGCGCCCGGGCATTGTCCTGTTCCGCCGCCTGGGCAAACCAGTAGTAGGCCTGATCGTTGTCCCGCTCCACGCCGATGCCCTCGTAGTAGCAGTAGCCTAAATTACATTGAGCGCGGGACAGCCCCCGCTGAGCCGCATGACGGTACAACTCCACCGCCTTGGCCTTGTCCTCCGGGACACCCATACCCAGCTCGTAGCACAAACCTAGGGAGCAACTTCCCGCTGCGCTTCCGTTTTCGTGCGCCTGCTTGTAAAGCTCCACCGCTTTCTTGACGTTTTTCGCCGTTCCATAACCGTTTTCGTAGCACTCACCCAGCAGCTGCTGTGCCCGCGGGAAGCCCTGCGCCGCTGATTCTCCAAACCAATAGAAAGCCTGATCGTTATCCTCATCTACGCCTATGCCCTGGTAATAACAGAACCCCAGATTGCACTGGGCGCGGGGGTGCCCCTGCTGAGCCGCTTGACGGTACAGTTCCACCGCCTTGACCTTGTCCATCTCTACCCCGGAGCCCAGCTCGTAGCATAGCCCCAGGGCGCACAGGGCGGGGGGATAGCCCGCTTCAGCAGCCCTTCCGTACCACTCCGCCGCCTTGGCCTCGTCCTTCTCCACCCCATACCCATTGTCGTAGCACTCGGCCAGCAGGCTCATAGCCCGGGGATAGTCCTGTTCCGCCGCCCGGGCAAACCACTTAACGGCCTCCCCGTTGTCTTCTTCCACGCCGATCCCCTGGTAGTAGCAAAAGCCCAAGTTGCACTGGGCGCGGGCATAGTCCCGCTCAGCGGCCTGACGGTACAGCTCCACCGCCTTAGCCTTGTCCTCCTCCACGCCGTCGCCGTACTCATAGCACACACCCAGCGCACAGGTAGCGGGGATGTAGCCCCCTCTATGCGCCCTGAGATACAGTTCTACCGCCTTGGCCTCGTCTTTTTTCACACCGTAGCCATTTTCGTAGCACTCACCCAGCAGCTGTAAGGCCCGGGGGTAGCCCTGCTCAGCGGCCTTGGCAAACCACTTCACCGCCTCATCGTTGTCCTCCTCTACGCCGATTCCTTGGTAGTAGAAGTAGCCCAGATTGCATTGGGCGCGGGGATAACCCCGCTCAGCGGCCTTGATATAGAGCTCCCGGGCCTTGTCCTTGTCCTCCCGCGTGCCCCGTCCCAGCTCGTAGCACAGCCCCAGGGCGCATATGGCGGGAACATTACCCTTGTCGCTGGCCTGCTGATAGAGCTGAAAAGCTTTTTCCACGTCCTGCTCCACGCCGTAACCCCGGTCATAGCACTCTCCCAGCAGCTGTATTCCCCGGGGATAACCATCCTCAGCAGCCTTGGCAAACCACTGAAACGCCTGTGCGTCGTCCTCCTCCACGCCAATTCCGACGTAGTAGCAGTAGCCCAAATTGCACTGAGCGCGGGCGTCCCCCTTGTCGGCGGCCTGACGGTACAAGTCCACCGCTTTGGCCTTGTCCTCCTCCACGCCAGTGCCCAGCTCATAGCACAGCCCCAGGGCGCATATGGCGGGAGGATAACCCGCCTCTCCGGCTTTGGTGTACAGCTCTACCGCCCTATTGAGGTCCTTCTCAATCCCGTACCCGTTTTCGTAGCACTCGCCCAGCAGCTGCATGGCCCGGGGGTACCCCTGTTCCACCGCCATGGCAAACCACTTGACGGCCTCCGCTTCATCCTCCTCCACACCGATCCCGGTGTAGTAGCAAAAACCCAGGTTGCACTGGGCGCGGGGCATACCCTGCTCCGCCGCCTGGCGGTACAGCCCGACCGCCTTGTTCAGATCTTTTTCCACGCCCTGGCCCAGCTCGTAACACAGTCCTAGGGAACACAGGGCCGCTATGTACTCCTTGTCCGCCGCGCCCTGGTAGAGCTTGACGGCCCGGTCGTAGTTCTGTTCCACGCCACAGCCTCTGTCGTAGCACTCCCCCAGCAGAAACATGGCCCGGGGATACTCCCGCTCGGCAGCTTTGGCAAGCCACTCCACAGCCTTTTCCGGGTCCTCCTCCACACCGATGCCGATGTAGTAGCAAAAGCCTAGATTGCACATGGCGGGTGGAAACCCCTGGTCCGCGGCCTCCCGGTACAGCTCCACCGCCCGCGCCTTGTCCTCCTCCACGCCGACACCCGACTCATAGCACAGCCCCAGGGTGCATGCTCCATCCGGGTAATGCTGCTCGTAGGCGGCGCGGTAGAGCTCCAACGCCTTTTCTACGTCCTTCTCCACGCCATAACCGTTTTCAAAGCACTCCCCCATCAGCACTTGAGCTCTGGGGTATCCCTGTTGGGCAGATTTGGCAAACAGCTCCGCCGCCGCCTCGTTGTTCTCTTCAAACCAGATACCCTGATAATAGAAGTAACCCAAATTGCACTGGGCGGGGGCGTAATCCTGATCGGCGGCCTCCTGATACAGCTCGGCGGCCCGACCCTTATCCATCTCCACGCCGTGGCCCAACTCATAGCACAGCCCCAGCTCGGTGACGGCGGGGAGATAGCCCTCGTCCGCCGCGGCGGCAAACAGCTCCGCCCCCCTGGCCATATCCTTCTCCGTGCCGATGCCCCGGACATAACACACCCCCAGGTAGTACTGGGCGGCAATGCTGTCTCCCTCGGCAGCTCTGGAAAACCAGCGGAACGCCTTTTCCTCGTCCTTTGGGGCGCCGTCTTCGCCGTAGTAGTAGCTGCGGCCCAGCCGGTACTGGGCGTCCAGGTCGCCGTCCTCAGCGGCCGCCTGAAGGGCTTTCAGGTCCTCCTGCTTCTTCTCCGCCATGTCGTTCAGGCTGTTCAGCACCTTGGGGTCGATATAGATCATCACCGAATCCTGGTCGAAAGACTCGGGGTTCATATTTTTTTCCTCTGCCATCCTGACCACTTCCTATTCTCTGTTTCTGATTCAGTTTAAGAAATCTTTTAGCTTTTTACTCCGAGAGGGATGGCGCAGCTTGCGCAGGGCCTTGGCCTCAATCTGGCGGATGCGCTCTCTGGTGACGTTAAACTCCTTGCCCACTTCCTCCAGCGTGCGGGTGCGGCCGTCCTCAATGCCGAAGCGCAGCTTGAGCACCTTTTCCTCCCGGGGGGTGAGAGTGGACAGCACCTCCACCAGTTGCTCCTTCAGCAGGGTAAAGGAGGCCGCCTCGGCGGGCTCGGAGGCGTCCTCGTCCGGGATAAAATCTCCCAGATGGGAGTCCTCCTCCTCGCCGATAGGGGTCTCCAGGCTGACGGGCTCCTGGGCAATTTTCAGAATCTCCCGCACCCGGTCGGCGGGCATGTTCATCTCCTCGGCAATCTCCTCCGGGGTGGGGTCGTGGCCCA
>CANDCW010000109.1 GCA_947383275.1 uncultured Bacillota bacterium
ATTATGTAGTTTCGGGTGTTTCCTTTGTCTGTCCTTCTATATCTTAACCCTTCGGATCAGTGATGACATATGAGCTGTGGCACTGGAGGAGGTTGGGCTTGAGCCAGAACCTCGTCTTGCCGCTGCCGGAGCCGCCCACGATCAGCACGTTCTTGTTCCGGGCGTGGGCGGGGTTCTTGGGGCGGTTCCCCATCATCAGGCGCTCCGTCCGGGTCAGGATGACATTGTTCTGGAACACTGGGTCTGCGAAAGGCTCGATGTCTTTGGGGCCGCCCCAACGGGCCGACCCGTATTCCTCATTGTGGCGGTACTTCTTGGCGTTCTTGCTCCGCACATACACCACCAGCCGGAACCCCGCGCCGATGGCGAGGCCGAGGCACAGGTCAAAGGGGTGGAGGCTGGGCAGGGGGTTCCCCCATGCCGTACCCATACAGGCAAAAAAGCTGGCGAGTTTTGCGGAGATGTCCGCTCCGGCCGCCATCCTCCATGCCTCCCCGATGTTGGAGCAGAACAGCCCGATGATGGCATAGGGGATGTTCAGGATGATGAGCTTCTTTGTTTTCTGGTTCATCGCTCACGCTCCTGTTTCTTCTCCCGCGTCTTGGCGGGGATGGACTTGGCAAGGTCTTTCAGGTGCGCCAGGGCTTTCAGGACGCTGGGCCGCTTCTCCTTGTGGGACAGCTTTGCGGAATACTCCTTGAAAGCGGCGGTCAGCACATCGGCGTCCTTTGCCTTGAAGAACACCATGAACCGGGGCGGCTCCTGGGAGATGTCCTTGCGGATGGCGTAGTCCACGCCGTACTTGTTCAGCACCCGCTCAAAGTCCTTGATGCCGCTCCTGGCGATGTCGATCTGCTGCGCCCCCTGGTCCTTGCGGATCAGCTTCTCCACCGTCATCTTCCCGTGGTCGCCCTCCGCCGCCTTGCCCGCCTTCACCCTCGCCCGGTGCTGGGCGTACTTGCGGAACGCCGCCACCAGCGTCCGCCCCGTGAGCTTGCTGGTGCTTATCATCAGGTTGACTGTCCTGTTTTCGACTTCCTCCTGCAAATCTTATTCCCCCTTTCTCTGGAAACGGCGTTGGAGGCGCGCCGGGTCCTCAGATGTGGAACGCCGGGAAGTCCTTTCCATCGGCGCACAGGGTCACGGTATGGTCGGCGAAGTAGACCACGGCGGCGATCACGTCCTCGGCGGAGAGGGAAACGCCGTCCCCGTCCTCATCGGTCTTGTAGACGATGACAGGCCCCAGCAGATACCGCTCCTTGCCAAGGCACAGGACGCGGCTCCCGTCAAAGACGATGGTCAGCCCGTCAACGTCCAGCCCATCATCAGACACGACCTCCAGGCAGTCATAGTCGCCCTTGCTCTCGATCTCGTCCCAGCACCGGGTCTCCTGCATGACCTCCGGGGTCCTGTCCGGGCGCATCACCATCACGATGGAGTCCACCTCGTCCTCCGGGGTCTCCTCCTCGTCCGCCGCGCCGTGCAGATAGTCCTCCAGGGAGTCCACCAGCCGCTGGTAGCTGGCGGCGTCGCCCCGCACATCACCGCCGACAGCCATGCCAGCAAGGGCGGAGAGGCCGTCCGGTAGGGACACATTGATGTTCACATCACCGTTAAAGTGAAAATGGATACTGTTCATAAGCTCATAAACTCCTTTTCCGTTTCATAAAAAATACGCCCCGCAAAAGGGCGTTTTACCGCTGCTGGTCCCGCTGCCTCCGCCTCTGCCACTGCTCCAGCAGCCGGAGGATGGTGTCGCTCATCTGCCTGGGCGTGTAGGACTTCGGGAAATACTTCTGCAAGTCGCTGGTCTTGAACGCGACCTGCCCCAGGTCGTCCTTTTTCACCTCGTCCATGATGTTGCACATATCGTCCAGGGTGCAGCCGCCCTCCTGGCTCTTTTTCTTCATGCGCTGGGCCTGTGACAGGGATGGGGCCGCCTGCGCGTAGTCCATCGCCTCCAAAAATGACCGCTGCTCCTCCGGGTTCAGGTAGGACAGCTCCACGGCGGGGGTCATGGAGATTTTCTTCTCGTCCACCATGTCCAGCACTTCGGGGATCAGGTTCGTCAGGCGGATATAGCGGCGCACGGAGTCCTTGCTCGTGCCGGCCTGCTCCGCGATGATGTCCCTGGATTTCTTCCCGTCCAACTTGTGCGCGTTTTGCTCACAAGTTAGGTCCCGCCGCTCTCCCTGGTGCTTCATGGCCTCCAGTTTCATTTTGTAGGCCATAGCCCTCTCGCTGGGCAGGATGCTCTCCCTCTGGAGGTTGGAGTCCACCATCATAATGACGGCGGCGTCATCGTCTAAGTCCCGGACGATGACCGGGAGGGCGTCCAGCCCTGCCAGCTCCGCCGCATGATGCCGCCTGTGGCCAGAGATGATCTCATACCCGCCCTCCGGGTGCGGGCGCACGATGAGGGGGTTGGCGATACCGACCTGTTTGATGCTTTCCACCGTCTCGGCCATGGCGTCATCGTCCAGCACCTTGAACGGGTGGCCCTTGAAAGGGCGCAGCTCGGAAATGGGCATCCGCTGTACCTGTTCGGTGGCGGCCTCTGGCTGGACCTCGGCCTCGCTCTTTTTGCGTCTTGGCATTTGTGTTCACCTCTTTTCTCAATGTGGGTTTATGGGAAAAACAAAAAAGGCGTGTACCCCAGCCCCATGATGGGGCAGGATACACGCCTATGTAGCCGCCTGAAAGCATAAAAAAAGAGCGGATACCGGCTGACGGATTTCTCCGGCAGCGATACCCGCTCTATGAGTTTCCTATAATATGTGCCGTCCTTTGCGGCCTTAAAATGGCTCCGAACTTTGCGCCAATCCTCAAAAAGTGCCTATTTTCAAGGGTTTGCGGTGTTCGTGCCTTTATTACACAATCATCTTTCACCAGAATACATTGGACTTCCCCGCACAGCGCCGCTTTCAACAACGCCTGCACACCAGGGCGGTCAAAATTCTTCCCACTGTAACCATCATCAGAAAATTCTAACACCTTTGTGCCGTACAAGTCTGGGTCATTCCGAATGAAGTCCAGCAACAAATGCCTCTGGTTGACGATGCTGGCGGATTCCTGGTCTGTGCCGTCCTCCAAAGACAGCCGGACATAGATTGCGATGGTCACAGGCTCGTCCCCCCTTCCCGCAGAAAGCGGAGCAGGGCTTCAACTTCGTCCTGATAGACCAATTTTATATCCAGACGGTTCCCATCATGGACTTCGATTCTGGAAACCAGCAGATGAATCAATTCTTCTGTCAAGCCCTCTGTATTACGCAAGGTCTGGCAGACTGCGAACATGGGATTGGACGGGCCATACCGTTCCAACTGCTGAAGCTGGGCGCCCAAATCCGCCAGCCGCAGCGTGGCATCATCAAACCGCTCCTGATAGTGACCCTTCATGGACAGATATTCCTCACGGGTCAGCATACCGTCCACCAAGTTTTGATATAAGCCATCCAGAAGGGTTTGACTGCGGGATTGTTCCTGCTTAACCTGGGCGATCTGGCGGTCAAGAGTGCGCCGCTTTTCTCTGGATGCGGACGCATATTCCTTCGATACACGCTTTTCCAACGCCGCAATCGTGTCCATGTGCCGGTGTACGGCGCTGGACACAACAGCCAGCAGTTCCGATTCCATCAGGTTCTTAGGCGAACAGGCACCCGGCAGCTTTTGAGAGGTCACACACTGATAACTGTAATAGTAAACCCTGCCCTCCGTTTTTCTGGAATAAAGATGGCGGCGGTTCATCGCCTTTCCGCAGTCGGCGCAGTAGATCAGCTTCTTGAACAGGTTGGGGGATTTCAGATCATCCGCCGCCCCCTTCCCCGGCATGGCCTCGAAGTTGGCCTTGCTCTGCTTGGCTAATTCCTGCACCGCCGCAAAGGTGGCTTCGTCAATGATAGGAGCGTGGGTATTCCGGGCAACACGCCATTCGTCAGCGGGGGCGTACCGTTCTTCCCGCTTGCGCTTGTAGGACACCTGAGTGCGCTTGCCTTGAATCAAGTGCCCTAAATAAACCTCGCTGTGAAGAATTGTTTTCATGTTCCAGGCCGTCCACAGCGCGTCCCGGTAGGTTTCCCGATCTGAAAGTCCCTTCTGATAGAGATATGCGCCAGGGGCCGGTATGCCCCGTTTGTTGAGCAGGCGGGCAATTCCCGTGTACCCCATCCCCTGCATCCGCAGGGCAAATATCTCCATGACCACCGGGGCCGTTTCCGGGTTTATTTCCAGTCTGCCATGATCCGCAGGGCACTTGGAATAGCCGTATGGAGCAAACGGGCCTCTAAAGTCACCATGCAGCTCCTTCGTCTTGATGGCGCTGGATATTTTTCGGGATATATCCCGGCTGTAACTCTCGTTCAGAATGTTGGTCAGGGGAACAATGTAACCGTCATGGATGCCTTGGTCAGCAGTATCGAAATGGTCATTGATTGCCACAAAGCGCACTCCCAAATAGGGAAAGATATGTTCCAGATAGTGACCGGCCTCTTTGTAATTGCGGCCAAACCGGGACAAATCTTTGACAACGATGCAGTTGACCTTGCCAGACCGCACATCGTTCATCAGGCACTCAAATCCTGGCCGCTCAAAATTTGTCCCTGTCCATCCGTTGTCGCAGTATATCTTATGGAGCCGCATATCCGGCTGCTGTTCGATATAGCTTGCGACCATTTCCTTTTGCGCCTCTATCACATCCGCGCCCAATTTACCGCTGTCCTCCGTAGAGAGGCGTACATATCCCGCCACAAGGAAAGCAGACGGCGTTTCAAGCTCCACAGTGGGGGCCGGAATGATGGGGTTGACTTTCCGCTTTGTTCTTGCCACGTCAGACTGCCTCCCTTCCGGGGAGCTGGCCCTGCGCCCGCAGAAGCAGTTCCGTTTGCCACTGAAATTCATTCTGCCAGCGGTAGACAATATCTACACGGCGGTCACGGAAGATCAGGATGCGCTCAATCAGCCTCACAACGATGGAACGGTCAAGAACCTCTATGTTCTGATACCTGCGAAATTCCTCTATCCATCCAAGTCCCTGATCGGAGCGATTGATCTCCTGCTCCATTTCCCCCCGAATGGCGTCGGCCTGTTCCTCCGCCTGGGTGCGGCGATTCGTATAACTCTTTTTTAAGTTCTGGTACTCTGACTGGTCGATCAGGCCGTCCGCCAGACTTTCATAGAGAGAACAAAGGAGCCGGTGATAGCGGTCAATTTCCGCTTCTTTTGCGTCCAGGCGCTCCCGCAGCTTCTGAACCTTGGCCTTTTGAAGCTGGGCCGTGTCCGTCAATGCCAGCAGGTCCGCCAGGTCGATTACGTCACGGATGTGCTTTTTCAGAAATTCCAGCACGATCTCGGTGAGCGCCGTGTCTCGGATGCCGTGGGAAAAGCAAGTCTTTTCGTTTTTGTGGGTAGCGCAGACAAAATAGGTATACTTCTTTTTACCGGAGGGGACGGTCTTTTTTATCATGGCCCCGCCGCACTCGCCGCAGTTCACCATGCCGGAGAACAGGTCTACCGCCTTGCCGCTTTCCGTGGTCCGGGCATCCAGGGCAAGCGCCTTCTGGACGCTCTCAAAATCATAACCGCTGATGATCGCCTCGTGACAGTTCTCAACGATTGCCCATTCCTCGCGGGGCTTGTTGACCAGCCGCTTGACCCGATAGCTGGGGGTTGTCACCCGGCCCTGTTCCAGTATGCCGGTGTAGACCGGGTTTTTCAATATCCGCAGGATCATCCCGGCGCTCCACTCGGACTTTTCCTTGATACGGAAGGATGTGGAGTAGTTCATCCCCTGGGACTGCTTATAGTCCATGGGAGTGGGAATACCGGAGGCACTTAACCGGGCGGCAATATCCCCCGCACTCAATCCGTCCAGCTTCCACTGAAAAATATCCCGCACGACCTCGGCGGCGTAATCGTCTACCAGCAGGCGGTGGCGGTCTGACGGGTCTTTCCGGTAGCCAAAAACAGCAAAAGAGCCAATGAAATCTCCGCGTCTGCGTTTGATTTCAAGCTGGCTCCGAATTTTGACCGAGGTATCCCGGCAATATGCCTCGTTTATGAGGTTTTTGAACGGAACGATCAGCTCATCGGACTCCGCGTTGCTGTACAGACTGTCGTAGTTGTCATTGATGGCGATAAAGCGAACGCCCAGGAAGGGAAAAATCCGTTCCAGATATTCGCCCGCTTCCAGGTGGTCCCGGCCAAACCGGGACAAATCCTTGACAACGATGCAGTTGATCCTGCCAGCTTTGACCTCGGCCATCATCTCTTGAAAGGCTGGCCGGTCAAAAGCTGAGGTTAGATAACGTAACTTCTGAAAGTATAGGAAAATCAAGGTTTTCGAGCGGCGGACAAGCATGATATGTACTAAAAAATCGAATATCGGCGCATGAGCGGCGTTCATATCCCCTGCCGGGGAGATGGGACGCCGCTTTTTTCATGTCCAGACACCGAAAGGAGCGGAGAACCATGCCAGTATTCCGCGTGGAGAGAAACAAGGGGTACACGGTCATGTCCAACTACCACCTGCGGGACAAATCCCTGTCCCTGAAAGCCAAGGGCCTGTTGTCGCAGATTTTGTCACTCCCGGAAGATTGGGATTATACCCTGTCCGGCCTGTGCTGCATCAACCGGGAGAGCAAGGACGCTATTCGTTCCGCTGTCAACGAATTGGAGCGGGCCGGGTACATCGAGCGCCACCAGACCACGGACGAAAGCGGCAAATTCAGCAGCAACGAGTACATCATCCACGAACAGCCTGTTTCTTTGCCGCCGTCGT
>CANDCW010000110.1 GCA_947383275.1 uncultured Bacillota bacterium
CCTATTCTGTTATTCTGATTTTGACATGGATCCCGTCAGCCATCGGTTCTGCTGCCGTGAACCCGTTGCGAACCAGTTCGGCACATAGCGTTGGCCAACTGTCCCCGTGAGGCAGTTCCTCTGCGGAGATGCGGAACCCGTCCTGACCCGCAGCAACGGCCTCATTGTTCAGTGCGTTCAGCCGCTGCATATTGGCTTCCACCCATTCAAAAGACAGCAGGCCATAATCAACCTCTTTTTGTTCTGCGGGTGGCTCCTCCGGCTCGGCCGTCTGGTCACCGCTGTGTCCAGCACGGCTGCCTGATACGCTTGTATAGACCAGCCCCGCAAATTGCAGGTCTTTGACCCATACAGTCGCTTTCTGGTAGCCGCCTGCGCTATTGAGCAGAATCGTCAATGGCTGTCCGGCAGCAAACTGATCGAACGTGTTTGACGCACCCCATACCCATCTGGCATCCGGGTACCGGATAACCACCTGCTCTGTGATCTTTCGCTGAAGCAGACCGAACGCGGCACTCAAAAGCGACTGCTCGGTTACCGGCGCAGGCAGCATAGGCAGCGGGGCCAGCTCAGTCTTGACCGGATGCCTGGCCACATGGAAAAGCACCCACAGGGCATAGGCAATCAGGCCGATCAGCAATAGCAGCAGAAGCGGCCAGAGCCGGACAATAGTGAGCAGCGCTGCAAGCAGCATAATCACAACAACTATGTCATTGAGCAGATGTTTCTTCTTGTCGGGTGTCATCCCCTTTTTCCTCCCTCTGTGTCGGCAGATAAATATAAATCGTGTTGGACATTTCCCCCTGGCCTGGAGTGCGGACGAGCACAGCAGTTGGGCCTTTGGCCGTATCGCCGAAAATCCGGTAAACAGCGGCTTGACTATCCCCATTAGCCGTAAGGGCTGGCGCCCCAGGCTCATAGCACAGCTGGAAGCTGTATTGCTGGCAGCAGCCTACTGTCTGGCTGATCAGCTGCCGCTGTTGGTCCGTCAGGTGATCTCCGGTCAGTTGTCTCAATACGACCTCCAATTTTCTCCGCTTTCCTGTCTCAGTTCGTGCTTGAAAGGCTTGGTTTCGCAACGCATCACCCCCCAAAAACGCAAAAAAGGCGCACAGACCGCGGATGTGTTTCCACGAACTGTGCGCCTTATACGCCTGATATTCATTTGGTCCTACAGGAAGCCGATTAAAAGAAGGGATTGCAGGAATCGCCGAAGCCTTCATACCCGGTAAAACCTCCGGGCATGGGATCGGACGCCGGCTGTCCCTGGGCGGGCGGCTGGCCTTGCGGATAACCCTGCGACTGCTGGTTCTGAGCTGCCGGAGCACCATTCTGCGCAGCAGGTGCGTTGCTGCCCTGGGGGGCCGTACCGCCAGAACTGGCCTGGCCATTCTTCTAGCCATTGCCGCTGCTGGCATACTCGATCTCGTCCAGGTACAGGACCACGCCTGTTCGGGTCTCATGGGTGTCCTTGGTCTCCCAGGTCTCCTCGTCATAGCGGGCGATGATGTTGATGTACGAGCCCTCCTTGAGCTTCATGCGCTTGACGCGCTCGCACATATCCCCAAACGCCTTGACGGTGAAGTTGAGCCAGCGGTGGTTGTTCTCCGCCTTGCTGTCGTAGACCCGTTTCCCGATCCGGAAGTTGGCAACCTGCCCGGTGTTTTCGCTATTGCTACTAAAATAGCGGACGGCGGGGTCGTCGTTATACCCCTTGGAGACAACGGCCTCTGTGATGATTAGTTTCAGCATGATGTGATGCCCCTTTCTGCAGGTCCTTCCCTGCCGTTGAAATAATTTATTTCAACCCGCATTTTCGCGGGCAGAAAACAAAAAAAGTGCCAAACAGCGCAATAGCGCCATTTGACACTCTGAAACACGGTAACTTTGTTTCCTAAAGAAAACACGGTAACTATTATTTTGATTATAGCATGATTATTCCAGAAGGTCAATATGCTATTCATCGCAGTTACCATGGTTCTGTGCGGGCCGGGTGTCAAGGACCCATCTGAGTTTTGGCCCCGCCGGAGCGCGGCAAGGACTCCTGCGGCGGCGGATAGTTCGACACCAACCATCTTTTCGTTCTGGGACCGTTCCAGCCAAACGGAATCCAACCGCTTTTATACTGCTTCCGCCCTCCGCCGGGAGTGTATAAGTGATAAACCGGGTATAGCCCATCGCCTTCCCCGCCTTGACAACGGCTCCGTAAAGTTTACTGCAAGCATTGGAGAAGGCGGGATCGCAGCACACACGATTGATCTCCAACGTAAGCCCATCATTTAGATGCCGCGCCTTCGGAACGCTGGCGATAGCAACACCAATATACCGGTCCTCGTTGGGAACAATCAGCCCAATGGAAAATTTATGGCCCTGCGGGGCTGCATTGTGGCGATGATAACGCTGGACATATTCCTTGGCCGCGCGAAACGACAGCGGCACAATCTTCAATTCAGTGGTAATCGCATACCGCCCCCCGTCCACATAACGAAAACACGGCCATATATCTGGGCCGCCGCATATTACAAAGCGTTCAATCTGATGTGTGATGGGAATACGCAGACGAGTATGTTTGTCATTCAGTACGGCTCGGTATGCCAGCGCTCCCGTAGCCAGTGCCACAGGGTTCAGGGACAGCACTGGGCGATGCAGCACGACAGGGTTGTCCAAAGGATAATATTCTGGCCCAGGCGCTCCAAAATGGAACACTCTCATGCCAGTGGGCAGTCGCCACTCCAGCCGGTCCATAATGGCATCAAACTGCGCATCGGAATAGACCTGGGAATCACGATACCAGACGCCCTCAATGTCGTATTGGAAGATGTGATAGACCATTAGGGTACGCTCTATGTGGGTGTGCCGGAAGTTCCGACCGCTGCCGCCAGATAGGAGCCAAGCAGGTGTATCCCCCGCCACTCATAGATCGGAGTGCTGTCCTGCACATAGAACGAGATCTGGCTGCCCTCGCTTGGAGCTTTGTGGCGGCTTCGCAGTACGACCCGCAGGGCCTTCCCCTCAACCTCCATCAGAATAGCTTTGGGACGGCGCAGGACGGTGGTGCGCTCCACGTTCAGCACGGCACCGGTTAGGACCAGATAGCGACCGCGCACAGCCATCCGATAAAGATGCCACCCGCTGACAACCGTCAGCAAGGCCAGCAGGAAAAAGGGCACAGCGATTGTCACGGTAAAGAAAACCAGACAGACATTGCCCGCAATCAGTGAACAGACGGCCAGCGCCAACCGAATCAAAATCTGCGTCTGCAAGGGCATGGGGATTTGTGTTCGCTCCATAGTCTCCCTCCTTCAAATCAGCAGCAGACGGCGGGTGCGCAGCAGCTCCAGCAAAGCACCCACTACGTTGTCACGAGCGGGCGAGTGTTCCATCCGTGTCTCCAGAATGCCATCGGGGATCGTCTCCGCGAAGTAGATCATCTCCGTCAGCCGCTGCCGGCCATCCTCGCCCAAAAGTGCGGGAGTAGGCTGGACCCGCCGCTCCTCCAGCCGGACCAGTTCGCTGGCGGTCAGACGCAGTCCCGCCTCATGGAGCCATTTCCAGATGCGCCGGACAGACCTGGTTAGGAAACGGTCTGTCCATCTCCTGCTGTTGGGGCAAATAACGCAGCCAATCAGGAGCCGGTAAGCAGCCAGTGTCCCGGTTTCCTCAGTGGTAATAACCAAGCCGCTGGCCTCCATGCGTCTGACTGCCTGCTCCCTGCCTTCTGGCACCGGCTGTGGGGCAAGTCTCGCCTTCTTCCAAAGTCCGGCCAGTTCCGGCCCCAGTGCGTAGGCACAGCCGCAACGGGATACATAGTCAAGCCCAGTCTTACTGGACTGTGTCAGTTCTCCTTTGGAGAGATACATCATAACTATCACCTCAATTTGCTTATTTGCCTACATTACACGTTCTGACCAGCAAAATTACAACAGCATCATCAAGATGACTGCCAAAATAATGGCCCCAACGGCACCGAGAATGACCAGTATGATCCGCTTTACCAGTTCGGGATCCATCCCCTCACCTCGAACCCCGGCATCAACAGGCTGGATGTCATCGTAGTAACCGTCATAGTTTACATCCATTGGATCAATAGGTCTTGGCCTGCGCTGGGGCGCTTTGGGGGACTTTTCCTGCGGGGGGCGCTTCTTCTGCCGGCGGACACCCACCGGTCTCCCGGCAGGCAGAGACTTCCCGCACTCAGGGCAGAAAGAAGCGGCACTTCCCGGAAGGGAAGCGCCGCAATAGGGACAAAACTTCATTGTAATCCACTCCTTATCAATTTGCTATTCCGGCCTGTTGGGCCAGCCGCCTGCACAAGGGTGGACAATATCAGTATAGCACTAAAACATCCGGCTGTCATCAGCGCTGCCGCTGCCATTTGTACTGCCATAGACTTTGCCAAAAGCGCTGCCAAAGCCTGCTCCCGGCGCTGGGGCCGGTGGCGGTGCGGGGGGAGAAGCCTCCGTGCGCTGTGCCGTCGGTGCGCTCTCTTCTTGGCGTTTCTGCCCCTTTTCCTCAAAGCGAGGGGCATGGAGCAACCTCCACTCCGCTGTGTATTTGGCCGACAGCCACGCCTTGTAATGAGCTGTTGTGGCAAACAACAGCTCGTTAAGCTGCCGCCAGGTGAGGATGACGGACACATGCTGTTCCGGGTTCTTCCCAAACCGCGGGACAATCAGTCCGGTCTGGTTCTCCTCACCCGGGCCGCTGTCAGCGGTCAGAAAGTAGTCCGATTTTTCCGCCACCGTCAGCTTAACCACCCGGGACAGGCTTTTCCCATCCGCCCGCGCCTTACCGTAGTAGGCCAGCCGCTTGGCGGAGGTGCCGCCCAAATGCTCAAAAAGCGCATCCGATTTTCGCTCATTTTTATACTGCTGCATCCGCATGTGGAGACTGCCGTTGGCGGCCTCCTGCGCCAGGGCCAGGAACTGCGGTACATCAATGTAGATGTGGATATTGCTGGTGTACCGCTGCCCCGCAGGCCGGGACTTGTCGTAGGCCACAAACTGCAGGTGGATCTTCTCCAGGTGGAAGCAGTCGTTTTTGACCTCCACAAAACAGTTCCGGGCATCTTTGCGGATGATCTGGTCCCGATTATCGTTTTGTTTTTCCAATGCTCTATCACACTCCTTCAAAACAGTCTGATCTGCGTTTCCTCCAGAGGCGTCTGCGCTTGTGCCGCCTTCCACTGCAGATGCAGTTCATCAATCCGCTGGTCATCCAGCAGTTTCTCTGCCCGGCGCCGCCAAAGATCGTCCAGGCCGTTCCAGCCGTGGGTTAGCAACATTTGTTCCACCTTGCGGATCCGCTGCTTTTTCGCAGCCTCCCGCCGCGCCTTTTTCTGGGCCTTGGCCGCCTTCAAGCTGTCCGCCGCGTGGGTTACCTGAATACCGTTGGCCACATCCTGGAGATCCTGGAGAATGTCCCTGGTATCCATCCGGGCGGCCCGCAGGTTCAAAACCTCAATTTTCAGCGTTGGATCAAAAACCATTGCTCTCCGATAGCGGCCCATAGCGCGCTGCTCCGCGTCCTGACGTCCGTACCGGACGATGGCCTCACAGATGGTCATGGACACCGTTTTCTCCAGCAGTTTACAGCCCTTTTCGATACTGACCCGCTCCTCGTCCGGGAACATGCCGATCCCCTTTTCTGTCCAGGTCTTTCGCACATCATAGAAGACATTCCCCTTCTGTGGCGTCAGGTCCTTCTCCAAAACGCTGCAGTGGCTGCAGCTGGGCCACAGTCGGGCACACTCCATGGGGCTGTAATAGGTCGTCCAGGTTTTGCTTGTCCGGCCGTAGCGGCTCTGGTGCCGGCAGACCCGGCCGTTGTGTGCAGTTTCAACCGCCTTCCACAGTTCGTCCGATTCCTGCCATACCTGCTTATGCGCTTCATCCAGACTGCCCTCATAAGTATAGGGGCGATCCGTCGGGTGACAGTCGCACTGGTAGACCACATCGTCTGGGCCGCAGCAGAGCTTTTCCGTCTGTAAGAGAGGGTGCCTGAGTGAGCAGGGCCCCGACGCAAAGCGGGGGCAAGGTACCACTGGATTGTCATTCTCCGGCCGCCAGTCCACGCCCCGACTAGCAAGATAACCATTCGTAAAACGCGAACCTCGAACAAGAAGCCCACAGGGGGTCTCGAAAACCATCTGGTTCAATGCCTGGCTGGTATAGGTCCAGCCGCCGTAATAGGATTTATATTCACATGTCCCAGGCGGCGTATCCTCCGGCGTGTAGCCCTCCGCCAGCAATCGGCGGGTCAATTCGTTGAGTTCCTTCATATGCCGGGACAGGGGACGAGGCCAAAGTGGTTTTCCATGGTATCCCGAAGCTCAGCCACTGTCAGACCATACTCCTTTGCGACACACTTTTCACAGACGATGGCCTGATAGCCTAACGCGCGGGATATCCGTTTCTCCCATGAATTTGTCCGCTCAGCACCACAGACCGGGCAAGGGATATCGTCATACCAAATCACCTTTTTGGGCTCACTGTATTCTGGCATGGCAGTCACCCACCTTTCCTGATAAATTCAAGACCCCTTCTTTGTGGAACTGTGGTCGGTATCATCGGCCAGCCCGGAGGGCGGCTGCGCTTCCATGATCGCCTTGCTCAGACCGAGCAGCTTGTCCGCTACAGCCTGGAACTGGGGCATAAACTCCTGGCTGGTATCGTAATGGAGATAGAGTGTCTC
>CANDCW010000111.1 GCA_947383275.1 uncultured Bacillota bacterium
CTATTCGTCGTTTTAGGACCCTTTTGGGCAGTTTTTAATTTTGCTCATTTAGAGTAACATTATTATTGCTTATGACAAAGCCAATATTCTCGCCCCTCTCCGTCTTCCTCTCACAGCCAACGAATCATAAAGCTGTTACTCCTTACAAAACTTATTGCATAAATAAAGTCGGATGGCCCATCCTCCTCTAAATATGGCTACTATGCCACACCTCAAAACTGTTTACAAGCCTCCTTTACCTTTCCATTAAAATATGGTATGATGACCTGACTTGAAAAAGGGGGCGCGTCCTATGGCTGACATCAAAAAAAATACCGTCCACACCCTGGACATCACCGGCTACACCGCCGAGGGGATGGGGGTTGCCCGGCTGGAGGGGCGGGTAGTCTTTGTGCCCTTCACCATCCAAGGGGAACGGTGGCGGGTCCGCCTGGAGAAGGTAAACAAAAATATGGCCTGGGGCCGTGGGGTAGAGCTGCTCCTCCCCTCCCCCCAGCGCTTGGAGCCCGACTGCCCTCTTTACGGTAGGTGCGGCGGATGCCAGTTCCGCCACATGAGCTACCAGGAGGAACTGCGTGCCAAGAGTCAGCACATCGCCGATGCTTTGGAGCGGATAGGGCATGTCAAGCTGAACTTGCCTCCGGTGCTGGGCGCGGAGGCCCCCCTTCGCTACCGGAACAAGGTGCAGTTCCCTGTCTCCCAGGGCAAACGGGGCCTGTCCATTGGCTACTACCGCCCCCGGAGCCACGATGTGCTGGATGCCCCGGACTGCCCCCTCCAACCTGAAGCGGTCACCCGGCTGCGCGGGGCGTTTAAGGCCTGGATGGAAAAACATGCCGTTCCCGCCTACGCCGAAGAGACGGGCAAAGGGCTGATCCGTCATCTCTATGTCCGTACAAACAGCCGCGGGGAGAGCCTAACGTGCGTGGTGGCCAACGGCGAAAGCCTCCCCTACAGCGGCGCGCTGGTGGAGGCACTGCGGCGCTCCGATCCCGGTCTGGCGGGGGTAGTACTCAATATCAACACCAGAGACACCAACGTGATTTTGGGGGACCAGTATGTCACTCTGTGGGGTCAGGACTGGCTGGAAGAAGAGTTATGTCAACTGTCCTTCCGCCTGTCCATCCCCTCCTTCTTCCAAATCAACCGGACCCAGACCCAACGGCTCTACCACACCGCTCTGGACTTGGCCGCGCTCACCGGAGCAGAGACCGTCCTGGACTTATATTGCGGTATCGGCACCATCTCTCTGGCCCTGGCCAAGCGGGCCGGACAGGTGGTTGGGGCAGAACTTGTTCCCCAGGCCATCGAGGACGCGAAAGAAAATGCCCGGCGCAACAGCATCCAAAATGCAAGGTTTATCTGCGGCGACGCCGGCGCTGTGGTCCGCAGGCTGGCAGAAGATGGTATCCGTCCCCAGGTCATCACCGTAGATCCGCCCCGAAAAGGCTTGGCCCCTGAAGTCCCCGCCATTTTAGCCGGGATGGCCCCGGAACGGATTGTTTATGTCTCCTGTGACCCCGCCACACTGGCCCGGGATATCGCCCGTTTCAGCTTGCTGGGCTATCAGCCGGCCACAATCCAAGGGATCGACCTGTTTCCCAGAACCCAGCATGTGGAGACCGTGTGCCTTCTAACTCGCATGAAATAAGGATTCTTGGCATTTTGGAGCCGCCGTCCTGAAAGCCTTTCTGGAGACCGTTCTTAATTACTTCACTTTTTTGTATCACGTTCATTATAATTCTCCTTCTATAACTAAAAATACCGCAGTGAAATTACTGCGGCACAAAGGTTTTATTTGATGATACATAAAAGTTGACAGACTACCCCCCTGGTGCAATCTGTCAACTTATCATGGAATCCTCGGACAATCTGGACATTTTGGTTTAAGAGGAATGTTCGGTATAGTTTCCTTTTCGTTTTTTCGCGGTTGCAAATATGCTTTTCTGACGCGGACCGGATTTATTATTCATAGCCGAGCTTGCGAATATCGGGATTCACATTGATGATCTCCCAGGCCAGAGAGTCATTTTTCCCGATGAAGTCCGCAAAAACAATGCCGGTTCGGACCAGCTCGGGGTGATTGCGCAGAAACGTGACCGCGGCGGGATTGACCTCCCGGGCATATGTTTCAGGGTCCGTTCCATCAAAGGCAACTGCCGTTGTTACGGAATCAAGCTTCGTTTTATTTTTATCCGTATTTGGACGCTCCATCATCTTTTCCTCAAAGCGTTTGGTGCTGCCCTTCATCCCGGGCGCCTCGGCGTAAGTATCGCTCAGGCACGTTTCCGGCTCGAGCTCTATACTAGTTCCGTCAGGAAGATACCGCGTCCGCCATGGATCGTTTTTTTCGCCCCCCTCCAGGACGCCGTGACAGCCGGTCGCTTCGGAACGGATAAAGATCTTACCCCGCACCTCGTCCAGCGTAGGGAGCAGCGAGCGGTTTTTTCGGTCGACTTTGCCATCTTTCTGTTTATCAACATAAATATAATCCCGGTATTCCCGCAGCAGCTTCTTTACGGCTTCCTGATACTTCGCGACGGCCTTGCCCTTGATGTCGATCTCCACCTCAATATCCGCGAGGATGAATTCGGTGGGATGCTGCTGGAGTTTTTCAATCAAAACCTTGAATACATCCGTAAAGGAGCATTTACTGTATGCGGTAAACAAGCGATATTTCCCGTGGGCGAGCCATAGCGCGCTGTGTTCTTCCGACCAATAAATACGAAGGTCGAATCCCCTGGCGCCTAGATCAAACTGCGTACCAATATCATAGTATTGGCACCAAGCGCCATCCTTTACCAAAGGGCCGGCATCGATATTGCTCCGCCACATGGCCGAATCATGGGTCGCAGGAATGCTGAGGTTGCTGATCACGGTATCTCCCTTCACATAGCGCAGCCACTCCTGTGTGATGGGGGTCATCACCTCCTGATGGTAACGATAGGAGAGGTAGACATAGTGCCCTCCCTGTCTGTTGTTTATATCATTAGGCACCTTGGTAAAGCCCGGAGAGGGCGCCGCATCTTTCCCATCAAGAATCTCCAGGTCGGTGATCCCGCCGTGAAGGCAGGGGCTGCTGCGCTGGTAGCAAAAATGATAGGTACCGGTACCGAAGTTATACGTACCCACGGTAAAAAAAGTGAAAAGAGGTGGTGTCAATATGGCTGCTGGCAGTAAGCAGATACCACCCGAGGACACGCTGGCAAATTTGCCGCTGACACTCACCGCTCTGTCCGGCGAGTTCCCCACAGCCCAGGCAAGCCATTTGCTTAGTATAGGCGCATACCAGGAAAAAATCCTCAAATCGCTTAAAGGAGAAAAACTCCTGCGGACTTACTATCGTGATGGGCTGCGGGCGCTCTGGCCGACCACAGCCGCAAAAAAGCTGCTGGTGGACAAGTGGCCGAATCGGTCTCTGCCCTATCTCTCCGGCAGTACCGAGACAAATGTGTTGAAGTTGGAAGTCCCCCGCCGCTCCGTGCATTGGCCGGCCTGCTTACTGCAGCTCCAGACAGAACTCTGTCAACGCCGGCTTCCAGGCCAGCACCAAAACGCTGTGTTGAGCGCCATCGTGTTCGGCCAGGATATGGAGCGCAGGGAGAGTTGATTCCGCGACTGCTCTGTGACGCTGAACAACGGACGGTTCTGGATGATATTCTCTCCCAGGACTTGTCTCCCTGTTACCCAGATTGGATCGTGGAAAACAATGCTATGGACGGCGAATCTCCAGTACTGTTCGCCTATACCTGTGATATGCCCCGCATCAAGCGGTTTGACGCCGCACTGAAGCTGCATGGGAAAACGGGGGCGCTGTTTTGCTTTGACTTTCAGGAGGATGTCATGCGTCAGGTCTGCGGCTCCAAAAAGACCCGGGCCTTTTGCATGAATATGATCCTGCAAAGTGCCGCCCGTAAGTCCTCGCTGGTAATCTGTGACCCAAAATCGGAGCTCTACGAAAAGAGCAGCGCCTACCTTCGAGATCAGGGGTACACCGTGAAGGTATTCAACTTGGTTACTCCCGCTGCCTCCGATCCCTGGAACTGCCTTTCCGAGATCGAGGTCCAGGAGCTGAACGCCATCTTTAACGTGCTGGACATCTCCCACCCAGCCAAGGCCCCCCACAGCATTTTAAAACAGTCCAGTGAAAGCGTCCGGGGCGGCGTGCTCTATGTCCGGCTCAACAACGGCGTCAACGCCATCGCCCACTCCTGTTATGACCGCCGCACTCTTGGCAAGGGGGATAATGTCAGCTTTGCGGTCACCCGGCTGGATGAAGAGCAGGGCGATACCATCACCTACACCACCTACATCAGCGGCAAGGAGCAGGACTGCATTACCCTCACCTTTACCAACAGCAAGTACGGGTCCCTCCTGGTCAAGAAGGTGGACAGTATCACCGGCGAGCCGCTGAGTGACATTCAGTTCTTTATCACCACCAGCGACGGCGCTGTGGTGGGTAACGGCAATGGCTACTTCACCACTGACAGCGCGGGCACTATTCTGGTGTCCGATATCATGCCGGGGACCACACTGGTGGTCAAGGAGACCCGGACAAGGCCTGGGTACATTTTAGACGATATGCCCCAGACGGTCAAGATCGAGTCCAACGAGACCAAGACCCTGGAATTCCGCAACCAGCCCACCGGCTCTCTCCTCAGTTATTCTTCTCACACCACTTCACAATTTCTCCAATCACCTCCAGCGGGAGCGGCTTGCTGTACGGAAACTGGATCGTGCCTTTCCCGGTCTTATATTCCGTCAGCCGGGCGGCAAACGCATCCACGGCTTCCGGGCCGGGATATAGGCCGATATGCCGCTTGGAGGCCGCGAACTAAATCAGGTTGCGGCCCTTCCAGTAGATGGGCCTGCCGCCGGAGGGGGCGCTCGCCCTCTGCCGGGCCGCGGCTACCTATAACGGCACCTCCGCTCAGTTCAGCACCTATGCCGCCGCTGTGATTCGCAACCACCTGCTGGATTGCTGTAAAGCCACCAACACTCAGCTGTTCCGGCGGGATCGCCCCAATCAGCGGGAGGCGCAGGTCCTGGCCCTGTCCAAGCGGGCGCTGCTGTCCACTGCCGCGCTGATCCAGTGTGCTGAGGCTGGCGTTAGCGGCCTGTCCACCGACCAAAAGGTCATGGCGGCATGAAGAAGGGCGGCGCTTCATTGTGAGGCGCCGCCCTTCGGTAGTTTACAAAGAAATCGCCCGTCACCTGGCAGGCATTTTGAATCCTGCAAGAGCACTGTTCAGATAATCGTTGAATGGTTTCATCAATCGGAAAATATCTGCCGCTTTGGTTAAGAACAGATTGCTGTCTACTAGGTCTTTATCCTGGATAGGATATTCAAGATACCAGCTCTTATATTTCAGATATTCTGCCTGGGGATGATCCTTCTCGTATCCAGCCGGGACATTTTTCAATGCTGACCCGCCCACGGTAAAGTGCTCCTGAAAAGACGGAGCGGTAATGATCGCTTCCCATTCGCCGCCGTGCTCCGAGATATAATCCCGCACCATCCTGGTGGCGTCCTTGAACATGTCAGCAAACAGGCCGCCGCCCAGGAAGGACTGTCCGCCCGGCTTGAGCATCAGATAGCAGCCCACCGGAATGGGCAGCTTTCCCATAGAGGAGATGTGCGCCCGGAACGCGGGGTTATAGGGGGACTTGTCATGGCTGAATCTGGTGTCCCGAACCAGCTTGAAGGTCAGCTCCCTGGGGGCGTGGCCGAGGATGCTGCCGTCAAATTCCCCGATTCGAAGAATCAGCGCCTGGATCAGTTCCTCAAACTGACCGTTGGCCGCCTGGTACTCGGCTTTATGGGCGTGATACCATTCCCGGTTGTTGTTGGCGCTCAGCTCGGTCAGATAGTCTAAAATCATCTGTGTATTCATCGCTCCACCCCCTATGCTTCCGCAACTGTGGAAAAGGCCGGGCCGTTCAGAAAGTCCCGGATCATCCGCGTTAACCGCTCTGTGGACTGGTACGCCCGGCAGAACGAGAATTGCTGGGAGTATCCGTCGATCTCCTCCATGGCCGCTTTCACCTCCACAGTGGTATCGCTTGGCTTGGCGGCGGTAAAGTCCAGCCGGCCGGGGGCGATGCGGTGATTTTGGATGGCATAGTTGACACGGTTCGCGCAATGGCAGGTCCCCTTTCCATACTCACCGCAGTATTCCGAAAGAAACTCAGCCATCTTTTTCCGCACCCTGGAAAGCCTCTGGCGATAGGCTTCCGGGGTGATGCCCAGGATGTCCCCAGCGATCCGGCTGTCAACACGGAACATCGTCCCTAATATGAAGATACAGCGGCTCTCCGGGTCCAGACATTGCAGCATGACGTTCGTACAAGACAGCTTCAGCTCCTCGGCTAGAATCGTTTTCTCTACATTTTGGGTCAGGTCGGGCACATCTTGAACCTTCCCGTTGCGGATGTCGTCTCCGTAGAACTCAAAGCTCAGAGGAAACTGGGCGAACATATGCTTCTTGTAGTCCTTGAGATGGTTCACCGCAATGCGGAACACCCAGGTGGTGAAGGTACTCTCCCCTTTGAAGGAGGAGAGGTGGGTCATTACCTTCAGAAGAATGTCCTGGG
>CANDCW010000112.1 GCA_947383275.1 uncultured Bacillota bacterium
ACCAAATCAAACGTTCCCTTTCAAGGGACGCCATCAAAGGAGGAGCTTATGCAAACCAAAGAAAACTTTTGGGGGCAGATGTGCCCCCGCCTGCCCCGCGTTTACATCCACACCATGACGGCGGTGCTGCTATGCGCGGCTCTGGCCCTCCCCGGCATGGCCGCCGCCAATACCGCCGGAAACGATATGTGGACAGTGGCCCAAAACATCATCGTGGATGTATATAACCACATCGCCGGCATCAGCACCGCCCTGGCCGGGCTCATGTCCGCCATCGCGGTCATTGGGGTGAAGCTGTCTGGCAACCAGCACAAGTCGGATCAAGCGTGGGACTGGCTCAAGCGCATCTGGGTGGCCTGGGCCGTCATCAACGGCATCGGGGCCTTCATTGCGTACATCACCCCGCAGTTCTCCGGCTTCAACACCCTGACGCCGTGACGCCATGCTGGAGTTTCTTTTTCGCGGCTTCTTCGAGTGGATCTACGGCCTGATCGTAGATATCTGGGGATTCATCGCCGGAGGGCTGCTGGACATCATGGGGCTGGATTTTGCCTACATCCAGTCCCACATCCCCATCATGGACGACATGGCCCGGGTGCTGATGGCGGCGGGATGGGCGCTATTGCTGGGCAACCTGGTGTTCCAAGCGCTGAAAAGCATGGCGGCGGGCCTGGGCTTCGAGGGGGAAGACCCCAAGCTGCTGTTCGCCCGTACCTTCGTGTTCGCCTTCCTGCTGCTGGCAAGCCCCCAGATCTGCCGGATCGGGCTGGACCTCACCTCCAGCATCATGGATTTGCTGAGCATCCCGGACGCCACCAACGTGGCCCTGGTGGATGAGAGTATCTTCGGCACCCTCACCGCCTCCTGGCTCATGGCCATCATTTGCAGCGTCATCGTCATGTTCAAGGTGTTGAAGCTGGTCATCGAAATCGCCGAGCGGTATGTTATTCTGGCCATGCTGGCCCTCACCGCGCCCCTGGCTTTCGCCATGGGCGGCAGCAAAAACACCGCTTCCATCTTTACAGGCTGGTGCCGGATGTTCGGCTCCATGTGCCTGCTGATGGTCACCAACCTGGTGTGCTTCAAAATGCTGTTCTCGGTGGTGTCCACGGTGCCCTCCGGGCTGGATGTGCTGCCCTGGATGGTGCTGATCTTCGCCATCGTGAAGGTGGCCCACAAGTCGGATGAGATCATCACCCGCATCGGCTTGAATCCTGCCATCACCGGCGGGGGTGGCCGAACCCTGCTGGGCACAGTGGTGAATACCGCTGTGCGTACGGTGACAAGCCAGGCCACTAAAAGCGTAATGGGCAGCCTCGGCTTTGGGAACGGGGCCTCTGCTTCCAGCACCTGCTCTGGCGGTGGTGGCGGCTTCCGATTTGGATCCCGGTTCTCTGCCAGCGGCGGGGGACACTTCGGCGGCACCCGTGGCGGCGGACGTTCCAGCGGCGGCCAGACATCCGGGCGCGGGGCGCAAGCCGGCGGGCAGCCCGGCGGTTCCTTTGGCGGCGGACGCTCCTTTGGTGGCGATGGGCGGCACAGCGGGGCCGGGGACGGCTCCCAGGACTTCGGCGGATCGCGTGGCGGCGGCAGGTATACATACCACAGCGCTGGACAGCAAAGCTCCGCCCAGCAGACCAGCACCCGGCAGGAAAATACGTCCCAGGCATCCGCTCAGCAGAATCATACCGGCGGCACTGGGACAAACACTGCCCGGGGCGGCGGACGGCCCCAGCAGGCCCGGAGAAGCTCTGTGCCCCCTGGAACCCGGCATCCCCACAGCTATGTGCCACCCTCCGGCACAGCCAATGCGCCTGCGCCTGGTGCGACGGGGGCAGGCAGTTTCCGGCCCGGTTCCGCAGGGACAGTGCCCAAGGGCGGCGCTCCCCATCCCGGCGTAGCAGGAATGGCGCCGAAAGGCACCGCGCCGAGGCAGCCCAACAGCCCTCAGCCCGGCGCGGCAGAAACGGGGCCGTCTCGCCAATCCACCCGATCCACTCATTCCTCGGGCGGCAGTACGGTGAACAGCGCAACCCAGACCTCCGCCCAGACCAGTGTGACCATGGGTGGGGGCAGGCCGGGAAGTTCGACGGCACAGGTTCCGCCTGGCCCACCCCGGACGCCTCACCCTGGCGGGCCGTCGGCTCCAAAATCTGGGGCCAAGTCGGATAAGACACGCGTCACCCGGCGGGAAAACTCGGGCGCTGCCACGAAAACGCCCGCTGCTCCGTCCGCTTCTGGCTCCTCCCAGCCCGGTCCCACAGGAAAGCCGACCCGCACCACCCAGCGGCCCGCCGATTCCTCGCCCCGGCCCGGCAGGAATGTTCCCCCGGCCACAGCGGCATCCCCGGCAGGAGGCGCATCTGCCAGCCAGGCCCGGCAGGAAACGCGTACATCTGCCAAGCCTGCGTCTGCCCTGGTAAAGGGGGGCACTCCCACCATTCGCCCCGGCCCGGCAGGAACCGCGCCCAACGGCAAACAGGCGGCGGGGCAGTCTCAGGCGGCCAAGAATCGGACGACGCGGGCGAAACCTGCCCATCGTCCGCAGCCCAACAGGAGAGGAGGAAATAACCGTGGGTGAAAACGAAAACCGGGCCGGCGGCGCGGCCAGGGCGGCGGCTCATATCGCTGCGGCCTTGGCCACTACGGGGGCCAAGGGCGCGGCCCTGGCCGCAGCCCAGGAGGCCGCGCCCTTCCTGGTCAAGCTGGCGGCTGGGCTGCTGATCCTGTTGCTGCTCATCCCCATGCTGGTGTTCACCGCCCTGCCCAACATCTTTTTCGGCTATGACAGCTCTACCACACCCGAAATCATGGATCTCACCACGTCGGCCCACGGGCTGGAGGTGGTCTATCAGAACATTGAGCGGAAAAATCAATCTGTCATTGACCGGCTGGTGGAAAGCATTCTTCCGAGTTTTATGACGGAGGATGTACCCGATTACGACGATTACACGGTGGAAAAATCCCTGGGAAATGTGAATCACTACTGGCTCATCGCCATCGGCTCCGTTCGGTACAAGCAGGATCTCAACGTCATGGACGAACCAACCATCGAAAAGCTGCTTTCCGACAAGCTGACCTATACCGCTTCCATTACAGACCGCGTCCTGCATATCTCGGTTCGGGATCTGACGCCGGACGCCTACATGGACAAGCTGGGCTTCACCCAGGAGGAAAAAGACTGGGCGGCCCTGCTCTACTCGGTGATGGCAGACGGCCAGAGCGTCAGCCCCGGCGACACCGACGGCCTGGGCCAATACGGCACGGACTACGGGAACGTCACTTTTGCTCATGCCGACACCCCCGTGGTCTACTACAATCAGACAGACGCCCGGTGGGGCAATAAGCTCTATGGCCGCACCGGCACCATCGGCTGGGAGGGCTGCGGCCCCACCGCCCTGGCCATGGTGGTGGCGTCCATGACGGACAATAAGGTAACGCCCTATGACGTGGCCCAGTGGTCTGTCCGAAACGGCTACCGCTGTGAGGGCAACGGGAGCTACCACAGCCTGATCCCCAACGGCGGCGAGCACTACGGCCTCACCGTTGACAAAATCGGCAAGGACAGCAAAAAGCTGGTGGAGGCGCTGGAATCGGGCAAGCTGGTCATCGCCATCATGGCCCCGGGGCACTTCACCACCACCGGCCATTTCATCGTCCTGCGGGGTATCACCGAGGAGGGCAAGGTGCTGGTGGCAGACGTGCGCCCAGATAGGGCGTGATTAGAAGTAGAAAAATGGTACTACCCCGTAAGATAACGCGGGAGACAACCTGCCTGACCGGGGGGCGAAAGCTGATACGGGAACATAGCATGGCAGGAAAGCGGTAAGTTGCCTAAAGGCAATTTGGCACGACTGAACCGCGATGTCAAGCGGATATGAGGATAGAACTGGGTTTGTTATTGCGAGCTTCGAGTTTCCTTTACCAAGAGGACAGAGGAAAGTGCCTGAAACCTCTGATATGAGTACATTTGGGTATGGTCGGCACCCAAATGGTTATCAATCAACTCATAAGACACGCTGGAGAGCCAGTGGTAAAGAAGCGAAAGCATATCCGACAATCCGCATACCAACTAATCACGTTAACTGGGGATTGCCTAAACAGGAATGCCATGGGGAGGTGAACAACGGCTATGACAATTTGTGTCTGAATATCCTGCAAGGCAACGGAGCCGCCATAGTAGTCAATGAGAGGGATAATGACCCTTACACGGCGAAGGGCGGCAGTCATTACATGCCAAAATCAACAGCGATTAGGGAGGAATACCTCACAATGAAACCAACAATGGAGATTTTGGAGAATGTCAAGCAAAACTCTGCGAGGAACAAGGACGAGGTTTTTACCCGGTTATACCGCTATATGCTTCGCCCAGACCTGTACTATCAGGCGTATCAAAACCTGTACGCAAATAATGGAGCGTCAACCCAGGGGATAAATGAGGACACGGCGGACGGTTTCAGCAAAGCAAAAATAGAACGAATCATCAAGATGCTTGCTGACGAAACCTACACCCCGCACCCGGCCCGCCGTACTTATATCCAGAAAGCAAACGGGAAAATGCGCCCCTTGGGAATCCCCACCTTTACGGACAAGCTGGTGCAAGAGGTCCTGCGAATGATACTGGAAGCGGTATATGAACCTGTGTTTCTGGACTGCTCCCATGGATTTCGGCCTAATCGGAGCTGCCATACCGCCCTAAAATCAATCAAAAAGGGTTTCAATGGCATCCGCTGGTTTGTGGAAGGTGACATTAAAGGCTGTTTTGACAACATAGACCATTCAGCTTTGGTGGGCATTATCAGCAGCAAAATCAAAGATGCGCGACTCATCAAGCTGATTTGGAAACTGCTGAAAGCGGGATATTGTGAAGATTGGCAGTACCACATGACATACAGCGGGACACCGCAGGGCGGAATCTGCTCGCCGATTTTTGCAAACATCTACCTGCATGAGCTGGACAAGTTTGTTGTCAATCTCGCGAAAAACTTCGATAAACCCAAAGAGAAGAAGTTTACGCCGGAATATCAGAAGATTGCCAGTAAACTGGAATATATCCGCAAAAAACTCATAGTTGCCGAAGACCGTGAAAAATCTGAACTTTTACGTCGGCGGGAAACACTGCGCAAAGAGCTGATTAAAACGCCCTGCAAATCGCAGACGGATAAAAAGCTGAAATATGTGCGCTATGCGGATGATTTTCTGATTGGAGTGAATGGGAACAAGGAGGATTGTGCGCGAATTAAGCGCCAGTTGTCGGAGTTTATTGCGGGGACGCTGAAAATGGAACTCAGCGAGGAGAAGACGCTTATCACCCACAGCAATGAATACGCCAGATTTTTAGGTTATGATGTGCGGGTCAGACGCAACGGCCAAATCAAGCACGGAGGGCCGGGAAGCCGTACCAAAAGGACTTTGAATGGTATGGTAGAACTCTGTGTGCCATTTGAGGATAAAATCATGCCTTTTCTGTTTGATAAAAAAGTGATATGTCAGACAGAGGACGGCAGAATCAAGCCGGAGCGCCGGAAAACCTTGCTGCGATGTACTGACCTTGAAATCATATCTGCTTATAATGCAGAACTGCGGGGACTTTGCAACTACTATTCTATAGCGAGTAATTTCGGGAAACTGAATTATTTTGCGTATCTGATGGAGTATAGCTGCCTAAAAACCCTTGCGGGAAAGCACAAAAGCAAAATCAGTAAAATCAAGGCGCAGTACAAAGATGGACGGGGCGGTTGGGGGATACCCTATGAAACCAAACAGGGGCGAAAACGCTGCTATTTTGCAAAATACAGCGATTGCAAAGATGCTTGGAATCCCACCGACCAAATCTCAAATGCTGTTGTGCGCTTTGCGTATACTACAACAACGCTTGAAAAACGTCTATCCGCAAAAGTCTGTGAGTTATGCGGAGCGACCGATGCAGAACACTACGAAATCCATCATATCCGTAAGGTGAAGGATTTGCAGGGCAAGGAAACCTGGGAGCAAATCATGATTGCCAAACGGCGCAAAACGTTAGTGGTCTGTGAAAGCTGCCATAAGCTGATTCATAGAAAAAAGTTTTGTAAAACGGAGTAATGATGGCGAGCCGTGTACATCGAGAGGTGTAAGCACGGTTCTGAGAGGGGGTGGCGCAAACCTGCCGCAGAAATGCGGTAAGGCGGCGCTTCCCTACTCTACCCCGCCAGCGTAAAGCGGAGCAACCAGGAGTGGCCCCTTCGCACCGTCGTCAACGAGGCCGCATCCCGGGCGGGCGCGGGCGGGCCCTTCTGGGTGTTCTCGCGGTAAGCGGCGGATGAAATCAACTGTTTGGAGGGAATTTCATGGAACATGAAACCAATTTGAGGGCGCTGCGGCTGCGCCATGGCCTCCAGCTCACCGAGCTGTCCGAGGTGTCCTGGCTGTCCGACCAGTACATCAGCCGGGCGGAGCTGGGGCAGATCGCGGCTACGCCCCGTCTGGAAACACAGCTGGCCGATGCGGTGGA
>CANDCW010000113.1 GCA_947383275.1 uncultured Bacillota bacterium
CTGTCGTACTTTTCCACAATAATTCCATTCAGCGGCTCATTCTGGAAGGTCAGGGTCTTGCTCTCGCCGCCGTGGATAATAACGCGCTGGGTGGTGGGTTCTTTCATCTGAAAGCCGGGGGCGGGGGCCACCTCGGTCACGGTGTACTCGCCGGGATACATCTTCTTGCCCTGCTCATGCACCTTGATCTGACCGTTGGCGTCGGTGAAAATATACCCGTAGTCAATGGAGCCGGGAGCGTCCGCCGCCTCGCCGTTGCTGGTGTAGGTGACGTGGAACTTGGCCCCCTCAATAGGAGCGCCCGCCACGCTGTCCTCCTTAAAAATGGTCAGCTCCGGGGCCTTGTGGTTGCGGAAAACCAGCGTCTTTTCATCGCCTGGGTGCAAGGAAATTGTCTGCACACGGTCTTTATCCTTATCCGGCAGATAATAGGGCGCGGGTACAGATTTCTCCGTCACCTCATATGTGCCGGGGGCAACCCGCAGGGTAGCCTTGCCGTCCTCGCCGGTAGTCCAATCGTCCTGATAGTCCCCGTTGATAGCTTTTACGGTGAACACAGTGCCGGGGACAGGCTTACCACTGTCAGCGTCAACCTTGGAGATCGTCAGCTCCGGCTTTTTAAGATTCTCAAAAATGACTTCCTTCTCATCGCCGCCATTCAAGCTGATGGTCTGGGTTGGCTCATCACTGATACAGTACGGCTCCGGGACAGACTTCTCCGTTACGCGATAACTGCCGGGAGCAACCCGCAGCTCCACGGAGCCGCTGGCCTCGGTGGTAACTTCGTGGCGGTAATCGCCGTCAATGGCTTCCAGCAGAAACACCGTACCGGGGATGGGATTGCCCGTACCCTTTTCAATTTTGGTAATTTTCAAAAGCGGCTGTTTGAAATTATCAAAAATCAGCTCCTTATTGTCACCAGCCTCCAGCCAAATGGTCTGCGTGGGTTCATCCCCCACCACATAGGGGGCGGGAACGGACTTCTCAACCACTTCATAGCTGTCCACGGGGATATTGGAAAGGACGGCCCTGCCGTCTGCGCCGGTAGTCACATCGTTGTGGTAGCCGTAGTGGATGCCCTTGATCTCAAAATGGGTATTGGGGATCACATCTCCAGTCTGCGCGTCCCGTTTCAGAATCGTCAGGTTGGGGAGCCGCTTGTCGGAGGCTGTCACGGTGACGGTGCCGCCGCCGTTGATAGTGGCCTGATCCACATGGGCGATGACCGGCTCTGTGAGGGTGGCGTAGGGAGCCGGGGCACTCACCTCCACAAAAGCGTACATTCCCTCGGTCACATCGGTGACGGTAATGGAGCCGTCCGCTTTGGTGGCCTCCGTGCCGACAATCTGGCCGTCCTTGATGATGTTGAACACCGCGCCGGGGAGGGGATTGTCGCTGTCATCCAGTTTGATAAGTTTTACCTTTACCTTGGCGTCATTTTCAAACACCAGGGCAATGTCGCTCTTGCCGTCCCAGCGGAAGGACTGCTTAGTCTTATTCACATCGGGGCTTTTGGTGTAGCCCTCCGGGGGTGTCACTTCCTCGGCGGTGTAGCTGCCAATGGGCATATCCTTCCAGGGAACGTCGGTCAGATAGCCGCCCTCGCCGGTGATGAAGGTTCCAGTAAAATCATTGTCCACGCCCTCAATTTTAATGACCGCCCCGGCGAGGCCCTTGGTGGGGTCATCCGCGTCCACCTTGCGGATACTGCCCTCGCCGGTGATTTCGGGGCTGTCGGCAAAGGTGACGGTTACGGTGTTATTGCCATTGCTGGGCAGGACCACATACTGCGGGCCAGCGTTGTCGATCTCATAGCCCTCCGGGGCCTCCAATTCAGTCACGGCGTAAGTGCCCGCTTCCAGGGCGGACAAGGTATAGGTTCCGCCGCTACCCGTTACGATCTCCTTGGAGTAGGTGCCGTTTTCAGAAGTCACCTTAAATCTCGCTCCGGGCAGGCCCTTGTTGGGATTGGTGCTGTCTACCTTCTTGACAGTGAGATCATACTTCTCACGGGTGATATTCAGTTCCCCAATCATAATGGCCTGTACGTCGCTGGCCGGATGATAGTTAGAGCCGGGGCCAGTGTAAGCGTACTCATAGACGGCGCAATCGCCCCATACGCCCTGCGCCCCCAGGTCGAGGATATACTGGGCGCGGTCACGGAACGATCTGCCGTCCATCGTATCGTCAATGCTGGTATAGCTGGTATGCTCCAGATTGTTATAGACGTACAGCAGTTCCTCGGCGCAAGCGGTCACGGGGTCTGCCAGCAGACCGGCCTTGTAGCGCCAGACAATCGCCTGCACCCAGGCGTTCATCGTCCATGTGTAGTCGCTGTCCCACACATCATCCACGTTCAGGGCGTGGGCTTGATCGGTAAATACGCCGGTAGAGTGGGCGTAGAAAAAGGCCATCATGGTCTTGACGGTGGGATCGGAAATGGACTGGGGATTACCCCACGTGTGGCCCTCCAGGGACCAGCCCATGCCCTTGCCTTTCTCGGCGCAGAAGCCCATGGTACTCTTTCCATTAAGCCCAAAGTGCATCTGGTGGAGATGGCAGGTGCCCAGAGCCGGGGATTCATATTTGACCCCGTTATGAGTACAGTCGTCCATCTTGATGGAGCTGGGGCTTGCCGCCAGCGCCGTGGCAGGCAGCAAGCCCAAGATACACACCAGCACCAACAGCATAGCCGTTATGCGGGTGAGGGAGAATCGGATTTTTTTCATATGTTAAAAAACTCCTTTCCATTTTGCGGTATAAGAAAAGGCCCTTCAGCATGGGGCTGAAAGACCTTTCCATATCCGTATTCAGTTATTCGTAGGGATTGTGGGTGTTCGGTCTGCCAACGATCATATAACAGTAGGTTGCGCCGCCGCTTTCAGTCACACCCACGCCAATACCGTCACAGTCTGGCTTTATCATGGTTTCAAAGTGTCCTGAAGAATTAAGCCAGTTTTCGTGGGCGTGTTGGGCTGCATCCTCTGCGGCAACACCAGTGAATACCGTCAGGTTTATGCCAAAACCGTAAGGATAGCCGCTGTCAATCACGGCTTCGCATTCCTCCTGGGTGTGGTGCCAGGAATACCGCTGATCCGAGAGGGCTTGTGCGGCGTCCATCAGGGCCTCGTTGACTGGCAGCTCCGCCACGCCGTTGGCCTTGCGGGTCTGATTGATAAGCTGAATCAATTCCTGGCGAATCTCCATGTTGTCCGCCAGGGCGGAGCTGGTTTCACCGGCAGGAGAGGATGGACCGTCCGCTTCCACGGTAATTGTCACGCTCCCTGTCCGCCCGTCCGGGGCGGTCACGGTGATGGTGGCCTTACCAGGAGCCTGCGTCTTGGCCGTCCAGTAGCCCAGCACATTTTCTACACGCACAATGGCGGGGTCGCTGGAGACTGCGGTACAGCCCGGTTCCGAAACGATCAGGCCGCTCCCTTCCCCCGCTTTCAAGGTGGTCCCCTTGTAGCTGCTCACCCGAATGGAATCCGTCTGTGCCGGGGCTGTGCCGGTGTATGGCGCGTCGCTGTCAATCTGAACGCCGTCCTGCCAGTATACGTTGAAGCCCACCGCCTGTCCAATGTCCCGCAGCTTCACATAATTGTTGCCGCCAATGCTGTATGCGGTCATCTGAACCTGCTGGCCGTCCACGTAGATGGGCTGGACAGATAATTCCGCTATGACCCCTGCGGCATAGGCGGTCCCACCGCCGAACAGCACCGCTCCAACCAGCATACCCATTACGAAAGTGAAATACCTGTTTTTCATTTTGACGCCTCCATTTCTGTCTATCCGGGAGTTAGCTGCATCTAACCAAGTATATCATAGCAGAAATGGAAATATTTGTCAAGCGGTTTTGCGAAAGTTTTTCCTTAACTTTCGATGCCTTTCACGCACCAGCGGTATTCCCGCTCATTCCTCACACAAGTATAGAGGGTGATCTGGTTGTCGCTGGTGGAGGCGGTGCCGCTGTTGTCCGTCTCGCTGACCTTCTCCACGCTGGTGACAGAGTAGGTGCGGGTCCCCTCCTTGGTGGTGAGGGTGATGCTGTCCCCGATGCTCAGCGTATGGATTTTCCCGAAATAGGAGTTGGTGCCCCGGTTGTGAGCGGCCAGACAGACGTTGCCATTCCAAATGCTGGTGTCGGTGAAATGGCCCACGCCCTTGGTCAACGCCGCGCTGTCCGTTCCCTGGACGATCTTGGCGGTAAGGCCAATAGCGGGAATATGCAGACTGCCCAGGGTTCCGTCCGTATAGTAGCTGTCCTGGGTCACATCCGTATAGCCAACGCCGCCGCTCCCCGTCCAGGTGCTGGTGGAAAAGCTGTGATCGGGGAGGTTGGGCAGAGCGGAGCCGTCCACGCTGGGCAGGGTGGTGTAGTCCACATTCCCCAAGCTGTTGACCAGCCCGCCGTCCATGCCGCCGGGGGCAAGGTTGGGGGTCAGGTACTCGCCGGAGTTGGGGAGGTAGCTGGTGGGCGTTCCGAAACCGGGCGGCATCCGGGCGGCGGTCTTGCTCCGGTTCGTGTTCTGATCTTCTTCCTCCCGGTGAATGACCTCCTGGGAGGTGGGCTTGCCGAACAGATAATCGTCCGCTCCATCAAAGTCGTACTCCAGGGCGCTGGCCGGGGAGACGAACAATGTCACCAGCAGAGACGAAATAAGCAGGGCCTTCAAATAGGTTCGCAGCTTCAAGTGTCTGATCTCCTTTCTCTCATTTTCATCACGCTCCACCCGCCAGCGGCCAAAAGTGCGGCAATGCCGCCTGCACAGCCGAGTACGGAGAGCATTGTAGAGGGTGCGGGGCCGCTCTGGGGCGCAGGGGGCATCTCCTGAGACGTATCCGCCCCGGTCAGGCCGCTGTCCTGGGGCGCGTTGGTTTTCGTATCGTGATAGGGCACATCCGTACAGCCGAAGATGGCGGTATAGGTCACGATCTCGCAGTTGGTTTTGGCAACCTCGCCGGTGTAGTCCGCTGTGACGGTGTAGCCGGTGGCATAGCGGCTGGTGACGGAGCCGGTATAGCTGGCGGTGGCGGTATAGCGCACCACCACATCCTCACCCTCCATATTCGTGGAATCGGACCACTTCACATCCGCCAGCGTCAGCGTCCTGCCGCCCTCTGTCACCGTCTTGGGAACCAGGGACAGGTCCGCGTCGGACAGGTTGGGATAGGTCCGGCTGGCGGAGAGGTTCCGGGTGGAGGTCTTGTAGCCCTTGACCTCCGCCTGGACGCTGTTGTAGTCCAGTTTCAGCACTCCGGCATAGCCGTCCTCCGTCTCTGCCTCGATCTCCGGGGCAAGCTGCTTCAAAATCTCCCCCAGATCGCCGGTGGCGCTGTCCGTGGTGACGGTCTTGGTCAGGGGCTGGGTATCCACGCCGATCTCATCCTTCCGGGTCATTTCCATCAGGTGGAAGGTTCTGCCGTATTCCTCAAAATCCTCTGTGGGAATACCGGCGGGATCGTCTGAACGGGAAAGCTGGTAGACCTTGCGGATGCGGGGCTGGTCAAAGTCCCCGGCGGTGTAGGATTCCACTTCCACCGGATAGTAGCAGGCGGCGGAGCGGTCCGCAGCCAGGGCGGGGGGCGAGGCCGCGCACAGAAGCAGCGCGGCAGTACACAGCAACGTGACGATTCGCTGTATTTTCATAACGATCAGTCTCCTTTCTGAATTTTGTGTGATTGCAGTTTGAGCCGCTATGTACTAAGGCGGGACCCGCAGGCGGCGGAGCAGGTGGCGGTGGGTCAATCCTTATCCCCTCCCTCCGGGCCGGACGTGGCGAAGTAGGCTTCAAATTCCCGCTGCTGGGCAGGGGTCAGGGAGGTAAAGTGTTCCCCCTCAAAGCCGCACAGCAGGAACGTCCCGGCGATGAAGTCCCCGCTGTCCGTGGGATTCTCCCGGTTGGGCATGAGTTTCATGTTCTTGCCCTCACCGTTGCAGATCAGCATGACCCGCTGGGGCAGATAGCACCCGGCCTCAATGGGACCGCCCACGATCTGCTGAAAGGCTTCCAGCGTGTCCTCCACCTTGGCGGGGCGGGGAGCCTCGCCGGGTTCTACCACCAGAATGTCGATTTTGTTTGCCATACAGAAAATCCTCCTTCGTCTGTCCGGTTGTTATATTCCAGCCGCGTCCTGGGCCAGATCGTGGCTGACCAGGGATGCGTAATACTGGCTGATGGTTGTGGGCGCGTTGTAGAGCGCCGCCAGGGTGTACGCCTTGATGTTCTTCACCAGCGTGGTGTTCTGGCTCAGGCTATCCAGAACGTAGGCGATATGCTCATGGGTGAGCTTCAGGAACCGGCTCTTGACCACGCCGGTGGGCATTTCCTCTCCGGCGATACGGATGAAGTCCCGCCGGGAACAGCAGACCTCCACCATAAGCTCCACATAGCCCT
>CANDCW010000114.1 GCA_947383275.1 uncultured Bacillota bacterium
ACCACTTCCGCTGAGGTTTGCCTTTGTTTATTTTTCAGATTTGCTCATTTAGAGAATGTTATTTATGTTGGCGCTGATTATTTGGATCACATGAAAAATGTGTGGTAAAAAACCAGCTTATCTGGTGTCTAAATAATAGCAGGAACGGCAGGGCTTTTCGCCTTGCCGCTGTGCTGTTTTGTAAAAAAGGCAGCCACAGGCTATGCCAATGAGTAGAAAAGATAAACCTCCAACGATACAATAGGAGATGGTTTGCCGGCCATATCTGATACGTATCGAAGGAGGAATATCAATGTTAAAAAAGAGAAAATAGATTGTTATCACCGCTGATAACAATTTGAGAACAGCCCAACGTATAGGCTGGATAATGCACTTTTTTGCCTGCTGAAGCGCGAGGCCAATCTTCTAATCTTTCAGGGTGTGGGAGCTGGGAAGTTTAGCTTTTGGTCGATGCAGAGGGCAAAGCTCTCCTGTCCGACATGAAACAGCAGACTGTATTGTGGGGATTGATCCTTGAACAGTTCACTAAACTCCTCGTAGTCCAAAAAATGTCCCTTTTCCAGTTGATATTCATCCGGCTGTTTTCCAAAACTGGATGCTGCCCGCTGGATTAGGTTCTGAGCGATTTCTTGTATGGCAAAGCTGACGACCGCACTCTTTTCATAGAAATCAATTCCAAACACTACGCCTGCCGCGCGGAGCAGCATCTGCTCTCCCATAACCAGTATAACCCGCAAACGGCTTCCTTCCTGGGTGGTGTAGACCAGTTCGTAGCACTGCTCGTAATTAATTGCGTCTTTTGTAGAGAATTTTCCTATATATTGGATCTTGCACCCAAATATTTCTTGTAGAGGCAGGAGGATGACCGATTGGATTACGGATAATTTATCATCCGGCCTCATTGGGGCCAAGTTGTCGTTCCCCTGCCCGATGATTGCCCGGTCTTCAATCATAATATGGCCGGTCAGCCACCCTGTGCAAACGCCAATAAAGCGCTGTACCATTTCGGTAGAAAAATTCGAAGCATAAAGCAAGCGTTCCAGTTCCGGCAGCGTTTCCAGCTTCATTTTATCATGGTGTTTTTTATGGGCTGAATAGCCAGAATATCCGATCTTGCGCATATAGGCTTCCTCTTCCTCAAAGTGTTTGACAGCATAAGACTTAAAGTACTTGATCCCTTCCACACAAGCAAATTTATCCTCGTGCCGTTCCACATATAGGTCCATCATTTTTTGAACGATGGAAAAAAGCCTGCGGTGTGCCTGATCTATCACATCCACACCGATATTAAAACGATCCCGCCATTGAATTTGCTGCATATTAAATCCCTTCTCAGCTGCCGCCCGCAGGATGTTAGGCGACAGGAGCTGATCACTGCTCCAAAATAACGGTGGGGCGGTACATTTTCCACGGCCATCCTGGAGGCAGCTGATAATAAGACTGGTAATGATGCAATCATTACCGCCAATCGATAAAATATTTTGTGCCGCTGAATCGGGAGGAGCATCAGTTCGAAGGAGGGAACGTGATATTGCCTCCCAAGCTCTACAGCTCACCATATTATATGCGCGAAGCCTGCCGTGTGATTTTCCGGCAGGCATAAAACACCGGAGCAGGCGCCAAGCGCCTGCTCCGGTGTTTTATAGGCGGCAAATCGAAAAGGTTTTTGCGTTCTGCCGAAGTATAAGGATTATTTCAGCACGGAAGCGGCAATAGCGTCTGCCAAGGCGTCGATCTCCGATTCATTGTCGGCCTTGAGGGAGGAGGTAACGGTCATCTCTTCGTCCAGAATGGTCATGTGTTTCAGGCTTTCGATCTCCTCGCGCATCAGCGCGCCGGAGCGGGGAGCCCAGGAGCCGCTGCCCATGATGGCTACGGTGCGGTTCTGGAGATTTAGCGCCCTCATATCCATGAGGAAGTTATGCATAGGCGGGAAGATCCCCAGATTGTAGGTAACCGAGGCCAGCACCAGATGACTGTACTTAAACAGGTCAGAGATGAGGTAGCTGACGTGGGTGGAGGAAACATCATACAGTCGGGTGTTGGTGACGCCCCGGGCGGTGAGCTTGGCGGCCAGCACCTCGGCGGCTCCTTCGGTGTTGCCATACATGGAGGCGTAGACGATCATAACGCCCTTTTCCTCCGGCTCATAGGTGGCCCAGTGGGTGTACTTGTCGATGATGTAGCCCAGATCTTTGCGCCACACCGGGCCGTGGAGGGGGCACAGATACTTGATGTTCTCCAGGCCCACGATACTGGCGGCTTTATTCAGCAGAGCCACCACCTGGGGGCCGTACTTGCCCACAATATTGGTGTAATACCGCCGGGCGTCGTCGATCCACTCGCCGTCGAAGTTGACCTCGTCGGCAAAGAGCTTGCCGTCCAGGGAGCGGAAGGAGCCGAAGGCGTCGGCGGAGAAGAGGACGCCGTTGGTGGTGTCGAAGGTGACCATGGCCTCCGGCCAGTGGACCATGGGGGCGTATACAAAGGCAACGGTGTGCTTGCCGAAGCACTTGGTGTCGCCCTCCTTGACCTCTTCAATGGCATTGGGGTCCAGGCCAAAGCCGAACTGGTTCAGCAGAGTGACCGCCTTGGGCGTAGTGATAATTTTCACCTTGGGCCAGCGCAGCAAAATCTCCTCAATGGAGGCGGCGTGATCGGGTTCCACATGGTTGATGACAAGGTAGTCCAGGGGGCGGCCGTCCAGCACGGCCTTTACGTTGGCGATAAACTGCCGGCCCACCGCCCAGTCGGCGGTGTCGAAGAGGACGGTCTTCTCGTCCAGCAGGACGTAGGCGTTATAGGACACGCCGTGGTACAGGGGGTGGATGTTCTCAAACAGGGCCAGCCGGTGCTCGTCCGCGCCTACCCAGTATAGGCCGTCAGTGACCTCTCGGTAATTATACATATGGGGTTGCCTCCTTTATCATTTATCGTGTTATACCTCAATTTCGATAAAACTGTCCACGCCCTCGCCGCAGTGGGGGCAGGTCCAGCCCTCAGGCAGGTCCTTGAAAGCGGTGCCGGGCTTCACATCGTTCTCCGGGTCGCCAACCAGCACATCATACTCGTGGCCGCAGCCGTTGCAGATATACAGCTTCCGGGGCGGGGTAGTCTTTTTGGGGACTGCCCGCTTCATCTTTTTCATAGGCGGCGCAGGGAGCTTTTCCCCGGTATCCAGGGCTTTGGCGAGCAGGGGCAGGATTTCAAGCACGTCGCCTACGATGCCGTAGTCACAGTTTTTAAAAATTTTGGCGTTGGGGTTGGTGTTGATGGCGACGATGCAGGCGGCGTCTTTAATGCCCTTCAGGTGCTGAATGGCGCCGGAAATGCCGCAGGCGATGTATAGGTTGCCCTTGAATTTCTGGCCGGACATGCCCACATAGCGGTTGAGGGGCACGTATTTCAGCGTCTCGGCCACGGGGCGGCTGGAACCCACAGCGGCCCCGGCGGCACGGGCCAGCTCTTCAATGAGCTTCATGTTTTTCTTTTCGCCAATGCCCTGCCCGGCGGAGACCACCCGCTCGGCCTGGGTGATGGGGGTGTCCATGGGGATGCCCACCGTGAAGTCGTGGCCGTCCTTTTTCAGGTTGGCGACCAGGGACTCCACCTTCTCCTGAGCGGTACCGTCCTTGAAGATTACCCGTTTCCGAGCGCCGGTCTCGGGGCCCTTCTGCTGGGCGGGGGCGGCGGAGGCTTCCTTGGCCGCTTTGCCCAGGATGTGGGAGGCAATCACGACGCGCTGGATCTCGTTGGTGCCCTCGTAGATGGTGGTGATCTTGGCGTCCCGGTAGAACCGCTCCACCTCCATGCCCTTCAGATAGCCGGAGCCGCCGAAAATCTGCAGGGCGTCGTTGGTGACCTCCAGGGCGATGTCAGAGGCGTACTGTTTGGCCATGGCCGACTCCATGCCGTAGGGGACGTGGGCCTGCTTCAGCTCGGCGGCAGAGTAAACCAGGAACCGGGCGCAGCGCAGCTTGGTGGCCATGTCGGCGATTTTGAAGGCGATGTTCTGCTGCTGGCAGATGGGCTTGCCGAACTGGACCCGCTCCTTGGAGTACTCCACGGCGGCCTCATAGGCTCCCTGGGCGATGCCCAGGGCCTGGGCGGCGATGCCGATCCGCCCGCCGTCCAGGGTAGCCATGGCGATTTTGAAGCCCTGGCCCTCCTTGCCCAGCAGATTTTCCTTGGGAATCTTTACGTTGTTGAAGTTCAGCTGGCAGGTAGCGGAGGAGCGGATGCCCATTTTGTCGTAGTGCTCCTCGAAGGTAAAGCCCTCCCAGCCCTTTTCCACAATGAAAGCCGAGATGCCCCGGGTGCCGATGCCGGGGGTGGTGACGGCAAATACCACATAGGTGCTGGCCTCGCCGCCGTTGGTGATAAAGATCTTCTCGCCATTGAGGAGGTAGTGGTCTCCCATGTCCTCAGCGGTGGTCTCGGTGCCGCCGGCGTCGGAGCCGGCGTTGGGCTCCGTGAGGCCAAAGGCCCCCAGCTTTTTGCCGGAGCACAGGTCGGGCAGATATTTTTTCTTCTGCTCCTCGCTGCCAAAGGCGTAGATGGGGTAGGTGCCCAAGGAGGTGTGGGCGGAGAGGATGACCCCCGCGCCGCCGTCCACCCGAGCCAGCTCCTCCACTGCAATGGCGTAGCTCAGGGCATCGGAACCGGCGCCGCCATACTCCTTCTCATAGGGCAGGCCCATCAGCCCCAGCTCGCCCATTTTTTTGACGGCATCGGTGGGAAACTCGTTGTTTTTGTCCAGCATGAAGGCGATGGGTTTGATCTCGGCCTCGGCAAATTCCCTTACCTTGGCACGCAGCGCCTCATGCTCCTGTGTGGTTTGATACAGCATACAGATACTTCCTCCTTTATTAATCAGTTTCCGGTATATCTTGGAAAATTGCGCTCAACGTTGCTTTGCGAAGCTCCCCGTCCAGCACGCCCTGAATGCGGGACAGCTCCCGGCACAAGCCGCACTCCCCGTGTGGCCGGTTTTCGCACTGGTAGTCCGGCTGCTGGCAGCGGTTGATGAAAATAGAGTCCTCCAGAGAATGAAATACGTCCCACAAATACAGTTTTTCACAGGGCCGCGACAAAAGGTAGCCTCCGCTGGAACCCCGGCGGCTGGCGACCAGGCCGGCGGCGTGGAGGCGTTTCAAAATTTTCAGCGTGACCGCCTTGGACATATGTTCTCTCTGGGCGATGGCGGTAGCAGACAGCTGTTCTCCCCGGTAAAGTGCGCGCAGGATGCGCAGCGCGTATTCCATCTCCCGGGTAATCAGCAAGGGGATCACTCCTATCAATACAGTACCTTTTTGGTATATTATAACGCATTCGTCCGATTTGTCAATGCGTCTGCGAATAAAAAAAGCATTTTCGTCATTTCGACAAGTAATCTGTTAGTGGATTGCCGCGCTGCCGCGTTTATAGGAAGCGGCGGAGGATCAATGGGGCAAGGGGCCGGGGTTCCCCCGGGCCTGCTTTTGCATAAGATGGGGAAAAGGCCGGTTCCCCAGAGGGGACTGGCCTGGGAGGTATTTGAATGCAAGCAACAGGAACGTTAAGCGTCCGGGTGTACACATCCCAGGCGCAGATACCCCTGGAGGGGGCCACAGTGGTGGCCGCCACGGCAGGGGAGGAGGGCAAGTGGAAGCTGCTCTCTATACAGAACACAGACAGCAGTGGCAAAATCAGGCCGGTGCTCATTGACGCTCCGGCGTTGGGGGAGAGCACATCCCCCGGCGGATTGCCCGGGGATGGCGCCCCCTTTGCCCAATGCAGTGTATGGGCGGAGCAGCCGGGCTACGCCATGCTCCATGTCGCCAATGTGCAGATATTCCCCGGTGTGGAAACGGTGCAGAATATGGAACTCATCCCCCTGCCCCAGGGGCTGTGCAGCCTTCAGCAGCGGGATGAACGGGATATTCCCGCCCAGACCTTGTGAGGGCGCGCCATGCCTGTCATCATTCCATATGTCCCCCGCACCATTACCGTCCACCTGGGCCTGCCCGATCAGTGGGCGGAAAATGTGACGGTATCCTTTCCAGATTATGTGAAAAACGTGGCGTCCAGTGAAATTTATCCCACCTGGGAGCCTGCCGCCATCCGAGCCAACGTGCTGGCCATCATTTCCTTTGCGCTGAACCGGGTTTACACCGAGTTCTATCCCAGCCGGGGCTACAATTTTCAGATTACGTCCACAACCCAATATGACCAGAAGTTTATTCGCGGACGGAACATATTTGAGAACATTAGCCAGCTGGTAGACGAGATTTTTAACGACTATATCCGCCGCCAGGGGTATATAGAACCTCTGGCCGCTAAATTCTGCAACGGTACCACCTCCACCTGCGACGGCCTGTCCCAGTGGGGCAGTCAGGAGCTGGCCCAGG
>CANDCW010000115.1 GCA_947383275.1 uncultured Bacillota bacterium
TCACCGGCGAGACCACCGACAAATACCTTGCCAACCTCAGAAGTCGTACGGGTCATACGTTCAAGAAGATGATCGAGTCCTACGAGAACGGCCTGAAGTAAGCTGTTTGCAATAGGGCAAGCATCCGCAGGCTGATCTAGCGGGGCATAGAGGGCCGGGCGTGCGCATCTCGGGAGGCGCTGTCATAGGGGATTGGAATTCCGATTTCCAGGACAGTTTTTCTTGAGAGGCGGCGTCCGGCCCCTCTATTTTTTCTGTTTTGACTGACAAAATTCTTGGGAACGTGAAACTGTCCTTTGGTGAAAAAAGGGAAAAACGAGAAAAAACAAATTTACCCCTTTACAATATTGCATTAGCGTACTAAAATGCGAAAGTGTCATCGGGACTGCCCGGCGAACGATTTGAAAAATTGGAGGATACTTAATCATGAAAAAAGCACTCTCTCTTGCGCTGGCCTTTGCCATGTGCCTGTCCCTATCCGCCTGCGGGGGCGGAAACAAGGCCCCTAGCCAATCTAACCAGCCCAACCCCACCGGCAGCTCCAGCCCGGCCGGGGCGGGCAGCCAGTCCAATCAGCCCAGCCAGCCCGCCTCCGAAAGCGATCTGGAGTATGTCAAGTCCAAGGGCACCCTGATTGTGGGCATGACGGATTTTGCCCCCATGGACTATAAGCACAGCAGCGGCGAATGGATCGGCTTTGACGCAGATATGGCCAAGCTGTTTGCTGAATCCCTGGGCGTGGAGGTCGAGTTCCTGGAGTTGGCCGACTGGGACGCCAAGTCCATGGAGTTGGACACCAAGTCCATCGACGTGGTGTGGAACGGCATGACCCTCACCGATGATGTGAAAGCCCTCATGAGCACCTCCGAGCCCTACTGCCTCAACGGCCAGGTGGTGGTGGTCAACAAGGCCGTGGCCGACCAGTACCAGACCGTGGAGAGCCTGAGCAATTTGAAATTCGCCGTGGAGAACGGCTCCGCCGGCGCGGAGCAGCTGGACGCCCTGGGCATCTCCTACACCGCCATGCAGAATCAGGCGGCTGCCCTGATGGAGGTAGCCGCCGGCGCCTCTGACGCCGCCGTCATCGACCTGCTGATGGCCGGCGCCATGATCGGCGAGGGCACCAGCTATCCCGACCTGACCTACACCGTCCAGCTCAACGACGAGGAGTACGGCGTGGGCTTCCGGAAGGGCTCCGACCTGACCGAAGCCTTCAACACCTGGTGGAAAGAGGCCTATGACAACGGAATGGTGATGTCTACCGCCGAGATTTACGGTGTGCAGGAGTCCATCATCGAAAAATAAGGGGCTTGGGCAGGGGGCTTGCGCCCTCTGCTCTTCCCGACCCTGAAAGGAGCGCCCCTCATGTTTATTTCCGTCACTCTGAGCCTGATGGAGGGCATGACCGCCACCCTGAAGCTTTTTTTCCTGACGCTTCTTTTTGCCCTGCCCCTGGGCTTGGTCATCAGCCTTGGCTCCATGAGCCGGTTTACGCCGTTGCGCGGGCTGGTGAAAACCGTGGTCTGGATCGTCCGGGGCTCCCCGCTGATGATCCAGATCATGATTATCTTTTACGGGCCCGGCCTGCTGTTCGGCCTCCCCCTCCTGCCGCGGTTCACGGCGGCCCTGGTGTCCTTTGTCATCAATTATGCCTGCTACTTCTCCGAGATCTACCGGGGAGGCATTCAGTCCATCCCCGCGGGCCAGCAGGAGGCGGGGCTGGTGCTGGGCATGACCAAGAGCCAGATTTTTTTCCGGGTGACCCTGCTCCAAGTGATCAAACGCATTGTCCCCCCCATGGGCAATGAATTGATCACGCTGGTAAAGGACACGGCCCTGGTTCGCGTTATCTCCGTCTATGAGCTGATTTGGATGGGCGAGACCTATATTAAGAAGGGCATGATTTGGCCCTTGTTCTACACGGCGGTCTTTTACCTGCTGTTCAGCGGGGTGGTGACCGTCTTTCTGGGCTGGTTCGAGAAGAAATTGGATTATTTCAGGTGAGGAGGGGCTGGAATGCCTGTTTTAGAAGCACATAACATCGAAAAGCACTTCGGTTCCACCCGGGTGCTGGAGGACATCAGCTTCGAGCTGGAACGGGGCCAGGCGCTGGCCATCATCGGTTCCTCGGGCAGCGGAAAGACGACCCTGCTGCGCTGCCTCAACTTTTTGGAGACGCCCAATCAGGGGCGCATCCTGGTCAACGGGGAGACGCTCTTCGATGCCGGCGACCGCGCCACCCAGCGGGAGGGGGAGATACGCAGAAAGCGGCTCCACTTCGGGCTGGTGTTTCAGTCCTTTAACTTGTTCCCCCAGTACACCGCTCTGGAGAACGTCACGCTGGCGGGAAAACTGCTGGCCCGGGAGCGGCCCGGATTTCAATCCAATAAAAAGGACATTTACGACGGCATTGACCGGGAGGGCCAGGCGCTGCTAGAGCAGATCGGCCTGGCGGACCGGGCGGGGCACTATCCCCACCAGCTGTCAGGCGGCCAGCAGCAGCGGGTGGCCATTGCCCGGGCCCTGGCCCTGAAGCCGGATATCCTCTGCTTTGACGAGCCCACCTCCGCCCTGGACCCGGAGCTTACCGGCGAGGTGCTACGGGTCATCCGCTCTTTGGCGGAGCAGAAGACGACGATGGTGATTGTGACCCATGAGATGGCCTTTGCCCGGGATGTGGCCGACCAGGTCATCTTTATGGACCGGGGGGTCATTGTGGAACAGGGCCCCGCCAGGCAGGTGATCGAGCGCCCTCGGGAGGAGCGGACAAAGCAGTTTTTGTCCCGATACGGTTAAAATGCGAAAGCCCCCCGGCCATGCCGGGGGGCTTGTCCGCTTACAGCCCGTTGACGATGAAATTGGGGCGCTTTCCCTCCAGAATGAGCTTTGCGGAGTTCCACATGTTCCAGTGGGCCCGGCGGAAGGAGCTGCTGGTGTTGCCGCCCAGGTGGGGGGAGAAGATGGCGCGGTCCGCCGCCTGGGGGGGCAGGTTCACCAGCGGGTGGTCTGCGGGGGTGGGCTCGGGGTCGAAGGTGTCAATGGCGATACTGCCCAGCCGGCCATCGATGAGGGCCTGGCGGACGGCCTGGTTATCCACCAGCTGGCCCCTGGCGGTATTCACCAGGATGGCCCCCGGCTTGATCCGGGAGAGAAAACCGGCGTTTACCATGTGGGTGGTCTGACTGGTAACGGCGCAGTGGAGGGAGAGAATGTCACATTGAGCGGCCAGTTCCTCCAGGGGCAGATAGGTGACGCCCAGCTCCTCCTCCGCCTGGGGCGGGCGGCGGTGGGCGGTGTAGTAGAACAGCTTGCAGCCGAAGGGGCGCAGCCGCCGGGCGGTGGCCTGGCCGATGTCCCCCAGGCCGATCAGTCCCACGTCCAGCTCTCCCAGCTCCCGGGCCCCGGATACCATAAACTGCTCCTTGAACTGGAGCTGCCTGCCTTCAAGGACGGCCCTATGGCCGGTGACACCGCAGCGCAGGGCCATGAGCATGAGCATGACGGTATGTTCCGCCACAGAGACAGCGTTACACCCCTTGTTGTTGCACACGAAGACGCCCTTTTCCCGGGCGGCGTCCACATCAATGGCGTTGTAGGCCACTCCTTCGGAGTGAATCATTTTCAGCCGGGGCAGGGCGTCCATAATCTCCCGGGTGGTGGGGGTGATGGCATCGGCAAAGACGATCTCTGCGTCCGGGTTTTCCTCCGCCGCCTGGAGGGCGGGCTGGACGGCACTGCTGAACACCGTCTCAAAGGGGAGGTCCGCCGCAAAATCAGGCATGTAGGTGTCGTAGCGGTCCTTGGGACCATAAATCAGAATTTTCATCGTGATGCCTCCAATGCTGCCCAGCCGTTTTTTTCACGTTTTTTTGTGAGGGTAAGGCCGGCCTTTTTTAGTGCTGCTTCCACCTCGCGGGTCCGGGCGTCGATAATGCCGGAGCAGAGGAAGACGCCGCCGTCCTCCAGCAGCCCGGGGACCTGGGGGGCCAGGGGAATGATGACGTCGGCCACAATGTTGGCCAGCACCAGGTGGTACTGTTTCCGTGCCAGCTCCGCCGCCGGGGAAGGGTCCGTCAGTATGTTTCCCGCCCGGACGGTGTACCGGTCCGGCCCGATGCCGTTGAGGGCGGCGTTCTCATAGGCAACGTCCACCGCCTTAGGGTCAATGTCCACGGCCACGGCGCTTTTGGCCCCAAGACACAGCGCAGCGATGGATAAGATTCCGCTGCCGCACCCCAGGTCCAACACATCCTGGCCGGGGGCGGCGTGCTCCTCCACTCCCTCCAGGCAGAGCTGGGTGGAGGCGTGGGAGCCGGTGCCGAAGGTGAGGCCGGGATTGAGGTAGAAGGGCACCCGGCCCTCCGGGACAGGCTCCTCCCGGAGCCACTGGGGGACTACGTAGAGGCGCTTCCCGATTTCCAGGGGTTTGTAATATTTCTGCCAGCTGTAGGCCCAGTCGCTGCTGGCGAGGGGGGTTGCGGTGTATTCTACATCCAGATCCCGGGTATACCGGGCCAGCTGGGCCTTGCCGTCTCCATCGTCGGTGACGTAAAATTTTACCCGGGCGGCCCCCTTCATCCGGTCCAGCAGCTCCTGGTCCACATAGTCCCAGTACTGCCGGTTCTGCTCCAGAAAATTCAGGAAGTCCTGTTCATCTTCAATGACCAGGCTGTCCATCCCCGCGGCGGCCAGCTTGGCGCACACGCTGTCCAGCCTGTCTGGGGTGGTGTTGACAGAAACCTCCAGCCATTTCAGCTCCTCCATGTTATCGCTCCGTTCCCATGTAGAATAGCGCCAGCGTCCCCGGACCGGAGTGCGCGCCGATGACGGGGCCTACGTGGTTGATATAAATCTCATGGACCCCAAACCGCCTTTTGACCATATCTGCCACGGCCTGGGCGTCCCCCAGGCAATCGCCGTGGCTGACAAAGACGGTCAGACTGCCGGAGTCGATGGCGGTCTGTTCCATCCGGTCTACCAGGGCCTTCAGGGAGGCGTGGCGGCCCCGGGCCTTGCCGGTACTGACAAGGCGGCCCTCGTTGTCCACATGGAGGACGGGCTTGATATGGAGCATAGAGCCCACCACGGCGGTGGCGCCGGAGATGCGGCCGCCCCGCTTGAGGAAGTGGAGGTCGTCCACAGTAAACTGGTGGCAGATATTCAGTTTATGTTCCTCTACCCAGTCCCTGACTTCGTCGATGGAATGCCCACGCTCCCGCTCGCGGGCGGCGTACCACACCAGCAGGCCCTGGCCCAGGGAGGCGCACAGGGTGTCCACGGCATACAACTTGCGGCCGGGGTATTTGGCGCTGAGCTCCTCCACAGCAATGAGGGAGGAGTGGTAGGTGGTGGACAGCCCGGAGGAGAAAGCCAGAATCAGGATATCCTGCCCGGCCTGAAGGAAGGGCTCCAGGGCCTCTGTATACTGAGCCACGTTGACGGCATTGGTAGTGGCCATGCCGCCCCGGCGTAGGCGGTCGTAGAAGAGATGGGGATCCATATCCCGGTTGTCGGGGTAGTTGAAATAGGCGTGCTCCTCCAGAATGAAGCTCAGGGGCAGGACCTGAACGTCCAGCTGGCTGACCATTTCGCCGGACAGGTCGGCGGAGGAGTCGGTGAAAATAACGAAGTCAGACAAGAAAAACACTCCTTTACTCTTTTTTTCGCCTGCCCTCCTCATGGGGCTGAAGAATGTGGAGGATGCGCTGGCAGGCCAATTGGTTTGCGTAGCTGCGCACGGCAAAGTCCAGGGCCATCTTGGCCAGGTCAGACTTGTCCGCCTCCGGGTCGATGGATTGGGCAGTGTCGGTGAGGGCGTGGTCCAGCGCGCCGCAGAAATAGCCGTACTGCTCCGGCGGGGTTTTCTCCAGGGCCCGGCCCGCGCCCATCAGCGCGCCGATATCCCGGACGGACAGCACCTGCTTCAGGGCCACCACGGCGGTGAGGTAGCCCAGGTGGATGGGGCCGTAGCGCTTGCCCTCCGCCCGGGGGACAAGGCCATCCTTAATGTAGTTGTTCACCATGGCGGAGGTGAGCACGGGCCCCTGATCAAAACGGATGAGCTGACGCGGCATGTAGGAGATCAGCTGATCCATATATAGGGCGATGTCGGGCAGGTCCTTCCAGGGGGCGGGGCGCTCCTGTTCCATGCGGGTTTTCAAATTTTGCAGTTCGTCCATCTTGGGACCCTCTTCCCTTTAAAGTGATTTTGACAATTATATCACAGTGTTTTGGGCATTGTAAAGGGCGGAATGGTTAACGCTTCCTTAAATTTTCCATTTTCGCTGATGTAGTAAGTTAAATGCAGAAAAGGTTTTTCAACCTTTTTCTGCATTATT
>CANDCW010000116.1 GCA_947383275.1 uncultured Bacillota bacterium
TGAAAAGGCTGCCGGGAGACTTGCAGCTGTGCCTCCGGGTACTCCAGCCACCACGTCTGATTCTTTGAAATGACCTGGAGGGAGGCAGTGCAGTGTCCTTCTCTGTCGATATGGAACGCGGGAATCAGCGCCAGAGTCTGTCCCTGCGGATTCTGGTGCTTGAAGTACCAGCCCTCAAAATAGGGGCCCGTCTTAGTTCTACCGCGGAAAAATCCCATAATTTATCACCCCGGATTCAGTTTTCCCTGAATCTGGGGATTTTATATGGGATATTCTCCGATGCTGGAGGCCGTCGAAGCTGCCTTGGTGAAAAAGTTTTGCGGATATAAACCGCAAAACTTTTGATGTGAAGTGAGTGTTGCAGTTATAACTATATACTTTAGCAATTAAAAACACCCCTATATTAGCAGGTAGGCCAGCGGAAATTACCAGAGGATCAAGATGATGCACGTTGCGGATTTCCTGCTAAGTACGGAATATTAAGCTGCTCCTGGCCAGGAAGCGGTTCAATTCTTGCGGGACTGTATCCAAAGAGGTCAGCAAACATTTTTTGGGCAATTTTTGATGGTTTATAGCCACTTTTGCTCCGTTCAATTTGCTTTCCGGCACTCTTTGAAGCCAGTATTTCCACGTGTTCCACGTTTGTCTGTGGCTGTTTATGTGGTCAGAATGATTATCGCAACGAAAGAGGCCCTACATATGAACAGCGAAACGCTGTGTAGTTCGCTTGCTTTTCGCCTCTGTAGTTCTCCGTTTTAAATTGCAATTCCCTATCGACTTTTGCCTTCTCATTCGATATTGTGTTGCTTGCGAAAGCCCCACAAAACACTGAAAATTAGGAGGAAAAAGTATGACCAACATGAAAAAGCGCATTGCCGCCGCACTGACTGCGACCACTCTCACTATCGGTCTCACCATCCCCGCGATGGCAGCGGAAGCGCCTGATGAACCTGTCCGCGTGAGCAGCTACAAGGGCAGTACCCTGGAGGTAGGAGAGCGCAGCGGCCTCATCATCGGTCCCAGCGGTGCAAACTACACTGTGACCTCCAGCAACCCAGACACGGTAGCGGTGGAATAGGTGCTGACCTTCTGGGTAGCCGTCGCCAAGTCAGAAGGAACCGCAGAGATTACTGTCTCCAACAATTCCGGGGAGTGCGGAGCCGTGACGCTCACGGTCGGTGCAGCCGCTGACCCCGCCCCGCCCGTTGAGGATGATAACACTGGACTGACTGACAACATGGAGATACGACAGGAGATGATCCGCCTGATTAACCAGACCCGTAAGGTTAATGGGGTGTCAGAACTGTCGGTCAATGAAGCCCTGATGAATGCCGCACAAGTCTGCTCCAACCGGCGCTACACCTGGCATCACGCTCCAGAAGAGGGTCAGGCCGCTGCCGAGGCCGGATATCCCTACGGCTTCGGCGACAACCTCACCGTGTTCACCGGTACAGTCGATGCTGCCCAGTGCGCCGTCGACAACTGGATCAACTCGGAGTGACATAGTTAAAGATACTAATCAATCTTGCCAACAAAGCGGTAAACAATCTCGATTTCCTGTACCCCGTTGCCGTCCTCGTCCTTGGTGGCCTCATGGACAAGGATTTTTTCAATCAGGGTGTTAAGCATATCGGCGGTTAACTCCGTGGGGCTGGAAAACTGCTTGATTAACTCCACCCACTTGTTTATGCCGTCCTCCTGCTCCTTGGTGCTGGCAAGCTGGGCCGTCAACGCTTCAATCTTCTTCTCAAGCTTTCCCTGTTCCTGCTGGTACTTCTGGGACAGCATGGAGAAATTGCGCTCCGTGATTTTCTCGTTTACCCTGTCCTCAGAGAGCTTTTGTCAAGGGGAAATATATCATTTCATTATTTATTAGCCACACTCACAAAAAATTGGCAAAACGAATTGGATTTTTCATTAAAAGAACCGCCGTTATGGAAATGTCCATAAACGGCGGCCTACATATTTACAGTAAATTATCAATCTTATTTCTGGATAAAATTTTTCATCTGTTCACTTCTACGCAAACAAGTCATATTTTGTTATGTCCATTAGAACCTGACCATCCGAAAAAAAGGAAATACCCTTGGCGGCAATGTCGGTGGAAATGGCAGCCGACATGACCTGTTCTCCGTCATTTACAAATATCTCCGCGCTGAATCGGTCCAGGATAATCCGAAGCCTCAGCATACCTTTCTCATGGTGGACAAGACAGCGGCGCTGATGGATGTAGGCCCTGCGGGAGCCGGAGAATTTTCGGTCAATCTTCAGTGTGGATTCATGGGGCCGGAAGCTCAGGGAGGTCTTGTACTGCTTGTCCTGGGCAAAGCAGACCGCGAACTTCTGATACAAGCCGCAGTTATAATCGGGACGGATGGTCATTTCCATATCCACGGTGCGTCCCTCTATGCCGGACAGCCTGAGATTTCCCAGAACGGTGATGCTTTTGTAGGAAACCGGGTTGCTCCGGTATTGCTCCAGTTCACGGACGGGCCGTTGGTACAGCCGCCCGTTTCGGACGGACACCTCCCTGGGCAGACTCATCTGCCCAAACCATTTGCGCTCTGAAATCCTGTTGAGCGTGCAGGTATCCGGGTTTTGCATCCAGCCGATCATCACCCGCCTGCCGTCCGGCGTCAGGATAGTCTGGGGCGCGTAGAAGTCGATACCGTAGTCGATAGCCTGATCCGCCTCCGGGATAAAGCGTTTCGCCCCCTCATCATAGCGCCCGATCATGCACACCGTTCCGTTTCCGTTGTGGTACTCAAAGCCCTCTGGCAGCATGTCCATGGGACTGACCAGCAGGACGTGTTTTCCGTTCAGAGAAAAGAAGTCAGGACACTCCCACATCCGCCCCAACCGGCCGTCATTCTCCATCAGAACGCTTTCAAACCTCCAGGAAAGCCCGTCCGGGCTGCTGAACAGGAGGACACGCCCCAGGCCGTCCATGTTACAGGTGCTTATCACGCAGCGCAGAGAGTTGTCCGCCTCCCTCCAGACTTTGGGGTCCCGGAAATCATTCCGGCTCAACCCGGCGGGCAGGGCGGCCTCATCGATCACAGGATTGCCGGCGTATTTCGGATAGTCCAATCCGTCTCCAACCGCCACGCACTGGGTCTGGACGGTCTTGCCGCCGCCCTCCTCCCGCACCCCGGTATAGAGCAGCAGGTGTTTCCCATCGGGAAGTTCGATGGCGCTGCCGGAAAAGCAGCCGAAAGCGTCATAGAATTCGTCGGGGGCCAGCGCGGCGGGGAGATGGGTCCAGCGCAGCAGGTCCCGGCTTACGGCGTGGCCCCAGTGCATGGAGTCCCACTCTGTGGAGTAGGGATTGTACTGGTAAAACAGGTGATACTGGCCCTGGTAAAAGGAAAAGCCGTTGGGGTCGTTCAGCCAGCCGATATAGGGAGCCAGATGGAACACCGGCTTGATCTCGCTCGCAGCGTCCTGCGCGACCGCCTGTTCATATGCCCTTGTAAACAGCAGATTTTTGTCCTTCACTGTGACACTCCTCCATTCCCCTCGTTTTCCACCCTCGGATGGAAAACGAGGGGAATTGTTTCAAGAAACTGTTGTTACTTGACCGCGCCGGCCACCACGCCGCCGATGATCTGCTTTTGAAGCACGACGTAGAGGATCAGGATGGGCGCCACGCACAGCAACAGCCCGGCCATGATGGTGCCGTAATCGGCGGAATAGGTCCCATAGAAGCTGTAAGTGGACAGGGGCAGGGTCAGCAGCTCCTTGTCCGTCAGCACAAGGGAGGGGAGCAGGAAGTCATTCCAGAACGCTAGGGAGTTCAGGATGACCATAGTGGAGATGATGGGCCGCAGCAGCGGGAACACGATCTTGAAAAAGGTCTGGACATGGGTGCAGCCGTCAATGTATGCGGCCTCCTCCAGGGCGATGGGGATATTTCCGTTGATGAATCCGTGGAACATGAACACGGACATGGCCATGGAGAACCCGGTGTGCAGGAAAATCAGGGTGATTCTGTGGTTCAGCACGTTCAGCATCCCGCCGTAGATGCTGACCAGGGGGATCATAATAGCTTGGAAGGGGATGATCATGGACGCCACCATAAGGGCTAGCATGAGCTTGGAGACCCAATTTTTATGGCGCACGATGTAATAGGCCAGCATCGCCGCCAGGAGGGTCACCAGTATGGTGGCAGACGCGGTGACAATCAGGGAGTTCTTGAAGGCGTTTAGGAAATTCATCTGGTTAAACGCCTTCACAAAGTTGTCAAAGGACAGCCCCTTTATGGTAAACAGCCAAGAAAACGGGCTCTTGATAATATCCCGCTTCTGCTTAAGGGAATTGATGACCACCATGATAAACGGAAACATATACGCGATGAAAATGATGATCAGTCTGGTCATGGCCAGCGCGTCCGCGACCTTCTTTTTGGTTCCTCCGATTGACGTCTGGTTCATTATGCTTCCACCTCCCGTTTTTTCGTCATATATACCTGGATTCCGCTGAGGATGGCCACAATCACGAACAGAATCAGCGCCTCCGCCTGCCCGACGCCAAACTGCCGGGAGGTGAACGCCTTTTCATAGACGTGCATGGCCGCCATCTCCGTGGTTCCGTAGGGTGCGCCCGCGGTCAGGGACAAGTTCACGTCATACACCATGAATGCCCGGGACAGGGTGAGGAACAGGCAGATGGTAAAGGAGGGCATCATGAGCGGTATGATAATATTTTTCAGCTTGGTAAACCCGGAGGCCCCGTCAATACTGGCGGCCTCCATCACGTCCGCGTTCAGCCCCATAAAGCCCGCGACGTAAATCAGGATCATGTAGCCGGAGAGTTGCCACACCGACACCACAACCAGGGCGATAAAGGCGTTTGTGGGGTCGGACAGCCAGGACACCTCGAACAGGCTCCATCCCGTACTCTCGCCGATGCTGACAAACACCCGGGAAAAGACAAACTGCCAGATATAGCCCAGCACAATGCCGCCGATCAGATTGGGTGTAAAGAAGCCCGCCCGGAAGAAGTTTTGGCCCTTCATCCCCCGGGTCAGCAGGTAGGCAATGGCGAAAGCCAGGATGTTGACGATCACCACTACCAGAATGACATACCGGAAGGTGAGCAGCAGGGAGGTCCAGAACTGCGCGTCCTTCACAACCCCGCCGAAGTTTTTGAACGCCACAAAGTTTTTCACATTTGACACGCCGTTCCAGTCGGTCAGCGTCAGGTAAGCGCCGTAGACAAACGGCACCATCACCACCGCGAGGAAGAAAAAGATTCCGGGCAGCGCGAAAATGCCGAAGTCTTTTCCGTTATTTTTGCTTTTCATTGAAAATCCCCCCTCCTTATTTCTGTTCGTCCCAGTAGCTCTGGATGGACGCCATCAGTTCCTCCCGGTCGCTGCGGTCCACCAGGTACTTCTGCATGGCGGCGCCCAGGGCGGACCAGTGGTCGTTGGGCACGATGGCCGATGCGTTAAAGGCTTTGCCGTCATGCACCTTCTGGTAAATATCCCGGCTCAGGGGGTCCGCGGGCTCATAGGGATTGTTGGTAAAGGGCGGGATGAGATTACAGGTCTTCACCAGCATCTGCTGCCCGATCTCGCTGTAAACCAGCCAGTTGAGAAATGCCTTCCCCGCGGCCTGCTGCTGCGCGGTGGCGATCTGTCCGTCCAGCATGATCTGTTTGGATGGGGAAGCCTGAACCTTTTGGTTTACAAAATCGCCCGGATCATTGTTCATAAAATAGGGCAGGAAGCCATATACGTCGCTCTCCTCGGCGCCTGCCTCGGCCAGGTTGGGCCAGGCCCAGTTCCCGTTGAACCAGAAAGCGGTCTTTCCGTCCACAAGGTCGATGGCCATCTCGTCGTAATCCGCGCCCAGGGGGTCCTTTACGGCCACATTGTACTTTTTGAGCGTGTCGAACATGTTGAGGAAGTCCGACATTCTGTTGTAGCTGTGCAGGTCGAGCTTACCGGCCTTGATGGCCTCAATGGCCTCCTGCGCGCCCTCGGAAGTGCCGTCGTAGGTCTCATACAGGTATTGCAGCTGATGGGCCCCCAGGGACCAGTCCTCTTTCGCCATGGACACTGGCCGCTCAATTCCGTTTGCCG
>CANDCW010000117.1 GCA_947383275.1 uncultured Bacillota bacterium
TCACAGGCCGCCCCTTTGGTAACGGACAGCGTCGTCCAATGAGATACTGCCGCTGGTCTTTTTCACGTTCTGGACGCACCGCCCACGGAGCGCCTTGAGCTGCTCATCGGGAATCTCCATCCCGGCCGCTAGCACATTCATTACCATGTCCTGCTCCACCGCCAGCTTGAAGAGCAGGCGGCAGATCCGGTTCTCCGTATCCTGCACTGTACCACGCAGGACGGATGCCAGCGCGGGCGGCAGATAGGCAGTGGCATCCTGACCTGAAACGTAGCCAGCGTAGAACAGCGCGGCCTTCTCCAGATACTCACTGCGGCTTTTGCAGTTCGCAATTTTCATCGCTCTGTCCATCACCTCCAGCGTGGACGGGTACAGCCAGACGGGAATGCGCGTCTTGACTTCTGCGGATGTATTTGGTTCTACCGAAACGTGTGTTTTTTTGCTCATTGAAAAATTCCTCCTTTTTGTTGGAAAACCACCTGCCACAGCCACCCTGGAAAAGGTTGAAACAGGGCGGTTTTTCCTCTGTTATCCTTCATTCTGACCACCTGAGACAGCCAATAGTGGGTAAAACCGACCACCTATGGAAAAGCCCCGACCCGCGTTGCGGGGCGGTGTGGCTGGCAGGGGGGCGCGTAAGCGACCACCTGCCTTTATCCTGCACTTTTTTCGACCCCCCGGTTCACCTGCCACTTTCGGTTGTGCGGAATTCACCGGATGGCGCACACCGGGCACACGCTCTTGACACGGCTGTGCCTGCGGTGAGCAGCGGCTTGTTACCTTCCGGATAGCAGAAGGGTCACACAGCGGCGCACAGGCTGTCACGCTGAGTGCGCACTATCACTGCGGAGCGCAAGTGCCTTTGCGACTCGCTGACGTTCAGCCGCCACATCCACCTGCGCCAGCTGCTGTTCGTAGAACTGGTCGAGGGCCAACTGGATCGGGAGGATGGTGTAGAGCAGGTTGCCGTTACGTTTCAAGCCATCCCTGGTGGTGACTGTCGTGTTCTCTGTACTTATGAGCTGCCGCTCCTCCAGCTCACACACATACTTGCGGACGGTGTTGGCACTCATCTTTACTGCGTTGCCGATGGTCTTGTAGCTGGGCCAGCACTGGTAGGTCTCCCTGTTTTCACAGCAGAGCAGATATGAATAGACCGCCAGCGCACCGGGCGACAGCCCCAGCAGGAATATTTCGTTGGGCAGCTGGAAGTAGTTCTTGACCGGATCACGCTTGGGCCACGGTTTGTATTTCATTCCGCACCTCCCTGGGTGTGCCGCAACACCCACTCCACGAATTGCTCCTTGGATACCACCATCCTGCTGCCGATTTTCAGTACCGGGAAATCCGGTTCGTGCATCAGCTCGTAACAACTGGACGGTGAGACACTCAGCACCTTTGCCACTGTTGCCGCGTTCAGGAACAGCGGCAGTTCGTCGTAGCTCTTATAGCTGGATTCTTTCATGCTGCGCTTGACCTCCTTTTCTTCATGACATAATTTTCTTCTCTGCCTTTTTACGTTGGCCCTCCTCACCTTTCTACCACAACCCGCAGCGGCTGAAACGGAACTTTTTTATAATCGAGTTTACAAAATATTTACCGATTCAGAGCGCAGGATCCCTCATCCCTATACCACAACCTCCAGAGTCCAAAAGCGACATCTCATTTTCGAATTTTTTTGCCACAGTACCATTGCTGATGGGCAGGGAGAGGTTTGCAGTACATCAGTTCCCCTACTTTTCTTATTGTACATTTTCCGTTGACAATCTCATTCTCCTGCAAAAAGCACATGACCTGTGCCATCTGTTTGAGGTTAAAGAGCGTTGCCCACCGCTGGTATCCGGTGCCCTTTCCTGCATTCAGCTTCTCCTGAATATCAATGAGAAGCGAAAACTTCTTGTCATGGACTTGCTGGCTTTTTGCCGGAGTCCGTTCCATGCGTTTCCCGGCAATGGCATCTTTCAGATCATCGACGGTGTAGCCCTCGCCCAGCGAACTGAACCGGGCAAAACGCTCCTGTCCCTTGATTCGGATAGAAGGCCGCTTGCCCGGTTTGTACTCACATTCAGCCTCCGTCAGGAATGAAATCAGTTCCTCAAAATCCTTCGGCTTTTTCTGCAAAGCTGTGTCAATGGCGGCCCGCAGATCGTCACGATTGGAGGTTCGCTTGGGGTACTCGGTGCGTTTTTTGCGTTCCCGGTAGGGGCGCGGCTCAATGATGGAAAGCCCATGCTCCAGACACAATCGGTCACTTACCATTTGGAGTGCCAGCCCGGACAGAAAGAAATTCCTGAATTTCCGGGTACAGTCCAGGGCGGTCGAATTGAAAATGATGTGATTGTGGATGTGCGCCCGGTCGGTGTGGGTGGCAACGATGAAAGCGTGTTTTCCTTTGGTGAAGCGCATCCCCAGTTCATAGCCGATACGGTTCGCCTCCTCTGGCGTGACCTCGCCCGGTTTGAAGGACTGGCGTATCTGATAGGCGATGACATTATGCTCATGGCGGCGGCCCGTTATTTGTTCATACTGCCGTTTTGACAAAAGGAACTCCTCATCCGCTGTCCGGGCATCGCACTCATAGCTGGAGATATATTTCCCGCCCTCGGTCTTTTTCTCATTCTCCGCATAGTCTGTCCTATCCGCCAGTGTCTGAGCAATAGTTTTTCCTTTGTTGATGTGGAGCGCGATCAGCCGTGTCGCCGCCATAGCCCACCTCCCTCGTTCAAGATTTACATCGCCAGTTCCTCCGGGTAACGCATCCCCCGCATCTTTTCCTGAATGCCGCTCCTGTGCGGCTCAATCTTTCCGCTGGCAGAAAATCCAGTGATCCGCCGTTCCAGCCGGTCCAGGTCTTTCTCTTTTTCCTTGACGATAGCGGTGCGCTCCTCCAGAGTGCCGGAGATCAGCTCGTCAAGCAGATACTCCACATAGTCGATTTTCTGCAAGGCTTCACAGAACAGAGGATGCCACTCCTCGTCTGACGGCTGCGGTGCGTACTGTTCCTTCCAGTCCTGCAACAGGTGGAAATATCCGCACAGCACCCGGTAGCACCGATTTTCTTTTTTTCGGTATTCCTGTGCCGCCTCCAGTTTGGAAATGACAGACGGTCTTTTCTGCGGTCGCCACGGTTGCAGGCCGTCATACTGCACCCCAAAATCTTCCGCCAGCTTCTCGGCGGCTCTTTTGGGTGAGAGGTCAAACAGCTTTCCCACAAAGTCGATCACATCACCGTCCTCCTGACAGCCGAAGCAGTGGAACCGCTTATCCACCTTCATGCTGGGCGTTCGGTCATCGTGGAACGGACAGCAGGCCATACCGTTGCGCTTGACCTCAATCCCGTAATGTTCCGCCGCCGTTATCGTTGGTATGGAATCTTTGACTGCCTCAAATAAATTCATGCATTATGCCCCCTTTCCTCGTATGTAAAAGGGGCGAAAAAAGGAAGGAGCGGCAATTACCGTCCTTCCTGTACACTTATCATAGAATTTTGTTTTGCACCTTAAAATCTACCATTGGATACTGCATAAGTCAACTGTATAAATCGAAACTTGAATACCATCTTCTGACCAAGCGAACCACCCGCAGGGTCTGAGTCCTGCGGGCGTGGAGTACCGGAAGGTCTACAACCGACTGAAGGCGAGAAAGCAGAGGGGGAAAATCAGCAGGGATGAGTGGAACACTTTTGTATCTCAGATATAGGAAGTGCTGGACATGGCAGAGGGGTGAGAATTGTCCGATAAAGAAATGCGGAAGCGGTTTTGTACGTTTTAGCAAGATAGAATAGCGTCGATTTAGAAAAAGGCCAAGTCATATTTCTCCACATTGATCAGTGCGGAGCCGCCTGCCTCAAAGGTGATGGCATCGGCGGACTGGCGGGTATAGATGACCGCGCTGGCCGCCTGTTCTCCGTCGTTGACAAAGACCTCCACGCTGAAGCGGTCCAGAATGATTCTCAGCTTGATCTCCCCGTCCCGGGGCCGCACCAGAAAAGAGCGGGTGTGGACAATGTCGTGGGGCAGTCCGCTGCGGATGCGGTCCAGCTTCAGGGTATCCTGGTCGGGGCGGTAACGGATGATGGTCTCATGCTGTCCGTCCTTGGCCACCCGGATACGGAACCAGCGGTAGAGGTCGGGGCCAGTGGGCCGGATCGTGACTGTCATATCCAGCACCCGCCCTTGGACCCCTGGCAGATTGATTTCCCCGCTGACAGGGATATTCCGATGGACGACTCGCCGTCTCCGATATGCTTCCAACTCCCGGACCGGATTTTGAATCAGCCGTCCATCTTTGACTGACAGTTCTCTGGGCAGGGTCATCTGCCCAAACCACCGGCAGTTGTAAGGCTTGGCGTTCACCGTATCCCAGTTCTGCATCCAGGCAATCATAATCCGCCGGCCATCGGGGGTTTCCACTGTCTGCGGAGCGTAGAAGTCCAGGCCGTAATCAATCGCCTGTACATTCTGGCGGGCAAAGCCGCCATCCGGGCTATACTCCCCGATCAAGCACACGGTTCCGTTACCCGCGTGGAATTCCAGCCCTATGGGAGACATTTCCTGGGGACTGGTGATGAGCACCTGCTTACCGTCCAAAGGGAAAAAGTCAGGACACTCCCACATCTTTCCGTACTGGTTGTGGCTTGCGTCCAGCGTGCGGACAAACTCCCACTTGGAATTCTCGATCCATCGGTAAAGCAAAATAGCGCCGCTGCCGTCGGCGGTGCGGTTGCCTACGACGGCGTAGAAAGCGCCGTCCGGGTCCCGCCACACCTTGGGGTCCCGGAAGTCGATGGTGCTGCCTCCCTGGGGCAGGCTTTCGCCGTCCAGAACGGGGTTATCCCTCAGCTTCTCATAGTTCAGCCCGTCTCCAATCGCCAGACACTGGGTCTGAATGTCCTGAAGATAGCCGTCAGCGTTGTGGCCCCGCCGAACGCCGGTGTACATCAGCAGCTGCCGTCCATCGGGCAGTTCCACCGCTCCGCCGGAGAAGCATCCGGCGCTGTCGTAGTCCTGATCCGGGGCCAAGGCAATGGGCAGCCGCTCCCAGCGGAGAAAGTCACAGGTCTTCATATGCCCCCAGTGCATGGGTCCCCACTCGTTGGAATAGGGGTGATACTGGTAGAACAGATGGCATTCGCCCTGATAGAAGGAGAAGCCGTTGGGGTCGTTCATCCAGCCGATGGTAGGGGTAGCGTGAAAGGTGGGGCGTTCACTGTCCGGGATATGGGGGCCGTATTGGGTCTCAAACTCCCGGGCTTTCTGCAATGTTTCGCTGATCATAACGGTTCCTCCGACTCCTGTTTGATAAAGGGCAGGGGCGCAGTACCCCTGCCCTTGTTTTTGCTTCTGGCTGCTTTGGGGGTCAGCACTCCAGTTTTTCCAGAGTGCAGGTCTTGGCAATAGACTTGCGAATTTCCGCCCGGAGGGGAAGAACGGAGGTGGGGGAGACGGACAGCTCGTCGATGCCGATGGCCAGGAAGGTTTCCAAAAGGGACAGGTCCGCCCCCAGCTCGCCGCAGATGCCGATCCAGATGCCCGCCTTGTGGGCGGCGTCTGTTGCCAGCTTCAGCGCCCGGAGGACGGCGGGGTGGTGGGGATCAAAGAACTTTCCCAGGTCGTTGGCCTGGCGGTCACAGGCCAGAGTGTACTGGGTCAGGTCGTTGGTCCCCACCGAGAAAAAGTCCACCTCTTTTGCCAGCTCCTCCGCCACCAGAACGGAAGCGGGGGTCTCGATCATAATACCGATCTCAGTGTCCTTCCGGTAGGGGACGCCCTCCTTGTCCAGCTCGGCCATCACCTTCTGGCAGGCCCGCTTGCACTCCTTTACCTCCCAGACGGAGGTAATCATGGGGAACATGATGGCCACCTTGCCGTAGGCGGAGGCACGGTACAGGGCCCGCAGCTGGGTGCGGAAGACCTCGGGCCGGTTGAGACAGATCCGGATGGCCCGGACGCCCAGGGCGGGGTTCTCCTCCTTGTGCATCTCAAAGTAGTCCACCTGCTTGTCGGCGCCGATGTCCAGGGTGCGTATGACCACCCGCTTGCCGCCCATGGCGGCGGCGACATCCTTGTAGGCCTGGAACT
>CANDCW010000118.1 GCA_947383275.1 uncultured Bacillota bacterium
ACGGCGAGGCGGTGTATCTGTTCTCCGGCCTGCTGGTATGCGGCTGCTGCGGCGGACGCATGACCCGGAAAACCAACACGGTCAAAGGCAAAAAGTACATCTATTATCACTGTCCCACCGGGAAGAAAAAAGGCTGCACCCACCCGGTCATGCTGAAAGAGGCTGATTTGATTGATTGTGTTCTGGTCAGTCTCCAAGCCCATATCCGGCACGTTGTCTCGCTGGATGAGGTGCTGGACGGCATCAGCGAGGAGCAGATCAACCAAGAGGAAATCGCCAAGTTCAAGGGGCAGATCGCGGATAACCAAGCGAAGCTGGAAGAAGCCCGTCAGTTCAAGTCCACGCTGTATGAGAATTTCATCGCCACTCTTATCAGCAAAAAGGACTATCAGGATTTGAAAAATCTCTACACCCAGCGGGCGGAGCAGGCGCAGGAGGCCATTGACCGGCTGCGGGCCGAGATGGAGCTGGTGACGAACAACAGCAGCTCCCGCCTGCGGTGGACCCAGCACTTCAAGGAGTTCTCCGCCATGACCACGCTGGACCGGCGGGCGGTGGTTGCCCTGGTGCAGTCCATCCGGGTGGAGGGCAAGCATGAGCTGGCAATCACCTTTCGCTATCACATCGAATTTTTACAGGTGCTGAAGCGCCTAAACCAGATGGGGAAACTCCCGCCCGATCTGAGGGAGGTTCTGAACGATCTGACGGCTATGGAAAAGGAGGCGGCATAAATGGCGCGGAAAAGCAGAAAAAACATTGCGGTGCTGGATGCCCCGAAGCAGCCCACCATGAAGGTCTGGCAGGCGGCACTCTACATCCGGCTGTCGGTGGAGTTCAACGGCAAGCGGGGCGATTCCCTGGAGACACAGCGGCAGATCATGGAAGCGTATATCGCCCTGTGCCCGGATATTGAGATCGTGGGCCTCTACACCGACAACGGCACCACGGGACGGACCTTTGAGCGGGAAGCCTTTCAGCGGATGCTTGGTGATATTGAGGCCGGGAAAATCAACTGCATCGTGGTAAAGGACCTTTCCCGGCTGGGCCGGAACACCATTGATACCGGATACTATATTGAAAAGTATTTTCCTCTCCATGGGGTGCGGTTTATCGCCGTCAACGACCAATTTGACAGTGAGAACGGTGAAAACAGCGGCAATCACCTGATTGTGCCCTTAAAAAATATGATAAACGAGGCTTATGCCGCCGACATCAGCAAGAAGGTTCGGGCACAGCAAAATCAGGCCATGAAGGACGGGAAGTTTGTGGGGGGACGGCCCCCCTATGGCTATCGGAAGGACTCGGACAACTGCCACCGCCTGCTGGTCAACGAGGACACAGCCCCTATTGTCCGGCAGATTTTCCAGTGGATCGCGGACGGTGTTGCGCTGAATGAGGTTGTCAAACGGCTGAACGAGGGCGGCGTTATGTCCCCCGGCTACTATCATGCTTCCTGCGGCCTGTTCAGCTATGACAATAAGCTTGCTGGCAGTGGCAAGTGGCAGACCTGGACCGTGGGGAAGATTCTGGTGGATGAAGTCTACACCGGCGATATGGTGCAGGGTAAGCACACCAATATCGGTCATAAGCAGGTTGCCACCAAGCCGGAGGACTGGATCATCGTGCGCGGCACTCATGAGCCGATTATCAGCCGGGAACTATTTGAAAAGGTGCAGGCCATTCGGAAGGCAGCGGCTGAAAAATATTCGAGAAACGGCAAAAATCCCTATTCACCGAATATTCTGCGCGGGCGTGTATTTTGCGGGTGTTGCGGCAAGAGCCTCCACCGCCAGAAAGGCTATAAGCATTACATTTATCGTTGCATTTCTAATGATCGACAGGGGAAAAGCTCCTGTGTTGGCGGTGTTCATTGTATGCCTGAATCTGATTTGTTCAACATGATTCTCATGATAATCCGTCAGAAAGCCGAGGTCGTGATGGGGGAAGCCCTACGGCTGAAACAGTGTGATGGCAAGATTGCCGCGCAGAAGGCCCAAGTGGGCCAGGAGATTGCAGATCTGGGGCAGCAGACGCAAAAAAACAAGGCCCTTTTAGCTGGTCTCTATGAGAGTTTCGTCAAGGGCATCCTCACCAAGGCGGAGTACCTGGAAATGCAGGAGGATTACAACCGGAAGATCAGCGGCGCGGTGGAACGTGTTCAGCAGCTTCAGACCCGGCAAGCCGAGTTGGAGCGGCAGGTAGCGCAGTACACCAGCATGGCCGATAAACTGGCGGCAGTGGATAAGGACACGGCCCTCTCCGCCCTGCTGGTAAATCAACTAATCGGGCGGGTCACGGTAAACAGCCCGGATGATGTTTCCATTGACTTCGCTTTTGAAAGCGGCTTTGAGCGTGTGATGGAGGTGCTGGGGAATGAGTAGCAGCCCGATTCCCTATGTGATTGCCCTCTATATCCGGCTCTCCACCGAGGACAGCAAAGTGGGCAGTTTCAGCATTGAGAACCAGAAAAATACGCTCCACCAATACGTTGATGCTATGGAGGGCATCAAAAATGCGGAGGTTTTGGAGTTCATCGACAACGGGTATAGCGGGACCAACTTCGAACGGCCCGCCGTCCAGGAATTGCTTGACCAGATACGGAAGGGCAAGATCAACTGCATCGTTGTGAAAGACTTCACCCGGTTTGGGCGCAACAGCATTGAGGTTGGGTACTTTATGGAAATGGTTTTTCCTCTGTACGGCGTCCGCTTCATTTCCATCAACGACAACTTTGACAGCGACACCCTCCATGGCGACACGGGTGGCATCAATGTGGCGTTCAAATATCTGGTCAGCGAGTTTTACAGCCGGGACCTGTCCATCAAGTACAAGAGCGCCAAATATGTGAAGTTCCGGCGGGGTGAGTACCAGAGTAAGCTCTGTCCCTATGGCTACCGGAAGGGCGCGGATGGTCGCATGGAGCCGAATGAGGAAACCGCCCCTAATGTGCTGATGATCTTTGAATTGGCACGGGATGGGCGCTCTCCAAATGAGATTGTCAAGGCCCTGTTTGAGCGGAATATCCCCACCCCTGCCGAGTACAAAGCGGCCCATGGCTACAACGGCCACGATATTTCCCGGTGTTGCGGGATATGGTCTACGTCCTCGGTGGTGCATATCCTGGACGATGAACGGTACACCGGCACCTATATTATAGGCAAGCGGGAAGTGACAGAGGTAGGCGGGCACCGGGTTCGGATGAAGGATAAAGGCCAGTGGGTCAAAATTCCTGACCATCATCAGGCAATCATCAGCAGGGAATTATTCGACCAGGTGCAGGCCCAGCGGCCCAGGTTCAAGGCACCTAAGAAAAACGCCAACACCTACCCCTTGCGGGACAAAGTGTTCTGCGGATGCTGCCACCACGCTATGCCCAGGTCGGCAAACAAAAACCATTATTTTCAGTGTCGGCACAGCAAGGTGGATGAAGTGGCCCCCTGCCATGGTTTGAAAATTATTGAGGCGGATCTGGAAATGATGTTGTATGAAATCCTTTCCAAGCAAGCGCAGGTCATTTTGAATGTGGCTGATCTCTCCAATGCCGGGATGTTGGATGTTCAGCTTGCGGAACAGGCTGAGTATGACAAGCAGATCAATCGCTGTCTGGACCAAAAGCGGGCGCTATATGAGAGGTTCATTTTGAAGCAAATCACCATGGCGGACTACAAAAGCGAGAAGGCCGCTGTTGACAGCGAGCTTGACAGGCTGCGGGAAATCCATTCCAATCTGAAGGTGCAGACCTCGCAGATGGAGATGGACGAAAAGGCGAAAAGCGTCAGGACTGAGCTGGCGCGGGAGGTAGTTGGGGCCGGTGGTCTGACGGCTGGGCTGGCTGACACGCTGATTGACCGGGTTTATGTCTATCCGAATAATCAGGTGGAGATCGTCTGGAAGATGAAAGACTTTTGCATGGAGTAGCAATCAGTTCCTTGTTGGCTCGAAATCTTCTCAGAAAAGTTGAAAAACTTTTTGTCTCGGGCTTGACATATGGGTGCCTCAGATCGTGGAAGCGGATGTGCTCCAATCCAGCGTCCTTGAGGATTTTCTCATGGAGTTTTACCACCGAGTCAGGGTAGTACATCTCTCCAGTGGTGGACGAGGGGAATAGATATGGGTTTTCCGGGTGCTTCTCATGCTCCTGGATCAGCAGATCCACCGCCTCCTGGGGGATGGATACCCGGCGCACCGAGGTTTCAGTCTTGGGCCGGGAGAGGGTCAGCTTCCCGCTGGGATTTTTGATGTACTGCTTGCTGACCGAAATTGTCCTGTTTTGGATATCCAAGTCGTCCCAGAGGAGGGCCACCAACTCGCCCTTCCGCAGGCCGCTCACCAGCTCCAGGTAGAACATGGGAAGCACCCCACGGGCGTCAGCGGCTTCCAGGTAGAACTTCAGGTGCTCGGGCCGGAGGGTTTTCATCTCCACCTTCTGCACTTTGGGAGCGATGCAGTCATCGGTAGGGTTGCGGGGAATGAGCCGCTCTTTCACTGCTCTCTCGAATGCGCAGTGCAGGGTGAGGTGGACGCTTCTGACTGTGGTACTGCTCAGGCCAGGATTGCCTTTGCCGCTCCGCTTCTGGATTCTGCCACGTTCCATAAGGTCCTTGTAGAGTTTCTGGAGATCACGGGAGGTAAGCTTATTGAGCTTGATCTTTCCAATGCGTGGAATAGTGTAGGTCTCGATGATCAGCTGATAGCGGTCTGCGGTAGCCGGGCGGACGTTGGGCTTGGCGTAAAGTTCATACCAACTTTTCAACCAGCTGGCCACTGTGTAGTCCTCGCTGCGACCTACATCCAGACCGGCGGACTCCTGCTGTGCCTGGGCCAGTTTCTCCTTGACTTCAGCCTGGGTTTTGCCAAGGACATTCTTGATAATCCGCTTGCCGGTTTCCGACTCGTAGCCGGCGGTGTACCGACCCTCCCAGCGGCCATCCTTCCGCTTGCGGATGTTGCCCTCGCCGTTTGCTCGTTTCTTTGCCACCGTTATCCACCTCCGTTTCTGATATCGTCGTCGCTGTCATCCATACACTCGGCCATGATCCTGACGCCCAGCCGAAAGACCAGGATGAAATTCTCAGTTGCTGTGATACTGTTGATCTCATGCTGTAACCGGATGAGTTTTGTAAGAGTCTCTCGCTCGGTTTCCTCCAGCTGTTCCATGAGCTGCTTTTCATATTTGGCGACACGATCCACCGCTCGTTTCAGCTCTGAGCCAGGCGTCATCTGCTGTTCGTTGGGTATGATGTTGCCGTAGTAGAGATCCTCCAGAATCGTTCTCATGTCCACTGCCTCCTTTGCAACACCAACACATATCACACTTTGCGGAAGATAGCTACTACTTTTTTCGAGGACTTTTATTCTTTGTTTTGCGGCGCAGAATTTGAACAGGGTACGGGTGATCACAGACCGCCTCTTTGATAGCGGACGGCGTCGTCGAGAGAGATACTGCCGCTGGTCTTTTTCACGTCCTGGATGCACCGACCCCGGAGCGCCTTGAGCTGCTCATCGGGAATCTCCATCCCCGCCGCCAGCACATTCATCACCATGTCCTGTTCCACCGCCAGCTTGAACAGCAGACGGCAGATTCGGTTCTCCGTGTCCTGCACCGTTCCGCGCAGAACGGACGCCAGTGCGGGTGGCAGATAGGCGGTGGCGTCCTGACCGGAGACGTAGCCGGCGTAGAACAGCGCGGCCTTTTCCAGATACTCACTGCGGCTTTTGCAGTTCGCAATTTTCATTGCTCTGTCCATCACTTCCAGTGTGGATGGGTACAGCCAGACGGGGATGCGGGTCTTGACTTCTGCGGGTGTGTTTGGTTCCACCGAAATGTGCGTATTTTTGCTCATTGGAAAATTCCTCCTTTTTGTTGGAAAACCACCTGTCACAGCCACCTTGGAAAAGGTTGAAACAGGGCGGTTTTTCCTCTGTTTTTCTTCATTCCGACCACCTGGGACAGCCAACAGGGGGTAAAACCGACCACCTATGGAAAATCCCCGACCCGCGTTGCGGGGCGGTGTGGCTGGCAGGGGGGCGCGTAAGCGACCAC
>CANDCW010000119.1 GCA_947383275.1 uncultured Bacillota bacterium
ATCTCCTCGCAGGTGACGATGGTCTTGCGGGCGGCCACGGCGATGTCGATGTCGTGGAACTCATCGCCGTTGATGATGCAGGTGCCGTCGGGGCTGGCCTGCTGGACGTGGATAATGGCGGTGTCAATCTTGGGCACGGGGACGGCCACCACCTTCTGGCCGGGAACCAGAGGATTTTCAATCTCGGCGCACTTCAGGTCCTCCACCTTGGGCATGGTCTTACGCTTCTCCTCGCTGATGCCCCAGAACTTCATCAGGCCGGAGCCCTGCATCAGGCGCACGGGCAGGAAGGGCAGCCCCAGGGAGGCGGCGTGGAGCATGAGCATCAGCACATCCTGGGAGTAGTCCTCATAGACCAGCTTGCCCTGCTCAATGGCGGCGCGGAACCGGCGGGACACGTTGGTGTAGCCGGAGTTGGCGGTGTAGCAGTTGATGTAAGCGGCCACGCGGCCCTCGCCAATGAGCATATCCACCTCGCCGCCGCCGGGACCGGCGTAGACGACAAAGTCCTTCTTGCCCTGGCGCAGAATCTCCGACACAGTGGCATAGGGCTTGCGGTTGGTAGTGAAGCCGCCGATCGCAAGGACGTCGCCGTCCTCCACGAACTTTGCCACGGCATCGTGCATGGAATATACTTTGTTCATAGTAATACCCCCATTACAAATTTTTGTTTCCTTCTAATTGTCAAGGTTCCGCAACGCACTCTTATACGGTAGCTATTTTACCACAAACCTGACAGTTGGTCTAGCCTATAATTTAGCATAAAATTTGCATATCTTGATCCGCCATGGTATAATAGAGGCCGGCCCAGGCCGCAGGCTATCCCACACTCCCCTGCAAAGGAGGCATTTTCCATTGACAAACGTGGAATTTCACCTACAATTGAACCACAACGAGACCTGGAACATGAGCCGCCTGCACTTTCATGACCACTGTGAGCTGCTTTTGCCCCTGGTCAGCCCGGGAAATATTTTTGTCAGCGACCAGGTGTATCCCCTGCGGCGGGGAACCATCTACCTCATCGGTGAGAACACCCTCCACCGCACCATGGCGGACGGCTTCCATGCCCGCTATGTGCTCCACATCAGTAAAAAGGCCCTCGCCCAGCTGTCCACCCCCCAGACCGATCTGACCCGGCTGTGCGACGCCGCCTTTCGCCGGGCAGAGCTGTCAGGGACCGAGATGACCGAGATCATCGAGCTGTTCCAAGCCCTGGAGCGCAACAAAAATGACGGCTCTTTCGGCAGCGACGTCCGCCAAACAGTGGCCCTGCTCAACCTGCTCATCCGGCTGGCCCCCATCCTTAACGCCGCCACTGCCGGCGAAGCCGTCCACAACAAGGACTTCCTGCGGGTAGCCCCCATCCTGGACTACATCCGGGACAACCTGGCCGAGCCCCTCACCCTGGACCAGATCGCCGGGCAGTTCTACATCAGCAAGCACTACCTGTGCCGCATTTTCAAGTCAGCCACCGGCTTTTCCGTGATGGAGTACATCATCTACAGCCGGGTGCTCAAGGCACGGCAGCTGCTTCAGGAGGGCCTCAGCGTCCAGCAGGCTGGCGAGCTGTCCGGTTTCTCCGACAACTCCCACTTCATCCGCACCTTCGGCCACCTTACCGGCCTCACCCCCGGGCGGTATGCTAAGGAGTATCAATACGGCGACCAGGTCCTGCTGCGGGGGGAAGTCAGGACCTGAAGGGATGATTTTATGTCAACATACGCAAATTTCCGCTCCGCCGTCCCGGCGGAAATTACCGCCTAGGAGGTCAACTTCTATGAGACAGAAAAAACGTTTTATTCTTGCCCTGAGCCTTGTGCTGCTCCTGTCCTCCGCCATCCCGGCGGTCGCCTATGACAGCGCCCGCGATGGCCATACCCAGACCATGAGCGGCGGCGGCGGCGAGAGCTTTGTGATTGACGGCAGCGGAACGCTCTGGGCCTGGGGCTCCAACGAGTGGGGCCAGCTGGGCGACGGCACCAACATCGACCGCACCCGCCCCGTCAAGGTACTGGAAAACGTGCGCTCGGTGAGCGCCGGTGAGTCCCACACCTATGCCGTGCTGGAGGACAACACCCTCTGGGCCTGGGGTCGCAACGTGAGCAACGCTTTCCCTGACTCCGACCTGGTTAATTCTCCCGTCCCGGTTAAGATCATGGACGGTGTGACCTCCGCCAGCACCGGGGTGCTGACCCACCTGGCTCTCAAAACAGACGGAACACTCTGGGCCTGGGGCAAATACGTGGGCGACCGAACCAACGCGCAGCGCTCCTCCCCGGTGAAAATCTTGGATAACGTATCCGCCGCGTGTACTGGCTTCGGCCACAGCCTGGCCTTGAAAATGGACGGCTCCCTCTACGCCTGGGGTCAAAACAACGATGGCGAGGTCGGGGACGGCTCCGGCCGGGAGCGCCCCACCCCCGTCAAGGTGCTGGAGAAAGTGGTCCACATGTCCGCCGGCTACGGCTTCAGCGCCGCCGTCAAGGCAGATGGAACCCTCTGGACCTGGGGACGCAACTGGCAGGGCGAGTTGGGCGATGGCACTATCTGGACCTGGGGGCCGAGCTGGGACTGGCACTCCCCTGATCCGGAGGAGGAAGCCCTGCTTCAAGATACCCTGAACATCTGGATTGAGATGTGGGGCCCCGAGGCCAACCGGGACCATTCCATCCCGACCCAGGTGTTGGACAAAGCGGTGGGCGTTTACGCCTCCAACAATAACTGCTATGCCCTCCGGTCGGACGGCTCCCTGTGGGCCTGGGGCAATAATACATCCGGAGACGTGGGGGACGGTACCACCACAAACCGCCTCTCCCCCGTCATGGTGATGCAGGATGTAGCCGAGGTAAGCGTTGGCTGGGACCACGTTCTGGCAAAGAAGACGGACGGCTCCCTGTGGGCCTGGGGCTCCAACGTGTGCGGCCAGCTTGGCAACGGCGAAAGCGGCCTTTTAGAAAACTTTCAGCTCCGCTTCTCCGCCCTCCCCATCCAAGTAACGGGTATTTGGAACGATGCCCAACCATCCGGCGGCAATCAGCCCGCAATTTCCGCTCAGGCCGCCCCCACCAACGATCCCCTGACTTGCAACGGCGCCCCGCAAGAACCCACCGTATACAAGATTGACGGCAGCAACTATTTCAAAATTCGCGACTTGGCCGCTATCCTCAACGGGACAAGCAAACAGTTCTCCCTGGGCTACGACAGCGCCTTAGGTTCGGTCACTGCCTCCACCGGCGAACCCTATCAGATGACCGGCACGGAGCTGCAGGGCCTCCCCGACGGCGGCGTCAAAACCGCTGAACCCAGTCAGGATATCATCTATATCAACGGCGGAAACATCAACGCCCAGGCCTACAAAATCGACGGCAGCAACTACTTCAAGCTCCGGGACCTGGGTAAGGCCCTGAACTTCTATGTAGGCTGGACCGCCGGGCAAGGAGTGTATATCGAAACGGACAAGCCTTATTCCGAGTAAACGAAAACGCCCCCGGCTCGCACAGAGCCGGGGGCGCGTTTCTCAATCTCTCGGTCTTCGATAAAACTTACCGACCACCCGTTCAGTTCGCAGCACGTTGACAAATGCCTTGGGGTCGGAGTGGCGAATCTTCCGGGCCAGGGAGCGGACCTCGCTGTCGGCTACCACGGAATAGATCATAACACAGGGCTCGCCGTTGTACAGCCCCACCCCTTCCATCAGGGTGGCGGTGTGGTTGGTCTCCTGAATCTGGGCGCAGACCCCGCCGGCGGACTCCCGGCCCGTTACAATCAGCAGCGTTGCCCGCCGCCCATCCGGGTCCAGCATCTTGACGACTTGAGTGGAGGCGTATTGGTAAAACATGGAATACAGCGCCTTGTCCCAGCCGAAAAGGTAGCCGGCAATGGCCAACAGCACCACATTGCCGCACAGTATGTAGTTCCAGGCGTCCACATTTTTCCGCTCCGACAGGGCAATGGCGATAAAGTCGGTGCCCCCGCTGGTCACCCGTACCCCCAGGCACAGACTGACGGCAAAGCCGTTAATCATCCCGCCGAAAATGGCGATCAGCAAAATGTCCTCCGTAATATCCAGGGCGGGCACCAGGTCGGTAAAAATACTGGTGAGGGCAATGGTCAAACAGGAGTACAAGGTAAACCGCTTGCCCACCAGCTTGAAGCTGATCAAAGCCGGGATGGCGTTGAGGGCCAGGTTAATCGGGCCAAAGGGCAGCTCCATCCCGGCAAATTCCAGCGCGCACCGCTGGACCAGGCGGGTAATTCCCGTGAAGCCGCCGGGAAACAAATCCCCCGCCGCCACAAAGCTCTTCAGGTTTACCGCCACGATGATAGAGGATGCCGTGATTACCAACACACGGACGGCAAACTCCTGCAGCCGGGCTTTCTGATCGGTTGTTATCATGCTTATCTCCCTTTATTTGGCCTCAGCCAAAATATCTGCGTTCTTCATAAAATACTCCACCCCGGAGTAGATGGTGGTCAGCACAATGACCGCCGTGCAGATCTGATCGACAATCCCGCGCAGGGGCAGCAGCATCAAAATGACGCACACCATAGTGGCTGCGGTCTTCACCTTGCCCGACCAGCCTGCGGCGATCACCCGGCCCTTGTCGGCTGCCACCATCCGCAGTCCGGACACGGCAAACTCCCGGACAATCACAATCAGCAGCGCCCATGCGGGCATCTGCCCCACCTCCACAAACCAGAGCATGGCGGCAGTCACCAGGCATTTGTCTGCCAGCGGATCCATAAACTTGCCAAAATCGGTAATTTGATTGTAGTGCCGGGCGATGTAGCCATCCAAAGTATCCGTGACGCTGGCAACGGCAAAAATGGCCAGCGCCCAGTAATTCGCAAAGGGCACGTCCAGGTACAGCACCAGCAGAAACGCGGGGATCATTACAACCCGCAGAATTGTCAGCTTATTGGCGGTATTCATTGGCATTCACTCCTCGATCTCACCAGTCAAGTCTCCATCGGAGGCTCCAGTAATGTGTACATTGACAAACTCCCCGGCCGGGATCACCCCGGCAGCGGTAAACAGGACCCGGCCATCGATGTCCACCGAATCGGCATAGGTACGGCCCGCGTAACAACCCGCCTCAGCGTCAAAGCCCTCGCAGAGGACTTCCATCACAGTGCCCAACCGCTCCTCGTTGTATCCGTCCATAATCCGAGACTGGAGCTCCACCACCAGCTCTACCCTGCGCGCGGCCGCCTCCGGGGCCACTTGTCCATCCATGGCAACGGCCAGCGTCCCCTCCTCGGGGGAGAACTGGAACACCCCTACCCGCTGAAGCTTCTGCTCCTGCAGGAAAGCGCATAGCTCCTCGAACTCCTCCTCTCCCTCGCCGGGCAAGCCGCAGATCAGGGAGGTGCGGATCACTATGTCAGGCATTGCCGCACGCAGCTTGGCAAACAGCGCCTCCAGCTCCGCTTTTGTGGTCCGGCGGCGCATTCGGGCCAGAATCGCATCGTTGCAGTGCTGGATGGGGATGTCCAAGTAGTGGAGTACCTTGGGCTGGGAGGCAATTACGCCGATGAGCTCATCGGTAACGGCCTCAGGGTACAAGTAATGGAGCCGTATCCAGTGGAAATCCAGCTTGCACAGCTCCTCCACCAGACGGGCCAGTGAGGACTTTTCCGACAAATCCAGCCCATACCGGGTGATGTCCTGAGCAATGACAATGAGCTCCTTCACCCCGGAGTCCGCCAGCTTTTTTGCTTCGGACAGCAGGACCTCCATGGACCGGCTGCGGTATCTGCCCCGCAGCTGGGGGATCACGCAGAACGCGCAGCCGTTGCTGCAGCCTTCGGCAATTTTTAAGTAGGCCGTGTAGGGCGGCGTGGTAACCAGCCGTTCGCCATCCTCATAGGTATGGTGGATACTGGAAAAGTATTCCGGCCTTTCCCCCGCCATCAGC
>CANDCW010000120.1 GCA_947383275.1 uncultured Bacillota bacterium
GTGGACGGCCTTTTCGTTGTTTTGAGTGCTGGAGAGTTCGAGTCATGCGTATCCCAAAAAACTCCCAAATTCGGCGAATTTGCATCTCCGGTGCATTATTTTACGCCCCCTGATTTTTCAAATGTGAAAAAATTGTTCTTAATTGCTTTGGGGTTTTTGATTTTATAGGCAAAAATCCCGCACCGAAGTGCGGGATTTTTGTCTGCATCTTTTTTGTCAATGCAAGTTGGTGGAGACAACAGAACTCGAATCTGTGACCTCTCGCGTGTGAGGCGAGCGCTCTACCGGCTGAGCTATGCCTCCATATGAAAAACGGTGGTGACCCGGACGGGACTCGAACCCGTGTTGCCGCCGTGAAAGGGCGGAGTCTTAACCGCTTGACCACCGGGCCGTTTCATATGGAAACGGACGCTTGTCCGTTCTTAACAATGGTAGCGGCAACTGGATTTGAACCAGTGACACCGCGGGTATGAACCGCGTGCTCTAGCCAACTGAGCTATGCCGCCGTTTTATCCCTCAAACAGGACAAGAGGTAGTATAGACGATTTTGCCTCAATTGTCAACAATTTTTTGGAAAAAATTAAGCCTCAAACATCTGCAAAATCAGGCCCCGTTTTTGTGTATTACCCACAAATATTTTTCAAAAGGCTTGTGACATAAAATGCTCTCTGGACGTCATGACATGTCCTGGGGGATCACGATAGCCTCTCTTTTTTGTGCAATTAAAATTCAGGCCAAATATGGCGGGTTTTATTGATTTTAAAGCAGCTTCATGGTACAATTAGGCTGCTTTAGGCGAGTTGTGCCGTCTGCGGGCTGTCATTCGCCGCATGCAGAAGAGAATTGGGGTTGTTTAGCCGTGGGCAATATGGATCATTTTTCTTTTTCCGTCTTTCCCAATGAGGAGATATTGAACTTCAAACTGTTTCAAACTGGCTGGGAGCAGTGCTCTTCTCTCCACTCCTTTGGCCCCTCCATCCGCAATCATTACCTGTTTCACTACATAATCTCCGGCCGCGGCCTCTTGGATTCCACCGCGCCGGACGGAACCAACCGGCGTTTTGAGCTGGAGGCCGGGCAGGGCTTTCTGATTACGCCCGGCCAAATCAATATGTACAGCGCAGATCAGCTGCAGCCCTGGAAATATGTATGGCTGGAATTTGACGGAATGCGGGCAACGGAGTATCTCAATGAAGCCGGACTGAGCACCGAACAGCCCATCTATCGCCCCAGGAGTATGGAGCAGGCAGAGCAGGTGCGGGACATTATGCTTTACATTGCGGACCACTCCAGAAACTCCACCCTCCATTTGATCGGATATCTGTGCCTCTTTCTGGATGCGCTGATCCAATCTTCCTCCACCCGGCAGGAGCCCCATCAGACGCAGCTCCGGGATTTTTATGTCCAGGAAGCGATTAGTTATATGGAACTACATTACCAGCGTGATCTTACGGTAGAGGAAATTGCCAGCGCGTGCCGGCTCAACCGCAGCTATTTCAGCAAGCTGTTCAAGGAGAAAAAGGGGTGTCCTCCCCAGGTATATCTGATCCGCTTGCGGCTGTCCAAAGCGGCGGACTTGATGAGGAACACGGCTATGCCCATCAGCGGCATCTCCGCCTCCTGCGGCTATCCCAACCAACTTCATTTTTCCAGAGCGTTCAAGCAGCGCTATGGGATGTCCCCTCGGGAGTGGCGTTCTCAAAACAAACTTTATGGAAAAAACTGATCAAGCTGGCGCAAAACATTTGCTTTTGCGCCAGCTTGATTTTGCGTCCTTATTCTGCTTCCAGGAAGAGCTGGATCGATTGGTAATCGCCCGCAAACACGGGCAGGGGCCAACCGGCATTCATGAGCACGTCGCCGGGCCAGCTTCCCGCGCCGTTGACCTGATAGGTGAGCCGGGGATCCAACCCCTTGAGCCGCAGGGTGCGGAAGGGGGGGGCGGCGTGGAGGGAGGTAGTCACCAAAGAGACCAGCGCTTCCCGGCCGTCGGGGGAAACCTGTTCCCAGGCGGTGTATGGGCCGTCTTGGAAGGGATCGGTCAGGCGGTAGTAGTCCCCCTGCTGAATCAATTCGTAGTGCGTTTTAAAAAAGGCCACCTGCTCCTTAATCTGTTCTTTTTCCTCCTGGGTGGTCTTGGCGGGGTCCATTTCGTAGCCGAAGGTACCGGCCATAGCCACCACGCCCCGGGTCCGGATGGAGGTGGACCGTCCGTTCGCCTCGTTGGGAACCGCTGAGACGTGGGCGCCCATGGTGCTCACCGGGTAGCAGAAGGAGGTGCCGTACTGGATGCGCAGGCGGTCAATGGCATCAGTGTTGTCGCTGCACCAAATTTGAGGGGTGTAGTAGAGCATACCGGCATCAAACCGCCCGCCTCCTCCGGCACAGCCCTCGATGAGGATGTGGGGGAAATCCCGGCGCAGCCACTCCAGTACCTCGTACACGCCCAGGACGTACCGGTGATAAACCTCTCCCTGGCGCTCCGCCGGGAGGGCTGCGGACCAGATATCTGTAAGGCTGCGGTTCATGTCCCATTTTACATAAGTGATATCGGCGCTGGACAGAACGGTTTTAATCTGGGTGTAGATATGTTTGCGCACCTCAGGGCGGGAAAAGTCCAGCACGAACTGGTTGCGGCACCGGGCAGGAGCCCGCTCCGGGATTTTCAGTGCCCAGTCTGGGTGCTCCCGGTAGAGGCAGCTGTCCTCGTTGACCATCTCGGGCTCAATCCAGATGCCGAAGGACATGCCCTGCGCCTGAATGCGGGGAACCAGGGCCTCCAGCCCGCCGGGCAGCTTTTCAGTGTTTACATACCAGTCACCCAGCCCGCGGTTGTCATCGTCCCGCTTGCCAAACCAGCCATCGTCCATCACCAACAGCTCAATGCCCAGAGGGGCGGCGGTTTTGGCGAAGTCCACCAGCTGGTCGGCGGAAAAATCGAAGTAGGTTGCCTCCCAGTTGTTGATGAGCACCGGGCGGCGTTTACCCTGGAGGGGATCCTGAATCAACCGCTCACGGATGGCCCGGTGGAACTGCCGGCTCATCTGCCCAAGGCCGTTGGGGGAGCAAATCAGCGCCGCCTCCGGGGCGGTGAAGCTCTCACCGGGTTCAAGCGTCCAGCAGAAATGGCAGGGGTTAATACCCATAACCAGCCGGGTGTTGTCGTACTGGCTGAGTTCCGCCTCGGCCTGGAAATTGCCGCTGTACAGCAGTGCCGCGCCGTAGCACAGGCCGTAATCCTCGTTGGCGTCCCGGTCACAGAGGATGACAAAGGGATTGTGCTGGTGGCTGGAGGCGCCCCGGACACTGCCCACCCCTTGCACGCCGGTGCGCAGCGGAGCGCGGCTGGGTGCGCGCTCCATCAGGTGGCAGCCGTTGAAGGTAATCAGGTCCAAATCGGCGCGGAGGAAATCCAGGCACAGGGAGGCACACTGAAGCAGGCGTACCACCTGGTTTCCCCGATTCACGACCCGTACCGCCCGGGTAATTAGGTCGTACCGTTCCAGCACGCCATAGCACAGTTCCACTGTTATCTGAGCGGCCCGGTCCTCTAAAAAGAGGACCAGCGTTTCAGCGTCCTCGCTGGTCCCTCGAAAGGCGGGCAGGCCCTCCAGGGTGTATTTTCCTTGCCGCAGCTCGCAGCCGGCATAGCGCAGGTCGGCCGAGTGGCTGCCGCTGGGCAGCTCCAGCTCCAGGGAGGGCAGGCGGAAGTCCCCTACCCCGCAGGTAGAGTACTCCTGAGGAATGGTGTTCAGCGAGTAGGTCCGGTCCAAGCCGGCCTCCGGGGGATTAGGGGCGCAGCCGCGGTCCATATAGCGAACCAGGTAGGAGAGATCGCCGCCGCCCACCCTGGGGCCGTAGTAGGTGTGTACCAGAACCTGATGCTGGTCCACTTTCATTTGATAGGTGGTATTTTGTGTGTGCAGGGTAAAGACATTGTTTGCTTGGTCGAGCACGATCATAGGGATACCCCCTGAATAAAAATTTCTTGGGCTGATTGTATAGGATTTTATGCCTGGAAGCAAGAAAATTTTTAAAAAATCTTTTACAAATCGGAGTTCTGTTTCCATAGGGAAATTGTGCTTTGCATACGAGTGCTGACGATAGGGGAACAGCCCCGGCAATTGACTGTGCCGGGGCTGTTCGGGTGAAGGAGAGAATGCTTATTTGCCACCGGTGGAGGCGATACCCTCGATAAACTGGCGCTGGAAGATCAGGTAAAGGATGACCATGGGCAGCATAGCCAGCAGGGATCCGGCCATCAGGATGGGGAAGTTGGTGCTGAACTGGCCGCGGAGGGTGGCCAGGCCGGAGGAAAGGGTCATCATGTTCAGGTCGGAGTTGACCACCAGGGGCCACATCAGGTCGCTGTACGCGAACACGGCGGTGAAGATGGTCAGGGCGGCCACGGAGGTGCCGGTGAGGGGGAACATGACCTTATAGAAGGTCTGCCACTGGTTGCAGCCGTCTAAGTACGCGGCCTCACCGATCTCCTTGGGGATGCCCAAATAGGTCTGCCGCAGGAAGAACACGCCGAACGCGCTGACGATGCCGGGAAAGACCAAGGCAAAGATGGTGTTGGCCATCCCCATTTTGGCCACCATCTGGTACTGGGGGATGATGAAGATCTGAGAAGGCAGGGACATCTGCACCAGCACAATGCCGAACAGCAGCTTCTTGCCCCGGAAGTTCAGCATGGCGAAAGCGTAGCCCGCCATGGAGCTGAAGGCCACGGCGCAGATGACCCGGAAGAGGATCATCAGGGCGGTGTTGAGGTACAACTTGAGGAAGGGCAGGCTGGTGACGGCCTCCTTGAAGTTCTCCCAGCGGAAGGCGCTGGGGAAGATGACGGGGGGCACCGCGTTGCTCTCAGCCACGGTCTTAAAGCTGGTGAGGATCATCCAGATAAAGGGGAACACCATAATCAGGGCGCCGAGGATGAGGGCCACATAGGTGATGATCGTTGTCCGCCTCTGGGAGGATTCCAAAGAACTGTTTTTCATTTCTGTTTCCTCCTTACACATCGTAGTTGACCCACTTCTTCTGGCCATAGAACTGGATGACAGTTACCAGGCCGATGAGCAGGACGGTCCAGATGACGATGGCGGAGCCGTAACCGCGCTCGCCCGCCACGAAGGAGGAACGGTAGAACAGGTACATCAGGCTCTGCACGTTGGTGACGGCGGGGTTGGTCTCCTCTACCATCATGTAGATCAGGTCGTAGACCTTCACAGCGGACATCAGACGCATAATCATGACCACGAACAGGGTGGGAGAGACCATGGGCAGGGTGATGGTGAAGAACTGCTTCACCTTGCCCGCGCCGTCGATGCTGTTGGCCTCGTAGAGGGTTTTCGGGATGTTCTGCAATCCGGCCAGCAGGAGGACGGCATCGTAGCCGATGTTGCTCCAGATAGCCACGATGGCGCAGGAGATCATGACGAACTTGGGGTCGGTGATCCAGCCGATGTGGGTGCCGAACAGGGAGTTCAGAATGCCGTACTCCCCGTTGAAGATGAAGCGCCACACCATAGTGACAGCGGCGGGGGCACACACCATGGGCAGGAAGAAGATGGTGCGAAAACCGCCCTTGAACTTAATCTTGGCGTTGAGCAGCATAGCCACCAGCAGGGACAGGAACAGGCCCACGGGGACGGTGAGGATACAGAACAGGATAGTGTTCCAGGTGGCCCGCCAGAACTCAACGTTTTCGAACATGCGGGTAAAGTTGCCGATGCCGATAAACTTATAGTGGCCGAAGCCCAGGTGCTCGCAGAAGCTGGTGTAAAT
>CANDCW010000121.1 GCA_947383275.1 uncultured Bacillota bacterium
CCCGGCCCGAGGTATTTGCCAATGGTCTTGGCCTTGGACGGGGACTCTACAATCACTAAGTCTGTTTTATTTGCCACTTTGGATTTACCTCCAGAGATTACGAAATGATTACTCCAGCTTCACCAGGGAGCAAAAGCGCCGCCCAGGGTGCTCCTCTATCTTTCCCCCGATCTGGAGTATGGTGAGCGCGGACAAGACCCGCTTGGCGGGAATCTGCGTCTTATCCACAATCTCGTCTGTGGTGAGGGTATCCTCAGACGTAGCGGCCAGAATCGCCAGCTCGTCATCGGTAAACTGGGACTTCTGCTCCCCCCGGGGGATCAGCTCCCGGCTGGGGGCCGCTTTGACCGCAGGCTCCACTGGCGCCTCCTTCCGGGGCTTGTCCCCGGCCAGCCTGGCCCGGACCACCTCGGGCGGCAGAGGCACACCCTTCAGCTTGGTGGGAAACTGGCCAGCAAAGTCCTCTAAAATGTCCTCCGCCCGCTCCACCAGCTTGGCCTTGTAGTCCTGAATCAGCCGGTTGGTTCCCCTGGCGCAGTTTTCATCCAGCCCGATGGGAACCGCGTACACCTCGCGGCCCTGCTCCAAGGCATGATTGACGGTGAGCATCGTGCCGCCGCGAGGCTCGCACTCCACAGCCAGCACGCCCAAACACAGGCCGCTCAAAATGCGGTTGCGAGGATTAAAATGCTCCCCCCTGTGGGGCGTGCCCGGCGGATACTCAGAGATCAGCGCTCCCGCTGCGGCAACGTCCTCGTACAAATATCGGTTCTCCTTGGGAAATACCTGATCCACCCCGCCTGCCAACATGGACACCACCGGCCCGCCGGCCTTCAGCGCGCCGGTGACGGCGAAGGTATCAATGCCCTCGGCAATACCGGACACCACCAACGCACCCTTGGCCGACAGGTCCATGGAAAATTTTTCCGCCCGTTCCAACCCTTTCACAGTGGCTCTGCGCATGCCCACCACGCCGATGGCCGCTTCTTCGTCGAACCGAAAGATTTTTCCCCGGATATACAGCAGCACCGGCGGATCGCTGATCTGCCGCAGCCGCTGGGGGTAGTAGGTGTCCTCAATGGTCATGATGTGCAGGCCAAGCCGGTCGCATTCGCCCATGATCCGATTTGGCCCGTCCATGCTCTTGTCCAGCAGAGCCTGCTTGGCAAAATTGGGCAGAGGAAGAGGCGCATAGTCCTCTTTCCCGCCGTAAAAGGCCCGCTCTGGGTTGGAAAAATAATCCAGCACAGTCAACGCGCCCACCGCGCCCAAACCCTTACGGGTGGTCAGCCATAACCAGTATTTCAGATCCGCCATAGGTCGCCGCCTCCTAAATTAAAACCCGCGCTTTCGCGCAGTCCTGTCCGCCAGCCTAAGGCCGCCCCATCTCCCACAGGACGATGGTGGCAGCGGCAGCGGCATTCAACGACTCACAGCGGTCACGCATGGGAATTTTGACCGTTTTTTCGCTCCAGTCCAACAGCGCTTGGGAAACGCCCCTCCCCTCGCTTCCGATCACTACGGCACAGCGGCTCAGGGGTACCGTTCTAATCTCCGCCGTATCCTCCCGCAGGGCGGAGGCATACAGCGCCAGCCCGGACCGCTCCAGCAAGGCGGGCAGGGCAGACGCCTGCGTTTCATACACCGGCAGGCGGAAGCAGGCGCCCATGGTAGCGCGCACCGTTTTGGGGGAAAACGGATCGGCGCAGTGGTTAACCAGAATCACGCCGTCCGCACCCAGCCCATCGGCAGTGCGCCAGATTGTCCCCACATTCCCCGGGTCCTGAAGGCCGTCCAGTACCAACCAGCGTCCTCCCTCCAGTATTTCTGGGGGCGCCGTATCCGGAATCGGGGAGAGGAACACCACCCCCTGAGGGGTTTGGGTATCGCACAGGCTTTGCAGCAGGTCGGGAGGAACCTCCACCCGGCGGACGCCTTCAGGACAGGAAACATCCGTCCCACGGGCTGTGATGACCGTGTGGATGGCGGCGCCGGCTTTTACCGCCTCCTCCAGCAGCTTGGGGCCCTCAGCAGGAAACAGACCCGCCGCCCGGCGTGCGGCGCGGTCACGGTTCAGCTTTTTCACCTGGACCGCCAGCGGATTCTGCCGGCTGGTGATATATTCCACGGCGGCTCCTCCTTCCCCCAGACACGATTCTTATATAATAAAGGTATCCCCCCAGGTTGTCAAGCCGTGTTTTTTGCCGGCCAGAGCAGCTCCCCTTCGAACACCGTCCGGGCAGGGCCGGTCATGAACACCACCTCCCCCCGCCGCTCCAGGGCGAGGACGCCTCCCGGCAGGGCGGCTTTCACCTTTGGGCCGCAGCGGTTTTCCCGGAGCGCCGCCCCAAAAACAGCACAGGCCCCAGTGCCACAAGCCAGGGTGATTCCGCTCCCCCGCTCCCAGACACGAATAAAAATGTGCTCCCGGTCGGGACAGGCGGCAAATTCGATGTTCCGCCGCTCCCCCAGCGCGGGATGGCGCTCCAAAACCGGCCCCAGCCGTTCCAGCTCCACAGACTCAGGGTCTTTGCAGAAAATCACCCCGTGGGGGTTGCCCACATCGGCGGGAATCACAGTGAACGCCTCCCCCGCGGCCTCCAGCGCCACAGGAGGAGACACCCGCACCGCTCCCATATCCACCGTAACCCGGTCCACCTCGCCGCCCATAATGTGGAGCTCCAGCGACCGGGGGCCGGCGCCGGTGTCAATGGTGAGGCAGGTCTTTCGAGTCAGGCCCTTGTCGTACACATACTTGCCCACACAGCGGATGCCGTTGCCGCACATAGTCCCCCGGGAGCCGTCGGCGTTGTACATCTCCATGGCGAAGTCTCCCCCGCGGCCCGGCTTGACGCAGATTATGCCATCCGCCCCCACGCCGAAACGGCGCCGGGACAGCCTTCTGGCCAGCTCAGGCAGATTCTCCGGCTCCTCCTCCAGACAGTTCAGATAGATGTAGTCGTTGCCCAGTCCCTCCATTTTTGTGAATCGCATGATTCCACGCCCCTTCCGGTGACAGCTTATGCACACCGGGGCACAGAAAGACCGGGGACGGCCTGGGCCGGCCCCGGCAGGGCGTTAATAAATCACCAGATACTTCTCCAGCTCCCAGCTGGACACGCGGGTCTGGTACTCGTCCCACTCCCGCATTTTACCCTTGATATAATGCTTTGCCACATGCTCGCCCAGCACATCCAATATAAGGGCGTCCTGCTCCAGCTCCTCCAGAGCATCCTTCAGCGTCTCGGGCAGGCAGTAAATACCGTTGGCTTTGCGGGTGGCGTCGTCCATGGCATAGATGTCGCCAGTAATCTCCCCGGGAGGCGTCAGGCCCCGGGCAATGCCGTCCAGGCCGGCGGCCAGGCAGACTGCTACCGCCAGATAGGGATTGCAGGCGGGGTCGGGGCTGCGCAGCTCCACCCGGGTTGCCTGCCCCCGGGCGGCGGGGATGCGGATCAGGGCGGAGCGGTTGGAGGCCGACCAAGCTCGGTACCGGGGGGCCTCATGGCCCGCGCCAAGCCTTTTGTAGGAGTTCACCAGCGGATTGGTAATAGCAGTAAAGCCCTGGACATGCTCCAGCAGGCCGGCGATGAAGGAGTACGCCGTCTTGGACAGGCCCCGCTCCCCGTTGGGGTCGCAGAAGACGTTTTTGCCGTCCTTGAACAGGGACATGTTCAGGTGCATTCCGTTGCCGGCAATGTCGTAGATGGGCTTGGGCATAAAGGTGGCGTGGAGGCCGTTTTTCTGAGCGATGCTCTTGGCCGTGAGCTTGAAGGTCATGATCTTATCCGCGCCCTCCAGGGCGCCGGTGTACTTAAAGTCAATCTCATGCTGGGCCACGGCGCACTCGTGGTGGCTGGCCTCAATTTCAAACCCCATCTTCTCCAGATTCAGGCAGATCTCCCGGCGGGTGGACTCGCCGTGGTCCAAGGGGCCCAGGTCAAAGTACGCGGCCTCGTCTTTGGTGTTGGTGGTAGCCCGTCCATTCTCGTCGGTCTCAAAGAGGAAAAATTCCAGCTCCGGGCCGATGTTGAGCACATCATAGCCCATGGACCGGGCCCGGTAGAGCACCCGGCGCAGCACGCCCCGGGGATCGCCCACAAAGGGGGTGCCGTCTGTGTTGTACACATCGCAGAACATGCGGGCCACCCGCCCGCCGCTCACTTTCTCGGGCAGGACCATAAAACTGTTCAGGTCGGGGTATAGGCACTGGTCCGACTCGTGGATGCGGGTAAAGCCCTCAATGGAGGAGCCGTCGAACATGATCTGGTTGTTTACCGCCTTTTCCACCTGGGAGGCGGTGATAGCCACGTTTTTCATCTGGCCGAAAATATCGGTGAACTGCATCCGGATGAACTCGATATTCTCCTCCCGGACAATGCGGATAATGTCTTCCTTGGAATAGGCCATAAGCCAAGCCCTCACTTTCCTCATGTTGGCTATTAGTATCGCATTTCCAGGGGCGGATTGTCAAGGATTTTATTGACAAATCACCGGAAAGAAGATAGACTGACTGTTGCCTTATAGACTAAAGAAGGAGCGACCCGTTCTATGAAAAAACCATTTGTCACGCTGGACCAGCTCCAGGAAATCGTAACGCGGTACCCCACCCCGTTCCACCTCTACGACGAGAAGGGCATCCGGGAAAATGCCCGGGCGCTGTATCGGGCTTTTGCCTGGAACCCCGGCTTCAAGGAGTATTTCGCCGTTAAAGCCACCCCCAATCCCCAGATTTTGAAGCTCCTTCGCCAGGAGGGCTGCGGCGTGGACTGCTCCTCCCTCACGGAGCTGATGATGTCCGACCGCTGCGGCTTCCGGGGGGGAGAGATCATGTTTTCCTCCAACGACACCCCCGCGGAGGAATTCGCGCTGGCCGCCAAGCTGGGGGCCACCATCAACCTGGACGACATCACCCATATCGACTTCCTGAAGGATACAATCGGTTATATTCCCAAAAAAATATCCTGCCGGTACAACCCCGGCGGGGCGTTCACCCTGGGGGAAAGCAAAGAGGGGTTCCAGGTTATGGACAACCCCGGCCAGGCCAAGTACGGCCTGACCCGGCCTCAGATGACCCAGGCGTTTCAGCGCCTGAAGGAGCTGGGCGCGGAGGAATTTGGCATTCACGCTTTTCTGGCCTCCAACACCATCTCCAACGAATACTACCCCGCGCTGGCCGCCATCCTATTCCGGACGGCGGCGGAGCTGAAGGAGGAGACCGGGGCCCGCATCACCTTTATCAACCTGTCCGGCGGCGTGGGGGTACCCTACCGCCCCGACCAGCCCGCCAACGACATTGCCGTGATCGGTGAGGGCGTTCGCAGGGCCTTCGAGGAGATCCTGGTCCCTGCCGGAATGGGCGATGTGTCCATCTGCACCGAGCTGGGGCGGTTCATGCTGGCCCCCTACGGCCACCTGGTTACCCGGGTGCTCCACCAGAAGCACATCCACAAGGAGTACGTGGGGGTGGACGCCTGCGCCGCCAATTTGATGCGCCCAGCCATCTACGGGGCCTACCACCACATCACCGTGATGGGCCGGGAAAACGCCCCCTGCGACCACATGTACGATGTGACCGGCTCGCTGTGTGAAAACTCCGACAAATTTGCCGTAGACCGGATGCTGCCCGAAATCCACACCGGCGACCTGCTGGTCATCCACGACACCGGCGCCCACGGCCACGCCATGGGCTACCAGTACAACGG
>CANDCW010000122.1 GCA_947383275.1 uncultured Bacillota bacterium
AGGTGCCGCGCTTGCTGGCGAACACCGGCCTGCCGCTGGCCTCCCGGCCCACGAAGACGCAGTTGTGGTGCAGGCTGTCCTCGTAGAGCAGGCCGGAGTCGATGAAGCCCCGGATCACCTGGGCGGCGATGCCCCTCTTTTGAAGATAGGCGAACACCCGGCGATGGTCCCGATTGGCGATGGGCAGGGCAAAGGCGGGCTTTTCCTCCTGCTGGGCGGGCTTGGGGCGCGGGGCGGGGGAGTCCCTGGCGTGTTTGCCGTTGAACTCCAGCAGGTAGTTCACCGCCTCCCGGAAGTCCTTGCCGCAGAACTCCTGCAAAAACGTGATGGCGTCCCCGCCCTTGCCGTTGGAGTAGCGCTTCCAGGTGCGGCGGTCCTTGATGCGGATGCTGTCCATCTCCCTGGTGGTGTGGTATCGGCTGCCCAGGCGGCGGACGGTGTAGCCCAGGTGTTCCAGCAGGTCCGGCAAATCTGTCCCCTTGGCGGTCTCCATCTCCTCGTCTGTGAAGCGGAAATCCGGGGCATAGTTTTGTTTCGTAATGTTGATCACCTCCTTCTGGCGAAACGAAAAGAAGCCCCCAGAACATCCCTGATTGCTCTGGGGCTTCTCTCGTCTGCTGTTTGGTTGTTGTGGCCTCACACGGCCCGTTACGCGCCCAACACGGCGGGGCTGCCCTCCTCCTGGGGCTGGGCGCCGCTGCCCTCCGGGTGGGCCTCACAGGGGCCGGCACCGGCCTCCTCCTGGGGGCGCTCCTCCGGCTCCGGGCTGTCCGCCTGCTGCTCCGCCGCCTCCAGGGCCTCCTCGATCAGCCCCAGCACGAACTCCCGCTGGGTCAGCTTCCGGCCCGTGCGCTGCGTCTCACGCTCCAGGTGCGTTTTGATCCGCTGGAAAAGGGTTTCCGGGATCTGGAAGGCCATCGTTCGGGTGTTGTTAGCTGCCATGGTCACTTTACCTCCGTTTTCTTTCATTTCGTAGTATTCGGTCAAGAGCTGGGTGATGTACTGCGCAGTGGTCAGGCCCGATTCCTCTCTGGCCTCCGAGATTTTTTGATGCAGTTCCAAGCTGATTTGCGCGCAGAGATTTTTTGTGGCTGGCATCGGTTTTCCCCCTTTGCATGATTGTGAAGCAAGTATAGCTGGAAAGCATAGAGAAAGCTATTCACCATTACCAACAATGATTGAAAGACAAACCAAGCATAACCACCAATGTGAACAGTTGAGGGAACAAAAAGCCGCCCCCAGCCTGTGAACGTCCTACAGGCAGGGGCCAGCCGGTTTTCTCCCTTTTTTCTTTTTGGGAGCCTTGTTTTCCTGGTCCTCCATGGTGATCTGCCCATCGACCTGCGCCGCGGGCTGACGGGAGATGCCACGTTCCTTATTGGTGGCGGTTCGGATGCCATCGCCGTGGGACGTCTTGGCAGAGACCAGCCAGCCCTTCTGGAGCAGTTCGTCCATCAGTTCAGCCACAAACTGATTCCCGATCTTATTGCGTCCGTCTTTGTCACACAGACGGCGGATCTTAAAGTGTTCCGCGACATGGATCGCAACGGGGTCTACAATGTAAAGGTTGCTGCGCTTTGTCCTGCATTTTTCCAAGATATAACTTGTGATCTCATCCCGCTTGGCCCCCAGCTCCGCCCGATACGCTTCATCGCTCAGATCCCGGTATTCCTCGTAGCGGTCCACGTGATAGCAGCGGAAGGTTCGCGCTTTCGATAGCTGCTCTTGCAGGGGCTGGATGCTGGCCTCATCTATCACTCCGCTGAAGCTGCTGGGGTGCAGGTAGAGATCCTGCTGGTCTTTGGCGGCTGTATCACAGCTTCCATTGTGTCCAAAGGTAACCGCCCACCCCAGCTCTTGGAACAGGCGGCGGCTTTCCTCTTTGAATGCGGCCCTGTCGGCATCGCTTGTCCAGCCGGAGCTGTAGCAGTCGGTGCGGATGCGAAAGTAGACTTGCCGGTATGCCATGCTGATTCCTCCTCCTTGTTAGATTAGGAAACGAAAAAGGCCGCCCACTGGTCTGCCTTAAAAGCTGGCAGGCTGTGGACGGCCTTTTCATTATTTTGAGTGCCTGGGAGTTCGAGTCATGCGTGTTTCTGAAAACTCCCAAATTCGGCGGATTTGCATCTCCGGCGCGTTATTTTTATTTTACGCCCCTCGATTTTTTCAATGCGGAATAATTGTTCTTGATTTATCCGTATTTTATGAATTTATGTGCAAAAATCCCGCACCGAAGTGCGGGATTTTTGACTGCATCTCGTTTGTCAACGAGACTTGGTGGACGATACAGGACTCGAACCTGTGACCTCCCGCACGTCAAGCGGATGCTCATACCAGCTGAGCTAATCGTCCATTTTTCTAACTTTACCGCATGCGCGGAACAAGATGTATTATAACCGCACACACAGCGCTTGTCAAGCTTTTTTTCCCGTGATATACTAGGGCTTGTTTGAAAATTGTCAACATACCCCAACGGCGGATCTCTTACCGCCATGCTTTTTCGGTTTTCCTTGAAATACACCAAGTATTTCTGCGTCAAACCGGCTTCGCCTGACGAAAAAATCCCTCGCCGCCGGGCATCCTGCCAATCTTCAAACGACGCCTACTTGCTGCCGCAACAAATACAGGAGGGTATGCCATGAAATACGCGCTGATTACGGGCGGGTCCCGTGGGATCGGAGCCGCCGCCGCCCGGCTGTTTGCCCGCCGGGGCTGGGGCGTAGCGGTCAATTACTGCCGGAGTGAGATTCGGGCCCAGGCGCTGGTCCGGGAGCTTCGGGAGCTGGGCGCTCCCGCCCTATCCCTTCGGGCCGACGTGGCTGACGCCGGGCAGGTGAATCAAATGGTTGACAATGTGTTAGAAAAATTTTGTCAACTTGACATTTTGGTTTGCTCCGCCGGGATATCTCACGCGGGCCTGATCAGTCAAATTGACGAGGAACAATGGCGGCGTTTATTTGCCGTCAATGTGGATGGAGTTCATCACTGCTGCCGGGCTGTGCTTCCCCATATGCTGGAGCGCAAGTCAGGCGCTATCGTCACGGTGTCCTCCATGTGGGGGCAGGTGGGGGCCTCCTGCGAGGCCGCCTATTCCGCCACGAAAGGGGCGGTCATCGCCTACACCAAGGCCCTGGCCAAGGAGCTTGGCCCCTCCAATATCCGGGTAAACTGTGTCGCCCCCGGCGTGATTGATACGGAAATGAACGGCCGGCTCTCTTCCGGCGACCTGGCAGCGCTGGCGGACGAGACCCCCCTGGGCCGCATCGGAACCCCGGAGGAGGCCGCCTCCGTCATCGCCTTTCTGGCCTCTGACGAGGCCTCCTTCCTCACCGGACAGGTGGTGGCCCCCAACGGCGGACTGGTGATCTGAGTACAAATCTCCGTCACAATATCATATAACAGCTTTTCTCCTTCCGTGCTCCTTGTCGGTTTTTACAGTTGACAGCCAGGAATCTCAAGTATATAATTGTCAACAATCTGGGGGGCGCAATCGTGCCCCCTTCGATGTTTGGAGACCGCGTATATCAATATAGGAGGAACGCAGAATGAAAAAGAAGAGTCTTGCGGCTATGCTCATGGCGGGCGCCATGTGCCTCAGCCTGTTGGCCAGCTGCGCCAGCGACCCCGGCAGCACCGGCAGCCCCGCTCCCTCTCAGGCGCCCAGCCAGGGCACCCAGGAGTCCCAGCCCGCCGGGGAGCCCAGCCAGGGCAGCGAGCCCTCTGCCACCGGCGCCAGCGGCACCTTTAAGCTGGGCGGCATCGGCCCCCTGACCGGGGAGAACGCCATCTACGGCAAGGCCGCCATGAACGGCGCCCAGATCGCCGTGGACGAGATCAACGCCATGGGCGGCGATGTCAAGCTTGAGTTTGATCCCCAGGACGACGTGGGCGATCCCGAGACCGCCCTGAACGCCTACAACAACCTGCTGGACGACGGGATGCAGGTGCTGGTGGGCACCGTCACCACCGGACCGGCCATCACCGTGTCCGCCCAGGCCAGGCAGGACCGGGTGTTCGCCATGACCCCCTCCGCCTCCTCCACCGACGTGACCGCCGGCAAGGACAATATGTTCCAGGTCTGCTTCACCGACCCCAACCAGGGCATCACCTCCGCCGATTACATCGCCGAGAATCTGCCCGATGCCAAGGTGGCCATCATCTACCGCAATGACGACGCCTACTCTCAGGGCATCCGGGACACCTTCGTGGCCGAGTACACCGGCAAGGGCAAGGAAGTGGTGAACGAGGGCACCTTTACCAAGGACACCCAGACCGACTTCTCCGTCCAGCTCACCGCCGCCAAGAACGCCGGCGCCGACCTGATCTTCCTGCCTATCTACTATCAGCCCGCCTCCGTCATTCTGGCCCAGGCCAAGGCTATGAACTATGCCCCCACCTTCTTCGGCGTGGACGGCATGGACGGCATCCTGACCATGGAGGGTTTTGACACCTCCCTGGCCGAGGGCGTTATGCTCATGACCCCCTTCAACGCCTGGGGTACCGATGAGCTGACCAAGAGCTTTGTGACCAAGTACGAGGACACCTATGGCGAGACCCCCAACCAGTTCGCCGCCGACGGCTATGACGCGGTGTACGCCATCTACACGGCCCTCAACGCCGCGGGCTGCACCGGCGACATGAGCGCCGCCGAGATCTGCGAGGCCCTGGTGGCGGTCATGCCCACCATCGGCGTGGACGGCCTCACCGGCACCGGCATGACCTGGAGCTCCAACGGCGAGGTCGCCAAGGCCCCCGTGGTCGTGACCATTCAGGGCGGCATCTACGTGACACAGTAAGGCCCAAAAAACGGCGCAAAGGGGCGGGCTGCCGGGAGGCTCTCCCGGCAGCCCGCCTGTTCTATGGTGGAAACGGAGGTACGGCTTCCCGCGCCCCCGTTTTTGCCATAGTGAGAAATGAGACAAGAAAGAGAGGAGCGTCTATGGAATTTCTTTCCTATCTGATCAGCGGCATCAGCCTGGGGAGCGTATACGCCATCATCGCCCTGGGCTACACCATGGTGTACGGCATCGCCAAAATGCTGAACTTCGCCCATGGCGATGTCATCATGGTGGGCGGCTATATCTCCTTCTGCGCTACATCCTATCTGGAGCTGCCCGCCTGGCTGTCCTTGCTGCTGGCCATGGCGGTGTGCACCGCACTGGGCGTCGTCATCGAGGGGCTGGCCTATAAACCCCTGCGGCAGGCCACCTCCCTGGCGGTGCTCATCACCGCCATCGGCGTGAGCTACTTCCTGCAAAACGCCGCCCTGCTCATCTGGGGCGCGTCCCCCAAAGGGTTCACCCCCCTCATCCCCGCCGTCAATTCCAAAGGGGAGCCCAACGCCCTACGGCTGTTCGACGGGCAGTTGTCCGTCTCTTACATCTCCCTGCTCACCATGGCGGCCTGCATCGTCATCATGGTGGCCCTGACCTTCTTCACCGGCCAGACCAAACT
>CANDCW010000123.1 GCA_947383275.1 uncultured Bacillota bacterium
TGGATGAAGCTGACTTTCAACGTATCTACACCAAAGTAAAGGCCGACCGCGCCGCGCTGGAGCAGCGTCTCAGCCAGCTGGACCGTCCAGACTACTCTCCGGCGGAGCAGGTGGATCTGGCAAAAAAGCTGGTGGAACGGTTCCTGGAAACCGCCTCCACCAATCGGGAGCTGCTGGTCAGCCTGATCGAACGGGTGGAGCTGACAGCCGACAAGCAAATCATCATCAAGTTCCGCTTCCGTCAGTTGGAGGCGAATTCTTAGAGGTAATCGCTTACAATAAGCGGGGCGCTATGTATCGCGTATTGAGAAAAAGGCGCTGGAAAAGCTGCAGGAAGGCATGGAAGGATGGTCGCCCTGAGCGGAAAATATTCGCTCCTATATTTACCGGAGCCGATTTGACCAACTTAAACAACGGGCGGGGCTAAAATGCTTCGCCCATTGTGACACTTTGGGGCAGCTTTTTCTTGAAAACAGGGAGCGCCTATGATAAAATAACAAAATAGCTAATGATATATCCTGCGTGATACGGCGCGCAGGCCCGGATAGGGAGGCTCACATGAAAGGTATCGTCCTAGCTGCGGGGAAGGGGACCCGCCTATACCCCATGACCAAGCCGGTGTGCAAGCCCCTGCTGCCGGTGTATGACAAGCCGCTGATCTACTACCCTATCGCTATCCTGATGCAGGCGGGTATTTCGGAAATTATGATTATCGTCCCCCCGGACGAGACGCATACCTTTCGGGCCCTGCTTGGAGATGGAGCTCAATACGGGCTGCACATCGAATACGCCGAGCAGCCGGTCGCCCGCGGCATTGCCGACGCTTTGCTGATTGGTGAAAGCTTCGCAGGCAACGACCGGGTATGTTTGGTGCTTGGGGATAACATCTTCTACGCGCCTACGCTGGCCGCCACCCTGAAGCGAGCTGCGGCCAACGACCGGGGGGCTACCGTCTTCGGTTATTGGGTGGAGGATCCCCGGCCCTTCGGCGTGGTGGAATTTGACAAAGACGGGAAGGCTATCTCCATTGAGGAGAAACCCCGTTATCCCAAGTCAAATTACATCATTCCAGGTCTATACTTCTATGACCATCAGGTGATGGAGATTGCAAACCACCTGAAGCCCTCCGCGCGGGGGGAGCTGGAGATCACCGATGTAAACCTGGAATATATGCGCCGGGGCCAGCTTCAAGTGATGCCCCTGGAGAAGAATTTTACGTGGCTGGATGCCGGAACCGCTGACAGCCTGTTGGCGGCGGGCCAATCCATTAAGCAGATTCAGGACAGCACCGGGCGCTACGTGGGATGCCTGGAGGAGCTGGCCCTCTACGAGGGCTGGATTACGGAAGATCAGGTCCACGCCATTGGGAGCGAGCTGTCCATGACCCTATATGGGAAATATTTGCAGTGCTTATAAAGGAGCGGACATGAAACGAATCCTGATGCTGGCGACCGGAGGTACGATTGCCTCCATGGAGGGCGGGCAGGGGCTTACCCCTGCCATTACTTCGGAGGAGATACTGAGCCATGTTCCTGCGGTAGGGGATCTGTGCCAGGTGGAGGCTGTGCAGCTGATGAATCTGGACAGTACCAACATCGGCCCGGACCACTGGCTGAAGATCGCCGGCGCGCTCCGGGAGCGGTATGACGGGTACGACGGTTTTGTCATTACGCACGGTACCGACACTATGGCCTATACCGCCGCCGCCCTGTCCTACCTCATTCAGGACTCTCCTAAGCCTATTGTAATTACCGGCTCTCAGAAGTCCATCGCCCTCAACGACACTGACGCCCGGCGGAATCTGTACGACAGCTTCCGCTACGCGGTGGACCGGGACTCGCACGATGTGAGCCTGGTGTTCGACGGCAAGGTGATTTTGGGCACCCGAGCCCGGAAGGAACGGAGCAAGAGCTTTAATGCTTTCTCCAGCGTGGATTACCCCGAACGGGCGGTTATCCGGGACGGCAGGCTGATTCGGTATCTGGCCCCCCGGCCCTACGCCTATGGGGCGGAGCCGGTGTTTTACAGCAAGCTGGAGGAGAAGGTCCTGCTGCTGACGCTGATTCCCGGTATGGGGGCGGAGGCCCTGGGGCTGTTGAAGGACAGCTATCAGGCGGTGATTCTCCAGTCCTTCGGCGTGGGTGGGCTGCCCGGCGGCGGGGACGGCCCCTTTGCCCGGGCCATGGAGGAGTGGCTGGCCGCGGGAAAGACAATTGTGATGATGACCCAGGTGCCTTACGAGGGCAGCGATATGTCAGTCTATCAGGTGGGCCAGCAGGTGAAGGAACGCCTCCAATTGATGGAGGCTTACAATATGACGCTGGAGGCCGCGGCCACCAAGCTGATGTGGGTGCTGGGCCGGACCGGCGACCCCCAAGAGATACGGGAGCTGTTTTACCGCCCCGTTCAGTTTGACGTGATTCAGTGAGAGTAGGAGGTATCCGATGAAGCGCCGTGTTTCCGCTTTCCTGCTGGCGGTTCTGCTGCTGTGTGCCGCGCTGCCCGCATTGGCGTCGGCTCCGCAGCACAAGATTACGGTGCTTTTTACCCACGACCTTCACTCCCATTTCCTCCCGCAGTCCAATGGCCGGGGAGGCGAATCCGGCGGCTACGCCCGACTGAAAACCGCCCTGGACCGGGAACGGAAGGCGAACCCAAACGCTTTGACCCTGGACGGCGGGGATTTTTCCATCGGTTCCCTGATCCAGACCCTATATACCACGCAGGGAGCGGAGCTGCGTACCATGGGCGCGCTGGGCTACGACGCCGTCACTGCCGGCAACCACGAGTTTGATCACACAGGGACTGGATTTGCGGAGATGCTCAACGCCGTGGTGGACAGCGGAGACAAAGTGCCCGCCCTGCTTATGGCCAACTACAAGCCGGACAACGGCAATCCAGATAAGCTGAACATTCAGCGGGCCATGGCCGCCTATGGCGTTCAGGATTATATGCTTCTGGAGCGGGGGGGAGTCACCTACGGTATTTTTGGCCTGATGGGGGTAGATTCCGACTCCTGCGCACCTTCGTCCGGATTTGCTCTGGGAGATATGGCTGAAAACGCCCAGCGGTGCGTGGACGCCTTGGAGGAGCAGGGCGCGCAGTTTATCATCTGCTTGTCCCACGCGGGGACCAACGAAAAAAAGAAGCTGTCTGAGGATGAACGGCTGGCTGAAAAGGTGGACGGCATCGACCTGATTGTCTCTGGCCACACCCATACCACCCTGGCCGAGCCCATTGTGGCGGGCGATACCTATATTGTTTCGGCCGGGCCTTACTGCCGCAACCTGGGGTCCATCTCGTTTACCTGGACGGAGGACGGACAAAAGACCTTGGATGACTACCATCTGGCCCCCATTGATGAGACCCTTCCCGAAAACCCGGAAATCACCGCCATGGTGGACCGCTGGAAGGGGCTGGTAGGGGGGACCTATCTGGCACGGTACGGCCTGACCTACGACACGGTGCTCACCGTGGCCGGGTTTGACCTGCCCACCCCGGAGTCCGGGGTCCAGAGCGGAAACGCCCTGGGGGAGCTGGTGGCCGATGCTTTCCTCTGGGCCACGGAAAACCTGGAAAAGGACGCGCCTGACGTGCCAACTGTTACCATCACCGCCGACGGGGTGCTCCGTGCGCCCCTGGCCGCCGGGGAGGTTACCACGTCCATGGCGTTTGACGTACTCTCCATGGGGGTAGGGAGCGACGGCACCTCTGGGTTTCCCCTTGTGGGGGTGTACCTCACCGGCAGGGAGCTGAAAGCCGCCGCTGAGGTGGACGCCTCCATCACCCCGCTGATGCCCGCAGCCCAGCTCTATATGGCGGGGATGGACTACTCCTTCAACACCCACCGGATGTTTTTCAACCGGGTGACGGAGGCCAGACTCCACCGGGAGATATCCCAAGAGACGTCCCCGGGACAGGTTTTGGCGCAGTCGGCGTTTGATGATATTGAGGACGACCGGCTTTACCGGGTGGTAACCGGCATGTACTCCGCGCAAATGCTGAGCACGGTGAAATCGAAGTCCATGGGGCTGCTGTCCCTGGAACCAAAAATGGCGGACGGGACTGCCGTTGTCAACTTTGAGGACTGTATCCTCCGGGACGCCAACGGCAGCGAGATTAAGGAGTGGTACGCCCTGGCAGCCTACCTCCAGAGCTTCGGCGAGAAGGGCGTTCCGCTGCGCTATACCGTCCCCGATGGACGCAAGGACGTCAGCCGCAGCTGGAGCCCTGTTGAGCTGGTGAGAAACGCCAACTGGATCACCGTGGTGGCCCTGATTGTGCTGGCGGCGGCCGTTACTTTGGCGTTTTTCCTCTTTCGTTCCCTGCGCTACGCCCACCGCCGGCGGCGCTATGGGAAAAAACGCAGTTTGTGATCTGTGCGGCGGGAGCCGCTTTAAGCCAGCAGGTCCGGATTGCCCGCTCCAGGGCGGAACCGCGAACCGGCCCGCGCTGCGGATACAGCGATGAAAAAAGGAACCACTCTGACAGGAGGAGAGACAGTGAAGAAGTACGAAATTGTGAAAAAGAAGACGCTGACGCCGGAGATCAGCCAGATCTCGGTGTACGCGCCGCTGTTGGCCGCCAAGGCCAAGGCGGGGCAGTTCATCATTCTGCGTGTGGATGAAGCGGGAGAGCGGATCCCTCTGACCATCTCCAGCGCGGAGGACGGCCTGGTGACGGTAATCTTTCAGAAGATCGGCGGCACCACAATGGCGCTGGATGAGCTGAACGAGGGCGACTGCCTTCAGGATTTTGTAGGCCCCCTGGGCCTGCCTACCGAGGTGGACAATGTGGGCCGGGTGGCGGTCCTGGGAGGCGGCCTGGGCTGCGCCATCGCGCTGCCGGTGGCCCGCGCCCTCCATCAGGCCGGCAACCAGGTGGACCTCATCGGCGGTTTCCGGACCAGGGATATTGTGATCCTGGAGGACGAGATGAAGCAGGCCTGCACCGACCTGCACATCTGCACCGATGATGGCAGCTACGGCTATCACGGCTTTGTTACCGGCAAACTGGAGGCGCTGATCAACAGCGGTGTGAAGTTTGACCGGGTCTTTGCCATCGGCCCCCTGATGATGATGAAATTTGCCTGCAAGCTCACGGAGAAGTACAATATCCCCACCACTGTGAGCATGAACCCCATTATGATCGATGGCACAGGCATGTGCGGCTGCTGCCGCCTCACCGTGGACGGCGAGGTGAAGTTCGCCTGCGTGGACGGCCCCGATTTCGACGGCCACAAGGTGGACTTTGACGAAGTAATTGCCCGCAACGCGACTTATATGGAACAGGAAAGCAAGGCGAGAGAGAAGCACCTCTGCCGCCTGGGAGGAGGTGCCATGAATGGCTAA
>CANDCW010000124.1 GCA_947383275.1 uncultured Bacillota bacterium
ACCTGTGACCCCATGCTTGTAAGGCATGTGCTCTACCAGCTGAGCTATGCTCCCTGATGCGCCGCCTCACTTGCGACGGCTTGATCATTATACTCGACTATAGCGGACTTGTCAACAGTAAATTGAGATTTTTTACCGAGAAAATTTTTTTAACTTCCGCCGGAAAAATTGGCGGGGTATACGATGCCTGCTTCCGCCTTGATTCTTGACATTTTTATGAATCGATGACATAATTTAGATGAATCAGACAGGCGGAACCTGGCTTGCTGGGACCGTACAAATATCGGGAGGTCTGCATTATGGAAGGGAAAATCAAACGCATTGGCGTGCTGACCAGCGGCGGCGACGCGCCGGGCATGAACGCGGCAGTACGGGCGGTGGTCCGCACTGCCGTGGGCAAGGGCATTGAGTGCGTTGGCATCCGCCGGGGTTGGAATGGCCTGATTAACAGTGATTTTGTCCGGCTGGATGGCAGCAGTGTCAGCCATATCATCAACAAGGGCGGTACCCTGCTCTACACGGCACGCAGCGAGGAGTTCATGGAGGAGGCCGGGCGGGACAAGGCCCTAAACACCTGCCGGCTGCTGGGCTTGGATGGCATTGTGGCTATCGGCGGCGATGGCACCTTCCGGGGAGCGCTGGCCCTGAGCCGGCAGGCGGCCCAGCGCGGTATGACGTTGCAGGTGGTGGGAATCCCCGCCACCATTGACAACGACATTGGCTGCTCCTACTACACTATTGGTTTTGACACCGCATGCAACACGGCCATTGAGTGCATCGATAAGCTGCGGGATACTATGCAGTCCCATGAGCGCTGCTCGGTGGTGGAGGTTATGGGCCGTCACGCCGGCTATCTGGCCCTGGCAGTGGGAATCGCCGTAGGCGCTACCGCCGTGCTGATTCCGGAGCGGGAGATGGACTTTGAGCGCGATATTGTAGATAAAATTCGCCGGGCCCGCCTGGCGGGTACTACGCACTACATGGTAGTGGTAGCGGAGGGGTGCGGAAGCGCCGTGGAGATCGGGGACCGCATTCATGAGGAGCTGGGGATCGACCCCCGGGTTACCGTTCTGGGCCACATTCAGCGGGGCGGCAGCCCCACCGTCCAAGATCGGGAGACCGCCAGCCGCATGGGCTATGAGGCGGTTATGGCTCTGCGTGAGGGGAATGAAAACTGCGTCATCTCCGTTCAGGGGGGCTGTACCGGCCGGATTGAAATGGAGGCCGCCCTGCAGATGACAAAGGCGTTCCACATGGAGCGGTACCATCTGTTGGAGGCCCTGACCAACGGAGGCAGTATGCTCCACTAATTAAAATGCGCCGGTCAGCTTAGCTGACCGGCCTTTTACATCTCAGCCAGAAGCTGTTCCAGCTCCTCCCGGGAGAAGCGGTACACGCGGTCGCAGAACTGGCAGGTCAGCTCCGCCTGCCCCTGCTCCGCAATGAGCTCAGACAGCTCCTGCTTCCCCATACTGATCAGCGCCCGGCTGACCCGCTCCCGGGAACAGTAGCAGCGGTATTCCACCGGGTGCTTTTCCAGGATTTCCAGGCCAAAGCCCTGCAAGACGGCCCGCAGAAGACCCTCTCCGTCCAAGCCTTCTGCCAAGGCGCGGCTGACGGAACCCATGGACCGGACTCCGGTTTCAATTTTGGCAATCATATCCTCCCCCGCGCCAGGCAGCAGCTGGATCAGGTATCCCCCCGCAGCGGTGACGGACTGGTCCAGCCCCACCAGAACCCCAAGCGCGCAGGCGGTGGGGATTTGTTCGCTCTCGACAAAGTACATGGCCAAGTCGTCGGCAATTTCTCCGGAAAACAGGCCGATGGACCCAATATAGGGTTCCTTCAGCCCGATGTCTTTGATGACAGTAAGGGTGCCGTCCAGGCCCACAGCCGCGCCCACGTCCAATTTGCCGGGGTGCTTTTCCATCAGCTCCACCTGTGGGTTTTGGACGTAGCCGCGCACGTTGCCCTCCCAGTCGGAGACTGCCAGGATGGTTCCCAGCGGCCCACCCCCCTTAATTTGAAGGGTGAGGGCTCCCCGCTCCTCCTTGAGCATGTCGCCCATCATAGAGGCCCCCAGAAGGGTGCGGCCCAGAGCCGCAGTTCCCATGGGGAGCAGCTTGTGAATATTCCGGGCCCGTTCCACAATGTCGCGGCCGGTAATGGCGACGGCCTTTACCAGACCGTCGCCCGTGATCGCTCTAACAATTTCATTGGTCATAGATTACATGTCCTTTCTCGCGGTAAAAAAGATGCGCTGTTCGCCCGCCCTGGGCGGACGCATGCGCAGCGCTCCAAAGGCTTTTATGTCCCGGAACCCGGCCTCTCCCAGCATGGCGGTCAGCTCCTCCACGGTGTAGGCCCGCTCCCGGTGGAGCTCCTCCCCCCGATCCCACCGGCCGGTTTCGCCGTCCAGGCGGAACAGATCCATAAAGTAGGAGCAGATTCGGCTGCGCTTGGAAAATTCCGTCCGCCACACGCAGTAGACATCTTCCGTTTCATCCAAAAAAACCTGGCCGTCCAAACCCTCCAGCTTTTCCGGAGAGTTGATGTCAAACAAAAACAGCCCGCCTGGCATCAGGAACAGGTGGACCCGCCCAAAGGCCCTGACCAGCTTTTTGGGGTCGGTGACGTAATTGACACTGTCCAGGCAGCAGATACAAGCGTCAATGGTGCCGTAGAGATCCAGTTTTTCCATGGGTTGGCACAGAAAAATAGGCTCAACGGGGGTGATCCCCCGGTTTTTTTCCGCCGCTTCCGCCAACATCTCCGGGGATTGGTCCACACCGATCATCTCATAGCCCCGCAGGGCAAGCTCCCGGGTGAGGGAGCCGGTGCCGCAGGCCAGATCCAGAATCGTCCTGCCGGGCAGGGGATTCTTCGCAAAGTGTTTTTCGATGTAATCGGCCCAGGCGGGATAGTCCACATCGTAGGTCAGGCGGTCATAACAGCCGGCCAGAATGTCGTAGCTACTCATGGCTCCTGCTCCCGCAGGCGGGGAACAATGGTTTTATACCCTCCCGCGCCATAATGAAGGCACCGGTTCACCCGGCTGATGGTAGCGCTGGAGGCCCCCGTCTTTTCCAAGATTTCGCTGTAAATAAGTCCCTCGTCCAGCAACAGGGCTACATCCATACGCTGGGCCATGGCTTTTAGCTCAGAGACAGTGCATAGGTCTTCTAAAAAATTGCGGCACTCCTCCTCAGTCTGGATGCTGACGATGGCCCGGTATAGAGCGTCGCTGCTCTGCTTATCCAAAAATTTTGACATACTGACCTGCCTGCCTTTCTCTGTTTTGGTCTATTTTAACACACTGACTTAAAAAAGTAAACTTTAAAAAGCAAAGAAAAGCACGGATGGCGGGATTGGGCATAGGATGGAGAAACGAGGAGAGGGGGCGCGCCCTATGGAGGTAGAAGTCCGGGTTATTTGGGAGGAGGAACGCCGCAGCCTGACCCTGGAGGGGGAGCCGGTTCTGGAGTATGCCCTGTCCTGGCCCCGGGTGGAGGGGGCCGGCCTGGGCGGAAAGTGGATCAGCCGGTACTATGTCAGGCTTGCCGGAAACTGGCGGCGCCGCTGGGAACGGGAGGTCTACTGGCTGGCCTGCCTGGAGCTGGCCGGCCACCGGGAAGCGGCCCGTCCCTTTACCCCCTGGAAAGGGGAGCTGACGGGAGAGACGGTACTGTTGAGGGATGGCGTTCTCAGCCTGCGCTTCAAGGGCGCCGAGGTCCGTGGGGACGGGCGTCCCGCCCGGGTGCGGTGGGGAGACGTATGGAGCGTCCGGGAGGGCGCCCCAAAGCCGTTAAAAAGCCTGTTCCGAGGAGAGAAGGGATGGCAGGGAAAGCTGTGGCAGAAGCTGGTCCGGCAGGGAGAGGAGCGGCGCCGGGCAGGGGACTGCTTCCTAGACGCCGATTGGATCAAGAGGGCGAAGGCCGCCCGCCCTCTCCGGGGCTGGTGCCTGACAGAGGACGGGGTAGAGGTATCCCTGCCTCAATGCGCCGCTTCCCCGGCAGCGGAGGGGTGCCCGGTGTTTCAGCTGCCGCTAGAGGAGCAATAAAAACAGGGCATTTGAAACACCCCGCTTTTTCCAGCCTGCCAAAAAGCTTCGCCAGTGAAAAAGACTTCGTAACGAAGTCCGCAAAGAAACCCGTCAACCCTTGCAATATCAGGGGTTGGCGGGTTTCTCTCTGTGATTTCCCCTTAGGCTTTCCTTTACAGATTTAAAATGTCCTTCATGAATTTCTCCATCCAGGCTGCGCTGTCCTACTCCGTGCGCTCAGTGAAGTGGCCGTATTTTCAAAAGCAGGTCCCGCCGCAACCGGCGGGATTTTCTTTGTGAACGGCAAGCTTTAGTTCCTGTCCAGCATTAAATCCTTCACCCACTGAACAAAATCATTTAAAATTTTCAGCTTTTCACTGTTGGTATGATAAGCCAGGGTTACGACATAGGGGGAGGGATGTCCCTCCAAGGGCTTGGCCACCAGATCCGGATAAAGAGACAAGATTTTTCCCGCGGAGTAATCGGCAGTCAGACTGTCCGCAAACGGTTGGTTTTTGGCCGCGAAAAGGGGCGCTTACCCTCTGCGGATAAGCGCCCAATAGACTAAAATCTTTATTTCCTCTGCCATAGCATACCATACTCCTTTTCGCCAGTAGCTTCATCCAAACTTTCGCACTGAATTTCAAACCCTTCTCTTCGGTAAAAATGGATTGCTCGTGTATTCTTTTGGTATACGTTTAAACACAATTTCTCTTTTCTGCCTTTTATAAAGCGCAGCAAAAGTTTACCCACTCCCTGTGACTGTACTTCAGCGGAAACAAAAATTCCTGCAATATATTCACCATCCAGGCCTGCAAAACCTAGTATTTCTCCTGCATCCTCATACACATAGACCTCTGTCTGTGCAAACATTTCTTTCACCATATTATAATTACTTTGCCAGTACTGCCCTGGTATAAAATAATGCGCCTCCAAATTTGTATTCAGCCAAATATCAGCGACTTTATTTATATCCACTTTCTGCAATTTTCTAATCATAATAACGCCTCCATTCCCTGATAGGACAGTGTAGCCACCGCCCGGAAAACTTCCCCGGAGACACCGGCTTGCACCATGCCATCGTACTTTTCTGCGGCGGTCTGGGCGCTTTTCAGGCCCCAGCCGTGGAGACCGCCCTCGGTCTTGGTGGTTTTCAGTTCGCCGCCCTCCTGGACAGGGGCGGCGGCAAAGCTGTTCTCCACCTTGATGACCAGCATCTGGTGGATACGGCGGATGGTGAGGGCCACCGTGCGGCCCGATGGGTCCGGCACCTGCCGGGCCG
>CANDCW010000125.1 GCA_947383275.1 uncultured Bacillota bacterium
CAGCTTGAGGTAGTAGTATTTTCGATTATCAGCCATAGGCAGTTTTCTCCTTTGCGTTGGAATCGCCATTTAGAGCCGTTTTAAGGCCGTCCGGGGGCTTGGACGTAAAAAGTATCACGCCCCCTTTGAGCCGTCCTCGAAAGCCCTTGCAAATCAAGGACTTTCGAGAGGCTAAAGCGTTACACATCAGCCCTATGGCGGCGTACACGGTCGCGGGTCTTGCGCCGCCGCTCCTGTTCAGCACAGGCAGGGCAGTATTTCGCCCGGTTGGACTTCGGCAGGTAAAGGCCCCCGCAGAGGACGCATTTCTTCATGTCGGCCCGGTGGAACAGGGCGGCGCACAGGCCAGCGTCCAGAGGAAGGACAGCGGCACGAAACCATTTGCAGATCAGCGAGTAGGTGATGCTCTGCGGGCAGACACATTCCTCGCCATCATCCAGAAGCAGACAGCACCCGCAATCGTAGTTGCAACAGCTATGTACCAATCTGCGGGCCGTCCGGTACTGCTGGTAGTTCATGTGCAGAATCACGGCTTATCCCTCCCTGCGGGCAACTTGACGTAGATGTGATACGGGTCACTCCGGGAAATCAGTTTCTTTTCCACCAGCCCCACGGCCTCCAGTTCTCGTAGAGATTGGGCCACGGTGCTGGGAGTGCGGTCGATGATCTCCGCGATGTCCTTGTTGAAGAACGCCAGGTACTTCCGGCCCTGCTGGTCTGTGTGAACGCCAGATTCGTCCAGCACCATGTTCAGCATGATGGCGTAAACCTCCTTGGCGGTCAGCCGGACGCCCTCTATCCCCAGCAGAAAACGGGGGTAGAGAATATGGGACGGCAGCGGGGTACTGCTGGTGATGTAGTCAGTGTTCATTATTGTTTTCTCCTTCAAATCGGATTCCGTTGACTTCCTCGAAAAAGTATTTGATTGCGTTCGTGACGGCGTACGCGCCGTCCGCCAATTCTTCAAATTGGAAGTTCCTCATTTGGGCGAAAATATCCGCTTTGTACTGAAGAGCCTTAACGCCGGAGACATAGTGGCGGCAGAGAAATGTAAATTCAGCCAAAAGGGATTCTCGGTCCTCCACTTTCTGCTTCCTCGGTGCAGGCGGCGATACTGCCAACACAGCGGCGGCTTCTTCCTGCTGGTCAGGGGGAAGTCGGGAGATTTTTAGAGCAGCGTCCCGGCTGATTTTACCGTCAGCGGCCTGGATCACCTTCTTGGCCTCTGGGGTCAGATTGGCGGCGGTCTGAACCAATCGCTCCACGGTACGCTTGCTCACGCCCAGCTTATCAGCGGTGTCCTCTGAAAAGGGTTTCGCTTGTAAAAACGTCAAATTGTCGTTCTTAGCCGTCTGGCCGTTGCGCTTGCCCTGCTGTGTCTCTGGGTGCAGGGCTTCATAAAGTTCCTTCCGGCGCAGAAGCAAATCGCCCAACTCCCGGTGGGACAGGCCAGCCCGGACAAAGTTCTCGTCAATCTCCGCCAGTTCCGCTTGAATCCCCTGGGCATCGCTGACGGTACACTCGATCTCCGTCCAGCCCAGCAGCTTTGCCGCTTCTAAACGGTGCAGGCCAGCAATCAGGGTGTTGTCCTGGGTGACGGTGATCGGATTCATCAGGCCCACGGCTCCGATACTCCGGGCCAGCTCGTCCACGTTCTGCTGCTTCAAATCCCGCCGCCCTGGGTTAATGCGAATATCGCTGATTTTGATTTGCATGGTAATCGTCCTCAATGAGAAAACTGGACGATGATCCGCTCCAACTTTTCCCGGTCAGCGGCATCCAGGCTTTCGCCCACTCTGCGCAGAAAAGTGATCTCGTTGGAGTTCAACGTCCTGCGGTCCAGGTGGAACCAGTCGGCGACCTTGACCCCGCCATGTCCGCCCTGGATAGTTTCAAGCGGATAGGAGCAGGTCAGAATTTCAATGTCGCTGTGGATGGTCCCCCGGCTGACGTTAAACTCTTGCGCCAGACGGCCAGCGGTATCAAACCGCCGTTGGCACAAAACCTCCAAAAGTTTCTGGCGGCGTTCCCACGGTGTCATGTTCATAATTCAAAACTCTCCTTTGGTAAAAATTGATGTGTTATCGTTCTTGTTCCTTCTGCTGGTGCTGTCCCTCATGGGCGATGCGGTCAGCGGCCTTTTTCAGTGATTCCACCGCTTTGATTTCATCCCGCATGGCCCGCATTGCGATGTAGTCGGCATCCTTCTGCGCGGTCAATTTTGCGGCCTCGGCCCTCCACGCTTTGGGTGTGATTTTCTCACCAGACGCTTTCAAATCTTTCAGAAATTGAACGGCGGCGTCAAAGGACATCAACTCGGCTTTATGCTTCTGCTGGTACTTCTCCCGCTTGCCGGGTTTCAGCTTGTCCAGCTTCTGGCGAATGGGCTTGTATTTCTCATACTGCGTCCACATTTCCAGTCGTTCATCCAGAACGGCGAGGCGGCGTTCTGCTTTTACGATTTTGCCGCGCAGATCGTAATAATCATCATTCATGGAGGAAACTTTTTCATAAAGCTCCTTCATGGAGTTGATGCCATTGGTCTGCAAAAATGCCAGCAGTTTCGCGTTCTCCTGGAGCGCCCTAATCTTCCCGGAACGATAGCGGGCTTTGTCCATGTTGACTTGGGCCTGGGCTTCAAAAAGACGGGCCGCGAGACTTCCTTTGACCTGGGGCTGTTCAGCCGCTGCCTGCTCCTTTGACCAGTTGTAAATCCGGGTGATACGGGCTTTGATCTCCTTCAGCAGCTTGTTGTCCTCGGCAATCTGGCGGTTAATGTCCCCCTTCTCCGTTCGGATGCCCCGCCGTTCCATCTGACTGGCGGCAACGCCCATGTGGATGGTGGGAACTTTTTCAATACCCTGCCGTTTGTAACTGCGGTGGTCGATACGCTCCGGTCGGCCAGCGGTTTCCAGCGCATGATTGGCGTAAGCGGCCCATGCCGCCCGCCACTTCTCGGCGTTCTCCCGTTTGTTCCAATCGGTGGTATCCTCCCGATGATTTTTCCAACCGCCCTTACCGTCCGGGATGCGGTCGCCATTGCTGTCCAGGTCGTAAGCCTTCCGGCACTTCGGCCCCCATTTTCCATCAGGCCGCAGGGGCCGGATCGTCAGCATGATATGAGCATGGGGGTTCCCATCGTCTTTGTCATGGAGTGCAAAGTCAGCGCACATCCCAGCCGCCACAAAATTGTCTTTGACGAATGACCGAACAAGGGCTAATTGCTCCGCTCTGGACAACTCCACAGGCAGGGCAATTTCAATCTCGCGGGCAAGCTGGGCGTCGCTGGATTTTTCGATTTGTTCCACACTGTTCCACAGAGTAGAACGGTCCGAAAATTCTGGCGGGGCGTGGGCGGGAAGCATGATTTCCGAATGTACCACACCGGGCTTATGCGTGTAGTCATGGGTCTTGCCGTCCCACTCATTTGTCAGCCGCTCGCCGCTCCGGTAGGCGGCAGCGGCAACTGCCGAACGGCCTGCGCTCCGCTTGATAATCTGAATGGGACAGTGAAAGATTGCTATGTGATCGGCCTCCTTTCGGTGACGGGGATAACAGGCCAGTGGAAACGGAACAGGCGCAAAGCGGATGTTTCGTTTCCACTGGCGCACAAGGGGTTTGGGGAAGGTACTTCCCCATCGCGTCCGCAGGACGCAACAGCCCCCGGCAGGGCGCACGACACCGGAACGGTGTATAAGTGCGCCGTTCTCCGAACGGACTTATCCCTCGTCCCCCGCCTCCGGCGTTTTTGGCGTGATCTCCGTCGCTCCCGGCAGGCGGGAAAGGGCGATTAGGAACGCCTGGACAGCCTCGTTGTCCTCGATGGTTTTGAAGCAGGGGAAAACGCCCTCAAAGATGGCTCCCCGCTGAATCAGGCGGTGCTTTCGGGCGCGGCGTTCTAAATCGCGCTGCTTGTTCAAAATGATCTTCTGCTGGTTCTCAAGCTGGGAAACTTTCTTCTCCGCTTCTGCTTTCTGCTGTAACAGGGATTCTTTTTTGTCCACTAGAATCACTCCTTCGCTGTTTTTAACCATTTTTGCTGAATGAAATAGCGGCGCATACGCCGGATGCCAGAGCGGACAGAATGACCGGCTTCGGATTCGCCTGTGCCGTCCGCTTCTCCGATTTCCCGCAGTTTCTTCCCGCCCATGTACCGGGCGCGGATGCGGCGGGCCTGAGTGGGGGTTAAATGGGAAAAGGCTTCGTTCATGCGGGCTAGGTTCCGTTCCTGGTCGGCGTGTTCCTCGGCCTGGAGCATGACATCCTCCGGGGACTGTGCGTAGACAGAGATATGAAGCTGTGTCCAGTCGTTGGTGTCCATAGAGAAAACCTTGTGATACAGCATTTTCTTCTCCTGCCGCCGCTCCACGCGAAGCCCTTCTTCCAGAGCCTCGGCCACCTCGCCGCTGACCTCTACAAAGGTGTCCTTCCTGATCGTGGGATAGTAATACTTTCGCAGGTTGATAATTGGCATAGTGGGTCTTACCTCCTTCGTTCAGAAGGGGGACAAGCGGGTGCTTGTCCCCCTCGGTGATGTGAGGGGACTTCCCTCACTGGGTAAGCCACTTAGAGGGCCTATCGACAAGGTGGTTAGGAGAAATATTTTAGAAATTTTTTGCGGACAGCCTCGATGCTCAACCGCACAGCTTCTTTGGAGCAGCCGCACATTCTTCCAATCTCGGCGCAGCTAAAGCCGTCCAGAGCAAAGAGCAAAAATCGCTCACGCTGGGTTGCGGTGCAGGCGTCCAGAACGCTGAAAATCTCGTCCAGCGTTTCCTGCTGGCAGGCCAAGTCCTCCGGCGTGTACTGGCAGGGCAAAAGGCCCTCCGCAGCGACTATGTACTCGTCAAACTCGCGCCCGTCCCAATGCCGCCGCTGTTCGTGGGAAAGGTTCTCGCTCTTGCGTCTGCCAGCGTCCATGTACTCGGCTACCTCGGCGCTGACTTCAACAGCTACCATGTGGCCATTGATTTTGATGGTGATCTCCATCCTGTTTTCCTCCGTTCAGATTTTTGGGGTTGCGGTCTGAACGGAGGAGGGGAGCGGCACCGGGGGAAAAGGTCAAAATGAAGTCGGCAGGAAATGGAAACGCCCGCACAGCGTTGTACTGTGCGGGCGCATGAAATGACAAGATTCTCTATGTACTTA
>CANDCW010000126.1 GCA_947383275.1 uncultured Bacillota bacterium
CGATAAACGCCCCCACAATGGCCATCCACCAGGGCATGGAGGCGGGCATATTGAAAGCCAGCAACATACCGGTAACCACTGCGGACAGATCAGAAATAGGGATTTCACGGCCCATAATCTTGCAGTAGGCCCACTCGAAGAATACGCAGGAGGCAACGGTGACGGCGGTGAGGACCAGGGCGTTGACGCCGAAAATAATCACGGAGGCAACCAGTGCCGGACACAGTGCCAGGCACACCCGGCCCATGATCTTCTGGGTGCTGTCCGCGCTGGTAATATGGGGCGCAGCCGTTACGATCAGCTTATTGTCCATTACTTCTTACCTCCATTCTTCATCATAATTTTGGCCAAAGCGATGGAGGGCGCCAGGGGCCGCTTGGCCGGGCAGACGAAGGAACAGGTGCCGCAGCTCATGCACAGGTCGGCGTTGAGCTCGATGAGCAGCTCCACGTTGCCGTCGTTGTAGGCCTGGACGATCTCCTTGGCGGAAAGCCCCAGGGGGCAGGCGTTGGTGCACCGTCCGCAGTGGATGCAGTTGGTGGCCTTGGGCAGCTGGGACATCTTCTTGGAGAAGGCCAGGACGGCGTTGTTGTTCTTCAGAATGGGCTGTGCCAGGTCAGCAATACAGTTGCCCATCATGGGGCCGCCGTAGAGTACCTTGCCCGGCTCCTCGGTAAAGCCGCCGCAGAAATCCATCAACTCCTGAACAGGGGTGCCGATGACCACCTCCACATTCTTGGGCTCTTTGACCACATCGCCGTCTACAGTGAGGCGCTTGGTCGTAAGGGGCATACCGGTTTTCAGATACTTGCCCACAAAGGCCACGGAGGTAACGTTCATCACAATCACGCCCACATCGGAGGGCAGGCCGGGGAAGGGCACTTCCCGGCCGGTGCAGTTCTCAATGAGGACCTTTTCAGCGCCCTGGGGGTAGCTGCAGGGCAGCTCCTTCACCTCAATGCCGGCAGTGGCTGCGGACTTCATCTTGGCAATGGCCTCAGGCTTGTTTCCTTCAATGCCGATAATGCACTTTGGGATCTCCAGGTACTTCATCACCGCCTGAATGCCGTCCACAATGTACTGGGTGTCCTCCAGGAAACAGCGGTTATCCGAGGTTATGTAGGGCTCGCACTCGGCGCCGTTGATGAGGAGGGTATCGATCTCGTCCAGGTTCTTGGGCGCCAGCTTCACCGCCGTGGGGAAACCCGCGCCGCCCAGGCCCACCAGGCCACTGGCTCGGACCGCGTCCTGGAAGGACTTAAGATCGGTGACAGTGGGGGGAGCTACCGCCGGGTCCACCGTCTGCTTGCCGTCGGGGATGATGACCACGGCGGTCTGGGGCGCGCCGTTGGGGGCGGTAATGGTGATGATGCTGTCCACCGTCCCGGACACACCCGAGTGGATGTCGGAGGAGACAAAGCCGCCCGCCTTGCCTACCACGGTGCCCACAAAGACCTGGTCGCCCTTGGCCACCTGGGGTGCTGCGGGGGCGCCGATGTGCTGTCCCATCGAAAGGACGATCTTGGAGGGCAGAGGCATTTTCACGGTTTCCTGTCCGGAAGTCCGCTTTTCATGCGGGACCTGCGCACCATGCGCAGATCGTTTGAGAAATTTGCTCATGTAAGTTTTCGACCTCCCTATAACTTGCTGGGGCAATGCCTGGGGTAGTGCGGCCCGGTGGTCTGCTTCGCCCTCTCCCAATTCGGACCGCGGCTGCCGCGCCCGGCAACGCCGGACACACGACAAAACCCGCCGGTTTCTTCTTCTGTTTTTTGTGAAACCGTCGGTCTTGCTGCGTAACCTTAATCATACACCAGTCCTGACCGGATTGCAAGTTTTTTTCCCGGAGCTTGTCCTGTTTTTCTGCAAAATTTTTATCCGAAGCGGGGTATAAAACAGGCGCGGAGAGGAATTCCCCCTCCGCGCCCGGGCCGGCTCTCAGCAGCCGCAGCCGTTATTGCAGCCGCAGTTGTTGTTGCAGCAGCTATTGCTGCCCCAGCCGCCGCAGCTGAACAGGATGATGATAAGCAGAATGATCCACAGGCAGCTGCTGCCGCCCCAACCGTTATTGCAGCACCCCATTATGAGTACCTCCTGTTTATGAAAGTATCGAGAGGGCTGTTTGCCGCTCTCGATACCATCATATGGCCAAAGGCCGCAATGGGTGCGATGATTATAAAATATTTTCGCAAAAAGCCCGAAGCATTGTGGCCATCTCCGCCCTGGTCGCGTTGCGCTGGGGATCCAAAGTAAGGGTATTGCCGTTTGTCACGCCGCTGACAATCCCCTGTCCCACCGCCCAGGCCATAGCAGGCTGTGCCCAGCCGCTCAGCTTGTTTATATCGGCGTAGCGGGACAGATTGGCCCCCGTGCCGGTGTTCAGCCCCATGTATCTAACGGCGTAGTTATACATCATGGCCACTGCCTGCTCCCGGGTGACCTGGCCGTCGGGATTGAACCTGCCGTTCCCAGTACCCGAGGTAATCCCCTGGGACGCGCCCCATAAAACCGGCTGAGTGTACCAGCTGTTTCCGGGCACATCGCTGAACGCGGCCTGGCCGGACGCGTCAGGCGATCCGGCCAGCCGGTGCAGCACCGACATGAGCATGGCCCGGTTCATCGGCGCGCCGGGAGAAAAGTGGTTGGCGTCCATTCCGGAAAACAGCCCTTTTTCGTAGGCGTAGCCCACAGGGGCGTAGAACCAGTCATTCTGGCCCACATCGTAAAAGGGAGTGTGCTCCGCTTTCCCAGCTGTCAGGCTGTAGCCGCCTTGAATACCGATGGCCGCTTGTCCTGAGCGGACGGTCACCGCAGCGTCGGTGTTCTCCCCTACCAGATAGCGGTGGTTCAGGAGCAGCGCCGTCCCGGAGCCCGCCTCCGCCCCGGCGGTAACGTCAATCACCACCCCGGTGTGTACCAGGCTGGCGGAGCCGTCCAGCAGCAGGAATTCGCTTCCGGTGGACAGCGTGATAATCTGGCCGTCAGGCCACTCACGGCGCCGGAGGGTATCGCTGGATTGATCGGAGTTCCCGCCAGTCTGGCGGACAGCGTCCAGCTGGGCTTTGGCGCTGTCGTAGGTCTCCTGAAGGGCGTAGTTGGCCGCCGTCTCCCCCGCCTGGACGGCTTTTGGGAAAAATGTGTCCCGCAGATATCTCAGTGAGATGACGCTGTCCCCGGACAGGGCGGCATAAGTTCCCGCCGTGAGCAGAGCAAAGATCAAAACCAGCCCCAAAGGGCGCAGGCATTTTTTCATGGGTCCTCCTCCTCCCGCTGGGAGATCAAATAGCTCAGGGTGAGCAGACTGTCTGAAAAGTGAACCGACTCCACCACCACGTCCGGCCTGGCGCAGGCAAGTTCATAGTTGGTAAAATTCCAAATACCTTTCACCCCGGCATCCATCAGCCGCTCCCCCACTTGCTGGGCAACCGTGATAGGGACCGTCAGCAGGGCCACGTCCACCTTGTGGGCAGCCAGGTACGCCTCCAGCTCGTCCGCATGCCGGACCGTTAGTCCGGCAATCTCTGTGCCCACCACCGCCGGGTCCACATCGAAAGCGGCCAGCAGGGCAAACCCGTTGCCGGAAAAGCGGAAATTACGGATGATAGCGCGTCCCAGGTTACCCGTGCCCAGCACAATGAGCGTGTGGCCCCGGCTGATGCCCAAAATCTCGCCGATTTCCTCTTTCAGCAGCTCCACCTTGTAGCCATAGCCCTGCTGGCCGAACTCGCCGAAGCAGAACAGGTCCTGACGGATCTGGGAGGCTGTCAGCCCCATGGACTTGCCCAGAGCACTGGAGGAGATGCGCACCACCCCGGCCTCCTGGAGCTCGGACAAATGCCGGTAATACCGGGGCAGGCGGCGGATTACCGCGGTAGATACCTTTGTATTTCGTTTCATCAGGCAATCTTGTTCCTTTACGACAGTAGAAAATACCTTCCGAAAAGATATTCTTCCCGGTCAGGCGGAGTTCGGTCCTATCCACAATTATGGCGGCCGCTCCTGTGTACATTATACCATCCGGCCGCCCTGCGGTCAATGAAAAGCCGCTGGCAAATTGACCGCCTCCTTTTCATAGAGCTCCCCTTCATTTCAGTTCCGCTACCGTAACGCCGTCCTCCCCCTCGCCATAGCGTCCGGGGCGGAAGGACTTGATATAGCGGCTGCGCTTGAGGTAAGTCCGCACGGCGGAGCGCACCGCGCCGGTGCCCTTGCCGTGGACAATGGTCACCATCTCCAGCTTGCCCATCATAGCGGTATCCAAAAATCGCTCCAGGACGATGAGGGCCTCGTCGGTCATCATCCCCCGCAGATCCACCTGGGATGGCACGGCGGCGGTACGTAGGGTGTGCTCCGCCCGGGCGATCACCCGCCGGACTTCCTTCTGGGACTGGGTCTCCCCCTCCGCTACCCGGACCTCCTCCTGCCTGGCGGAAATTTTCAAAATACCCGCCTGGAGCTGGAGGGTGCCATCCTTATTGACAGAGAGCACCGTGGCACGGGTACCCATGGAGATCAGCTCCACTGTGTCTCCTTTTTCCGCAGGGCGGGTGGGCGGCGGTGGTTCCACCTGGGGGGCGCTGCCGCCGATGTTCCGCTCCGCCTCGTTAAGCAGGCGGCGTGCCTCCGCCCGGCCGTCGTTCACCTTCTGCCAGTCCAGGTCCTGGCGCTTCTTCAGCTCCTTCAGCTCAGAAATGGCCAGGTCGCTGGCCGCGCGGGCCTCTTCAATGATAGCCCGGGCCTCGGCGTTGGCCTTCTCCACCACCTTAGCTCGCTCGGCCTCCAGCTTCTCCCGGTATGCCCGGGCCTGCTCCGCCGACTGTTCCATATCCAGCTTCAGCCGCCTGGCCTCCGCCCGCTCCTTTTCCATCTCCTGCCGCTGTTGGTCCAGGCGGGTGAGGACGTCCTCAAACCGAACGTTCTCCGCGTCCAGCCGGGCTGCGGCCTTCTCGATGATATACTCGGGGAGGCCCAGCCGCCGGGAGATGGCAAAGGCGTTGGATTTGCCCGGAATGCCCAGCACCAGGCGGTAGGTGGGGGCCAGGGTCTCTACATTGAATTCACATGAGGCATTTTCCACCCCGGGGGTGGTCATGGCGTAGACCTTCAGCTCGGCGTAGTGGGTGGTGG
>CANDCW010000127.1 GCA_947383275.1 uncultured Bacillota bacterium
GACAGCGCCCCATCCGTCTCTATGCCGCCGGCAATGGCTCCCAGATACTCCGTGCCTTCCTCGATTGTGACGATGGCACGGCAGTCCCGCAGACGGCTGGCCCAGCCGGCAATGCCGCCGACGTAATTCTCTCCGGACAGGGTGCTCTTGACATGGCAGCTGCGGATGGAGGCGTCCGCATAGCCGGCCACACCCCCCACATAGTTCCCGCCGGTGCTGGCTACCGGGCCGTAATTCTGGCACTCCAAGGCAGTACCCAGGTCCATGCGCCCCGCCAGACCGCCCACGCAGTCCTTCTTGCCGGTGACGGCCCCACGATTGACGCAGTTCATCAGCACCGCCTTGGTCTCGTAGCTGCTGCCAAAGGAGAACCGGCCGGTCGTGTCGTCCTCCGGGTCCAGGTCGAATTCAATGGCCACGGCACCGGCAATGCCGCCCACGTTGCGGTCTCCCTCCACGGTTCCCAGGTTGGAGCAGTCCGCCACCTTGCCCTCCCGGGTGGCGGAGATGTCCTCATCGGAGGTGTCCTGAATGATGCCCTCCAGGCCGCCTTCAGCGGTGTCCCTGGCGTCATCCATTGCGTCCAGCAGAAGGGTGAATACCGCGTTAAACTGCCGGTTGATGGCCCGCAGGTCGGCGGTCAGGGTGCCGTTCCCGGTCTGAAGGGCGCTGTTCAGCCCGTCCATCTCCTCCAGCAGGCCGCTCATGGCATCATAAAGGCTGTCGCCGGCCTGCCGGAAGTCCTCCCCCAGGGGGGTGAACTCCGCAGGACCGTCCTCGGTGAGCGTATCCACCGCATCGCCAATGGTATCCAGCGCCCGGCGCAGCAGCCGCCCGATGACGGCGGAGGTGTCAGAGGCCTCCTCCAGTGTATCCAGGGCGTCTCCCAGCTGGCTGGACAGAGCGCCGGAGCGGCTCAGGGCCTGCTGGAGCTGAGACAGGGCATCATCCAGATCATCCCCCACTCCCCGCAGGGCGCGGAATGCCTGACGCAGCTCCTCCCGCGCCGCCAGAAGAGAGCTGACGGAGATGGAGCCGCTTCCCAAATCCAGAAAGCCTTGAAAGGCGTCCAGCGCGCGTTCCAGCCGGCTTACCGCCGTGGTCAGCCCGGAGGCGGACTGCCGCAGCTTCTCCACCGCGAGACGCAGGTCCCGCGCGGCCCGATCGCCGGTGTCCACCGCGCCGCCCAGAGAATCCAAAGCGTCCCCCAGCTGGCGGGACAGGCGCTCCAGCCGCCCGCCCACGTCGGACAGATCGTCCAGGGCGGGAGAAATTTTGTCCAGCGCGCCGGTGATGTCGGCGGTCAGGGTGTTGATGGTGCCGATGTTCTCGTCGGTAAAATCGGAAACCCGGTCCAGCAGCTCCTTGGTGCTGTCCTTGGCGCTGCCGGCGTAGTCTCCCATGGCGCTGAGCTGGGCGGAGACGCTGTCTCCGGTGCGCTCCGCGTCGTCCAGCGCGCGGTTAATCAGGTTTTCCAGGGTGTTCAGCTCCTGGCGCAGCTGCTCCAGCGTGTCCCGGCCAGGGTCCACAAGCACATAGGGCTCCGCCTGGCCCACAATGCCGCCCACGTCCTTCCGTCCGTAGACGGTGCCGCTGTTGGTACAGCCGGACAGATAGCCGTCCTGCCGCCCGGCGATGCCGCCGGTGTTGTACCCCACATGGGGGTAGCCCACCGTGCCGCGATTGACGCAGCTCTGCACCACGCCGCTGGAATAGCCCACGATGCCACCGGTATCAAAGCAGCCGTCCAGCAGGTGGTAGGTTTCGTCGTCCGCCGCGGCCCGCTCCTTCAGGATGGCAGCCGTATCCGCGTCCATCAGGTCCACATTGGTTTCCTTCCGGGTCAGATTCACTCCGGCGCTGCTTTCACATTTGAGCAGCAACCCCAAATTCCGGCCCGCAATGCCGCCGGTGATATTCTTGCCGCTGACAGAACCGGAGACGGAACAACCGGTAATCTCACCGGTGATGCTGTTGTATCCGGCGATGCCGCCCACGGTGGCATCCCCCTGAACCACGCCGTGAAAGGCACAGCTTTGCAGGGTTCCTGCGTTGTTGCCCACGATGCCTCCCACGGTGGAGCGGGTACCCCCGGGGGCCACCGTACCCTTGACGGTCAAGTCCCGTACCAGCCCGCCGGGCTGGATATAGCGGAACAACCCCAGGGTGGAACCGGCGGAGGTGAGACACAGCCCGGAGATGGTGTGTCCCTGGCCTAAAAAGGTGCCGCCGAAGGTGGGAATGGGGGTGAAATCCACTCCGCTCAGGTCCAGGTCGGCGGTGAGGGTAACAGTCTTGCCCTGGGACCAGGTGTCCAGAGCGCAGTTTTTCCCGAAACGCTGGAGGTCCGCTACGTTGGAGATGGTGACAGTGCTTTCCTCCGTGGCCCAGGCGGGCAGGACCAGCGAGGTCAGAATCCAGACCGCCAGAAGGATGGGGAACAGCCGGTCGACACGTTTACGCATGAGAATCCGCCCCCTTTCCCGCAGGGATTGCCGCTGGTTGGGGCGGCTCCTCCGGCCGGACAGCCCCCGTTGCCACCGCTGCATTGATGCTGCCATGGAGGATGCCGCTGAAATCGGCGTCCACCATGCCGGAGATGTATCCCCGGACGTGGCCGTCCACCAGCAGACTGCCGGTGTGGGTCTGGACGAGATGCCGGGTCTTCAGGGTAAAGGCAGTCTTTTCAATGATGGTGTCGCCCAGCAGCAGAATCTGGGGAAGGATACCCATCACCAGGAAGATGGAGATTAACGTGCCCCGGCCCAGACACACGCCGATGGAGGCGATGGAGGCTGTGGTGGACAGCAGGCCGATGGCCACGCCGGCGGAGGCCAAAATAGTGCCTGAGGTAATAATGGTGGGGAAAGCCTCATTCAGCGACTCGATAACCGCATCCTTGAGGGACATGGTCTGTTTCAGCTCCACATAGCGGTTGGCGATGACAATGGCGTAGTCAATATTTGCGCCCATCTGGATGGAGCTGACCACCAGATAGCTGAGGAAGAACAGGGGTTCCTTCTGTAAGTAAGGGAAGGAGAAGTTGATCCAGACACTGCCCTGGATGACCAGGATCAACAGCACCGGAAGCCCGGCGGATTTGAAGGTAAACACCAGCACCAGAATGACGAATACGATGGTCAAAATGCTGATGAGCATGTTGTCGTTGCCGAAGGAGGCGGACAGGTCAAAATCGCTGGTGGAGTTGCCCACCAGGAGGGAATTTTCCGGGTAGTAACGGCCCACAATTTCATGCAGAGTGTCCAGAAAAGTGAAGGTCTCCTCCCCCTCCTCGGGCAGGTTGAGCTGTAAGACCAGACGGCTGTAGTTCTCCCCCTTCAATTGCAGCTGGGCGTCGGTCAGCTGGACGTGGAGGTCCTCAATGGTCTCAGTCATGTCCGCGTCCAGAGAGATGTAGCCCTCGTCCATCATGTCATAGACATACAGGAACATATCAATCAAGGGTACGCCGTAGCTGTCCAGGCCGGAAACTACCTGTCCGTAGTCCTCCTGGTCCACGGCGTAGGCGGAGTAGAGCAGCCGGGCCACCTCAATATCCAGATCGGTCAGCTCGGCAAACTGCCGGGGTGTCAGCCGGTCTGTGAGGACATAGCCGTCCATGGCATCCACATTGGCCAGGCCCAGCACCGTGTCCGTCTCGGGCATACGATCCAGTTCCCGGAGCAGCCGGCCCTCCTGCTCATAGTCCCCCTTGGGCACGATAACCGCCAGGGTGTTCACCCGGCCAAAGGTTTCGTTCACCCGCTGCTGGGCAATCTGGGCGTCGCTCTGGCGGAAGGTGGTCAGCTCGGTCTGCCCGTAGGCGTAGGGGCAGCGGTTGGCGAACACAAAACCGCCAATCAGAAGCACCACAAACAGGGGCGGCATGACAAAACGGGTTTTCACCGCCAGCCGGCCCCAGGCGGTGATTTTGGGCACAAAATTCCGGTGGTGGGTGCGGTCGATCAAACTGCTGAAGCTGAGCAGCAGCCCGGGCATCAGGGTAAACACGGCCAGCAGGCTGAGCACAATGGACTTCATCAGCACCAGGCCCAAATCCTGACCAATCCCGAACTGCATGAAGCACATGGCCCCCAGGCCGGACAGGGTGGTCATGGAGGAGCCGGCAATCTCCGGAATGGCCTTGCTCAGGGCGGCCACCACCGCCTCCCGGGCCTCCAGCTGCTCCCGCTCCTCGGTGTACCGGTGGCAGAGGATGATGGCGTAGTCAATGGCCAGGGCCAGCTGGAGGACCACCGCCACCGAGTTGGAGACAAAGGATATTTCGCCAAAGATAAAGTTGGTGCCCTTGTTCATCAGTGCCGCCATGCCAAAGGTCATAAGTAGCACCGGGATCTCCATATAGGTGTGGGAGGTGAACAGCAGCACCACCAGGATGATGACCACGGCAATCACCATGACCACCTGCATCTCGGCGTTCAGACTTTCAGAGGCGGAGTCGCCGGTGTCGCCGGTGATATAGACGTCATACCCGTCCAGAAGGGCTTTGACACCATCCAATCCCTCCAGACTCACCGGGTCAGTGGCGGTCCCGTCGTAGGTGATGGAAAACAGGGCGGAGCCGTTGGTGTAGTGGTCCCTGGAACCGTTGAACTCCACCGATTTTACACCTTCCATCATCTCTATCTGCTCCGCCAAGCTCTCCGCCTGACGGTAGGAGATATTGTCCACCATAATGCGGCTGGTGCCAAAGGTGACAAACTCCGCCTCCATCACGGTCAACCCTTGCCGGGTCTCGGTGGTGTCAGACAAGTAGCTGGTCAGATCGTCGTTCACCGCCACCCAGCCGCTGGAAAAGACGCAGAAAATAGCTGCTCCGATGTACAACAGGTAAAAGGCTTTGCGTTTGTCCACAATAAAAGCCGCAATCCGTTCCATCGGGCTTTGCTTTTCCGAAACTTCTACTGTGTGCCTGCTCAACCTGAACGCTCCTTTCAAACTCTATGATAGACAATGATACTCTGTTTTTCTTGGAAATGCAAGTGGTCAACAGAAAGATAATGTTGTCACTTCCATCGTCCCCTTTTTACATTGAATTA
>CANDCW010000128.1 GCA_947383275.1 uncultured Bacillota bacterium
AGTCCCCCTCAATGGAGTGCTTCAGGGCGGAGGCCGCCACGGCGAACTCCACCGCAGCCTGGGTGGACTTGCCGTTCATCAGGGAGTAGATCAGCCCGCCGCCGAAGGAATCGCCGCCGCCTACCCGGTCGATGATGTGCAGCTCATACTTTTTAGAGAAGCAATATTCCCCGCTGGCCACGTCGTAGAGCATGGCGGACCAGCCGTTGTCAAAGGCGGAGTGGGACTCCCGCAGGGTGATGGCCACCTTCTCAAAGCCAAACTTGTCCGCCAGCTGCTTGGCCACAGACTTGTAGCCCTCGTGATTCAGGGAACCGGCGGTGATGTCGGTAGCCTCTGCCTCGATGCCGAACACATCCTTGGCGTCCTCCTCGTTGGAAATGCACACGTCCACATACTGGCACAGGTCGGTCATAGCCTCCCGGGCCTGGGCCCGGGTCCACAGCTTGCCCCGGTAGTTCAGGTCGCAGGAGATCTTGATGCCCTTGGCCTTGGCGGCCTTGCAGGCCTCCCGGCAGATGTCCACCACGTTGGGGCCCAGAGCCGGGGTGATGCCGGTGAAGTGGAACCACTCCACCCCCTCGAAGATCTTGTCCCAGTCAAAGTCGCCCGTCGCGGCCTCCTGGATGGCGGAGTGGGCCCGGTCGTAGATGCACACGCTGCCCCGCTGGGAGGCGCCCTTCTCGTTGAAGTAGATGCCTACCCGGTCGCCGCCCCGGACGATCTTGGAGGTGTCCACACCGTAGCGCCGCAGGGAGTTGACTGCCGCCTGGCCGATGGCGTGGGCGGGGAGCTTGGTGACATAGGCCACGTCCAGACCATAGTTGGCCAGGGAGACGGCCACATTGGCCTCGCCGCCGCCAAAGGAGAATTCCAAGTGGTCGGCCTGGACGAAACGCTCATAGTTGTAGGGCTGGAGCCGGATCATCAGCTCGCCGAAGGTAACAATTTTAGCCATGATATTTTTCCTCCTTATTTCTGCACCAGATGGATGGCAAAACCGCCTACCTCACCCTTGAGGTAGATGGCCTTGGGTTTGCGGGTGGACTCGTCAAACTCCACGCCCTGACGGCCCAGGTGGTAAATAGCCCGGTCCAAATTGTTGGTTCCGATGGCAATGTGGCCGTTTTTGCCCAGGTAGGGGGCCTTCATACACTCCACGGCGCTGCCGGCAAAGATAGAGCTGTTGCCCGGCTTGTAGTCGAAACCAAAGAAGGCGCATAGGGTTTTAGCGGCCCGCTGGGCCTCCACCTCGTTGTCGCAGTTAATGCCCACATGGGCCAGGGAGAAGCCCAGCATGGTTTTGACCGCCTCTTTGCATATGGCGGTAATCTCCTCCCACTTGCCTGCCTTAATCATGTCGCTCTTGCACATCCAGGTGCCACCCACGGCCACGATCTGGTCGTAGCCCAGGTAGTCATTGACATTCTTTGCGTTGACGCCGCCGGTACACATCCATTTGGCGGTTTTCAGCGCCGCGCCGATGTTCTTCAGCATAGCCACGCCGCCGTTGGCTTCAGCAGGGAAAAACTTCAGTATCTCACAGCCCTGGTTCATGGCCTGCTGCATCTCACCAGCGGTGGCGGTGCCAGGCATCATCAGCCCGCCCCTGTCGATAACGTGCTGGGTGACCTTGGGGTCGTAGCCGGGGGCCACAATGAACTTGGCGCCGGCAGCCATGGCCCGGTCGGCTTGGTCTGTGGTGAGAACGGTGCCCGCGCCCAGCAGCATCTCCGGGACTTCTTTGTTAATCATTTTAATGCAGTCCTCCGCACAAGCGGTGCGGAAGGTGACCTCGGCGGCGGGCAGGCCACCGTCCACCAGGGCTTTGCACAAGGGGACCGCCTCGTCCACGCTGTTAAAGGCGATTACGGGGATAATGCCGATGTCGGATACGCGCTTAAGAACGTCATTCATAACTGTAAGCCTCCAAAATTTTGATTGCGCTGTACTTTGGGCTTTCTGGCTCCATTATACAACTTACATACTAGAATACAATTGGCGGAATATCAAAATTTATGCAATCTTTTTTGTGTATTATCCCAAATCAAAATTTTTTAATCCAATTTTCTGCCAATATAGACAAAAAAATTCCGGAATTTTGGCTGGCATACTAGTGGACAAAATTGGACCGCTGTGATAGAGTGTAAGTAACGCGTTTAAACCAAACCGCCACAGAGACTGGAGAGTGTTATGAAACTGTCAGATCGCCTGCCCCGGGAGAGCAGTCGGGACTATGCCCTGCGTATCATTAAAGAAAACATCGTCAGCTTGAATTTGGCTCCCGGCAGTCAGATCAGCGAAAACGAGCTGGCCGCAGAGATGGGTCTGTCCCGCACCCCGGTTCGAGAGGCCCTGATTGAGCTGTCCAAGGTAGAGATCGTCGAGATTCACCCCCAACGCAAGAGCACCGTTCCCTTGATCAACTACGACCTGGTGGAGGAGTCCCGCTTTATGCGCAACCTGATGGAGTGCGCCGTGGTGGAACTGGTGTGTGAAATGGCCGCTCCCATCGACATTGAACGCTTAAACGCCAATATCCGGCTCCAGAGCTTCTATTTGGACGGCTACTACACCAACGAGCTGATGGCCCTGGACAACCAATTCCACGGAATGCTCTTTGATATTGCGAAAAAGGCCCGGGTCTTCCAGCTGATTCAAAATATTGCCATCCACTTTGACCGGGTACGGGGCATGGCGCTGTCCTCGGTAAAGGACCTGAAGGTGGTTAAAGACCATCAGGACCTGGTAGAATTTATCCGGCAGAAGGATGCCAAGGCCGCTCGGGAACTGATGGAGGTCCACTTAAACCGCTACAAGATTGACGCGGCTGAAATTCGTAAGCTTTATCCCCAGTATTTTAAATAAAATGATGAGGTATATTTTATGGACATTCGTTATTCTGCCAATCCCAAGGACGTCAAGCGCTTTACTACCCAGGAACTGAGAGAGGAATTCCTGATCGAAAACCTTTACCGGCCCGATGAGGTGGTGGCCGTGTACAGCCATGTGGACCGGATGGTCACCTTGGGCTGTATGCCTGTTCGGGAGGCCGTCCCCATCGACAAGGGCATTGACGTGTGGGCAAATTTTGGCACCCGCTACTTCCTGGAGCGCCGGGAAATCGGTATTTTTAATATTGGCGGCGCTGGAACCATTTCGGTAGACGGCACAGTGTACAAGCTGGGGTACAAGGACTGTATCTATATCACCCGGGGCGCGGAAAGCGTGGTCTTCTCCAGTGAAGACAGCGCCAAACCTGCCAAATTCTACATGGTTTCTGCCCCCGCCCACCGCAGCTATGAGACCAGACTGCTCCGCCTGGAGGACGCGGCAAAACGGCCCTGCGGAGATTCTGCCACTGCCAACAAGCGGGTCATTAACCAGTTTATCCACCCCGATGTGCTGCCCACCTGCCAGTTGTCTATGGGCATGACCGTTCTGGAAGGCGGAAGCGTATGGAACACCATGCCTGCCCACACCCATGAGCGGCGCATGGAGGTCTACATGTACTTTGAGGTTCCAGAAGATGAGGTGGTTTTCCACATAATGGGCCAGCCTCAGGAGACACGGCACATTATTATGCGCAATGAACAGGCTGTGATTTCTCCCTCCTGGTCCATCCACGCCGGGGCAGGCACTGCCAGCTACACGTTTATCTGGGCCATGGGCGGCGAGAACCAGGCATTTGACGACATGGATACCATTCCCTCAACACAACTGAAGTGAGGCTGACGGGTGGGAAGGAGTAAAGCAATGGATATGCAAAAACAGTTTTCTTTGGAGGGCAAGGTGGCCCTGGTCACCGGCGGCGCTTACGGAATCGGATTTGCCATTGCGGAGGCCCTGGCCAGGGCCGGGGCAAAAATCGCGTTCAACTGCCGCAGCCAGTCCAACCTAGATAAAGCGCTGGCCGGCTATTCAGGAAAAGGCATTGATGCCCGAGGCTACATCGCCGATGTGACGGACGAGGAGCAGGTTGTCGATCTGGTAGGGCGGATTGAAACCGAGCTTGGGGGCGTGGATATTCTTGTGAACAACGCCGGTGTGATCAAACGCATTCCTATGACCGATATGACTGCAGAGGACTTCCGCCAAGTGGTGGATATCGACCTGGTCGGGCCCTTTATCTGCGCCAAGGCGGTCATTCCTGGGATGTTGGCCAAGGGGCACGGTAAGATCATCAATATCTGTTCCATGATGAGCGAGCTGGGCCGGGAAACGGTCTCCGCCTATGCCGCAGCCAAGGGCGGGCTAAAAATGCTTACCCGGAACATTTGCGCTGAGTATGGTGGGGCTAATATTCAGTGTAACGGCATCGGTCCCGGCTACATTGCTACCCCCCAAACCGCTCCGCTTCGGGAGCGCCAGCCCGACGGCAGCCGGCATCCCTTTGATCAGTTTATTGTGTCGAAAACCCCGGCGGGCCGCTGGGGTGAGCCCGAGGATCTGATGGGCCCGGCGGTATTCCTGGCTTCTGAGGCTTCTAATTTTGTCAACGGCCACATCCTATATGTGGATGGAGGGATCCTGGCTTATATTGGCAAGCAGCCTTAAATATTTAAAGTATACCTTCGAAACAACGTGGCACTGGTAAAGAGAGCCGGAGCAGTAGATTAAATGCAGGAAAGGTTTTTTAACCTTTTTCTGCATTATTTTTTAGTTAAACCGGGGAAAGGGGTGATTTTAGGTGAGAACTTTATTGCCCACTTATACCGTGGAGGCTTCCGGCTGCATGACGGCGGCTGTCCATTATCTATAAGGCGGGGGCAGTGGATTACATCACCAAGCCATTTTCCATGGGGACCTTGCAGCGGAAGATCTGCGCCATGTTCGCCATGTTGGAGCACCACAAACCGGCATATGACCGGCCAGGGGTCTACCTTTTCCGTGTTCCTGCCCCGGTGGTAGAGTGTTCACAAAAAATTCACATTTAAAGCTTCAATTCGGACATTTCTGTGACATTTGGATTTTACCATAGCTCCAACACTTGAAAGGAGCGTTTGCA
>CANDCW010000129.1 GCA_947383275.1 uncultured Bacillota bacterium
GCCCGGGTGGACTGCTCCCCCATCACCCAGCGGATGGCGTCGGAGATGTTGGACTTGCCTGAGCCGTTGGGGCCCACAATGGCGGTGATATCCTCGCCAAAGGTGAGTACCGTCTTGTCCGGAAAGGACTTGAAGCCCTGGACTTCCAATGCTTTCAGGTACACACAACCACCCCTTTCTTCTCAAAGCTTCTCAAATCCCTGCGCTGCGGCAGCTTCAAGTTCTCAAATATCTCTGGCATCATTACTCCTATTCTGAAAATGAACGTGTTTCCAACTCTGCGCCCCGCGCCCATATTTTCACAGCCCCAAAACCCGGGTGGCAATGCCAAAATAGATGAGCAGGGACAGCGCGTCCACAATGGTGGTGATGAAGGGAGCGGCCATAACGGCGGGGTCAATGCCAACCTTTTCCGCTGCCATGGGGAGCAGGCAGCCCACGATCTTGGCACACACCACCGTCAGCATCAAGGTAAGGCACACCACTCCGGCCACGGCAACCGTAACGTCCGGATTTTGCATCAGCATCCTGTCCACCAGCAGCATTTTCACAAAATTCGCCCCGCCCAGGCATACCCCGCACAACAGGGCCACCCGGACCTCCTTCCACACCACGGCCAGCACGTCGGAGAACTCCACCTCGCCCAGAGACAGGGCGCGGATGACGGCCACGGAGGACTGGGACCCAGAGTTACCCCCAGTGCCGGAGAGCATGGGGATGAAGGACGTGAGAATCACGCAGGCGGCCAGAGCGGATTCAAAGCCGGTAATGATCAGCCCGGTAAAGGTAGCCGACAGCATCAGCAGCATGAGCCAGGGAATGCGGGACTTCCAGGTTTCCAGCACACCGGTACGCAGGTATGGCTTATCGGAGGGGAGGATGGCGGCCATTTTTTCAAAGTCCTCAGTGGCCTCCTCCTCCATAACATCCATGGCGTCGTCCACGGTGATGATGCCCAGCAGCCGGCTTTCGCTGTCCACCACAGGCAGGGCGGTCAGGTCATATTTGGAGAACATCTGGGCGACCTCCTCCTTATCCTCATGGGTGGTGACGGACAGGACGTTTGTCTCCATAATGTCGTTGATTTTGGTATCGTACGCGGACATCAGCAGCCGCTTTACCGTCACCACCCCCTGAAGCTTCCGGTTGGCTGTGACGTAGCAGGTGTAGACGGTCTCCTTGTCCAGGCCCACCTTGCGGATGCGGGCGAAGGACTCCTCCACCGTGTTGTTGGGGTGGAGGTAGACAAACTCCGTGGTCATCAGCGACCCGGCGGAGTCCTTGGGATAGTTGAGCAGCTGGTTGATCTGGCTGCGGGTAGAGGCATCGGTGTTGCGCAGAATGCGGGACACCAGGTTGGCGGGCATGTCTTCAATCAGGTCCACCGTGTCGTCCATATACAGCTCGTCCAGCACCTCGCGCAGCTCCTTGTCGCTGAGCGCGCCGATAAGCTTCTCCTGGTCCTCTTCCAGATAGGCGAAAACCTCCGCGGCCGTGTCCTTTGGCAGCAGGCGGAAAACCAGGATTTCCTGTTCCACATCCAGCTCATCTAAAAACCCGGCGATATCTACCTCGTTCATCTCCACCAAGCTCTCCCGAAGCTGGCGGAATTTCCGGTCCCGGACCAGCTCCATCAGCAGATCCTGATCATAATTGTCATGCACTATAATCTCCCCCTCTCGTTTTTCGGAAACGCGGGAAAGCCGCAAAGCCACAGGCCCGCCCCGCCCGCTTCAGGGCCAGGCGTTCCTGTGGCTGCACATGACAGGGAGGCGAAGGTCCGGATCAGTTCCGGCGGCGCGGTCCGGGCCCGGTCAGGCCCAAGCCCGCCGCCCCCCCTTCGTGGCAGCTTTCCGCTTTATGGCGACTTCGGCCTTCCATGCTGGGTCCCACTTCCTTTCGTCCTGAACTCTGCTGTTTTCTGCGATTGCGTATCATTATAACACTTTTTGCCCCGGGGTTCAAGAGGATTGGCAAACCGGGGAGTGTCCAAAGGAATTATTTTGGACACTCCTGAATAAACAGGGCGGACGCATGAAGCGTCCGCCCTATCTGCTAAATTAGTTGTTGCGTTCAAACGCGGCGTTGATGGCGCAGATGGCGCAGCGCTCATCCGCGTGGTGGCTCGAGCCGCAGACCGGGCAGGTGACCAGTTTGCCCTTGGCCGCGAACAGGTTGACGCGGTCGCACTTGGGGCAGCGGTAGATGTCAACGTGGAACCGCTCCTTTAAAAATACGCTTCCCATAGGGTAGGAGGCCACTTCCAAGACCATCTCATCCCCGCAGGTGGGGCACAGCTTTTCAGTTTCGCGTTTTTCTTCCATAATAAGCAAGTCCTTTCTTACAATGTGTTGATTTCCAGATCGCTATATAATTACCACATAGACGCAATAAAGTCCAATAGTTGTTTTAAATGATATGCTGAAAAATTTCTATGGCCCAAGTTTCCCTTTTTTCTTTCCCCACTGGACATTTTTTCCCAAAGCGGGTATAATATCCAACATTACTTTGCAGGGGGGACGGCCTGTGCTATACCGCTTCCTTTGGATCTTCTTTATCTACGCCTTCCTGGGCTGGTGCACCGAGGTGAGCTACGCCGCCCTGGTCACCGGAGCGTTCGTCAACCGGGGATTTCTCAACGGCCCGGTCTGCCCTGTGTACGGCTTTGGCGCGGCCACCGTACTGGGCTGCCTGACGCCGCTGTCAGACAACCTGCCCATCCTGTTGGCAGGTTCGGTGCTGCTCACCTCCGCGTTGGAGTGGCTTACCGGCTTTGCGCTGGAAAAGCTGTTCCACCAGCGGTGGTGGGACTACTCCGGCGAACCCTTTAACCTGAACGGCTATATCTGCCTGCGCTTTTCCATCGCCTGGGGCCTGGCCTGCGTATTTGTGGTCAAGCTGCTTCACCCCACGGTGCTGGCCCTCATTCGCCTATGCCCCCGCCCGCTTGGAACAGTCCTGCTGATACTGCTGGGAGCCGCGATGGCCGCAGACCTGGCGGCTACCGTGTCCTCCGTTGTTAAGCTGAACCGCCGGCTGGCCCAGATCGATGAGTTGGCTGCCAAAATCAAGGCGGCCTCCAACGAATTTGGTGAAAACCTGGCCGAACGGGTGCTGGACGCAGCCGAGCGGGGGGCCGGCTGGAAAGAGGAGCTAGACGAGCTGTCCTTCAAGCTGGCCCTGCATCGGGCGGAGCTGGCCGGCGAGCGGGAGGAGTGGGAACAGCGGCGCGAGGAGCGCCTGGCCCAGGCCCGCCTGCAGCTGGAGGAATGGCGCGCGTCCATGCAGCAGCTGCTGGAGCGGGAATCCTTTGGCCACCGGCGCCTGCTGAGCGCCTTCCCCCGCCTGCGCTCCATCGACCACGGCTCAGCCTTGGAGCGCCTGCACCGGAAAATGGAAAATTGAAAATGTCAAGGGTTAAATGCAGAAAAATCTAAACTTCTTTTTTGTGCATTATTTACAATAGCAGTTCTACTCCCTCAACTCCCGCCTTCTGGGCAAGCTCCATCAGCACCCGCCCGGCACACCTTCCCCCAAGGATGCCGCGCGGGTACTCGTTTACCCACCTCTGTACTTCCAGTGTGTCCGCCTCGGTTATCCCGGTGAAGTCCGTCCCCTTCGGCACCCGCCGCCGAATCATGCGGTTTCCGTTCTCGTTGCTTCCCCGCTCAAAGGCACTGTACGGATGGCAGTAATAGATGTGGGTCCGCGCTCCGTCTCCGGTCACGGCCCGCGTCATGCCCTCCCAGTCCTGGAACTCGCTGCCATTGTCCACGGTGATTGTCTGGAATATCCGCCGAAAGTTGAAGCTCCCCAGTTTCTTTTCCAGCATATCCAGCACGGCCACCACGCTTGCCATAGTCCCGTCCGGCATAAGAAACATAAGGTCCGCCCGCGACGTTCTTTCCGTCATGGTCAGGAACCGCTTCTTGCTCCCGCCCTCTTTGGCGGACAGCACAGAATCCATTTCCCAGTGAAACGGCTCTTCCCGTGTCGCCACTTCCTCCGGCCTGTCCTCGATACTGTCCCCCTTCGGCACCCTCGCCGCCTGGACCTTCTTGTACTCGGTCTTTCTCTTTCCGCCCATCGGCAGGCTCTTATTGGTCACTCGCAGAAATACCCCGTCGTTGATGTACTTATACACGGTCCACTTGGAGAGGGTCACGGAGAAGGTCAAGCCGTCCTCTTTGATTTTATGCAGGGCTGCTTCCGGGGAATATCCGTCGTCAGCGATTTTCCCCTCTATGTAGTTCGCCAGTTCGTGGTCGTTCCCCAATTTGATGTCCGGCCCCTTGGCTCGCAAGTTCTCCTGATACTTCCGCTCCGCCGTCTCCGCGCAGTACACCATCCTGTCCACAAGGTTAGTGTCCCGCTGGACGGTCTGCCCCCTCTTGATTTCCCGCATTATCGTTGTATAGTCCACCCGGAGAGTGCGCGCTATCTCTGTTTTGCTCTTCTTCTCCTTTAGCATTTTTTCGATTCTAAGCCGGTCCTTCCATTGCAGATGTGAAAACATCCGTCCCTTTTCGCTGCTCATTGTGAAATACCCCCTTCTGCGTTTTTGTGGGATATTAACACAGAACAAGGCAGAAAATCAATAGCTCAACCGTTCTAAAAACACAGTTGCCGTAGGCTAAAAAGCCTACGGCAAAATTATTTTTCCTCCGCCTCCAGCAGCCAGTCCGTCGTGACGCCCAGGGCCTCGGCAATGGCCCGCAGTTCAAAGTCCTGCACCATCCGCAGGCCGTTTTCAATCCGGCTGATGCAATCCCGCTCCAGGGTAACGCCGCTCACCTGCACCCGCGCCGCCAGGTCCGATTGCGTACACCTTTGGCGCGTCCGCTCCTG
>CANDCW010000130.1 GCA_947383275.1 uncultured Bacillota bacterium
TGGTGGAGACTACAGAACTCGAATCTGTGACCTCTTGCGTGTGAAGGATTTAGTCACAAATGTCTCCAACCAGTTGCGCCACAACCAATTCCTGATTTCAAATTAATCGGTTTTGCAACATATTTCGCAACAGATCAAAGGGCTATTGCGAATTCCTTGTTTTCCGGTATATGAACGTCTTGCGATACAGCCCCCAAGGCACCTGGTTTTATACCCATATACGGACAAGGAGGTTAGTATGACTTCTATTATTTCGATTACAAACTCTAAGGGTGGTGTAGGTAAAACCACAACTGCCCTTAACTTAGGAATGGCGCTTGTTTCTGAGAAAAAGCGAGTGCTATTGTGCGATAATGATCCCCAGGGCAATCTCACAGCTTCATTGGGCTATATCCCGGCAGAGCAATCTCATGCCTTGGCGAATCTTCTGCTGGCTGCCATCGACTATCCGGAGGATCTGGAACTGCACCTTGGCCGCACCATCATACATACGGACAGCGGCCTCGACCTGCTTCCGGCTAACCGCCGGCTGGCTGACGCCGCCGCACGGCTTCAAGTGATGCAACTATCTCAGTACAATGCCGTGGGCGAGGTAAACCGGGCCTGCGAGAAGGTCATGTCTGTGTTGCTGGAGCAACTGCAAGACCAATATGATTATATCATAATTGACTGCGGATTGAAACATGAACTTTTGACCGTCAACGCCCTGGCAGCCTCGGACTACTGCATTATCCCGGTACAGGCTCACTTTCTGGCCAGCGAGGGGATCCCCGATGTGCTGGAGCTGGTCAAATCGGTGCAGGCCAAATTCAATCCCAACCTCAAGATTGCGGGGATCCTTCTGACTATGTACCAGTCCAGACCCCAGCTGTGCCAGAGTGTGAAAGCCAGCGTTTCCGAGGTCTACGGCGAGGATTTCCACGTGTTCCAGCGGCCCATCGAGTATTCCATTAAAGTGGCGGAGTGCCCTGCGGCGGGACAGAGCATTTTTGAGTATGCCCCCAAAAACGCCGCCGCCGAATCCTACCGCAGTCTGGCGGAGGAGGTGCTGGCCCTTGGCTAAAAAGGCAATGGACGACTTGCTGAAGCGCCGAATGTCCGCCACGCAGCAGGCATCCGAGCTCCAGGCTTCAGACGAAGCCTATGCGAAGCTGTTCCAGAAAGCGCCGCCCGCGGTGAGCGCCAAAATTTGTAATTTACGGCTGGACAAGCTCACACCATTCTTCACCGCAGACATTGGCTTTCGTCCCTACACCCCGTCTCAGCTTCAGGCCCTTGCGGGGCAGCTTGCTGAGGATGGGCTGATGGTTCGCATTATCGTGCGGCCCATCCCTGGGGAGGAACGCTATGAGATTTTGGCAGGGCATAACCGTACCGCCGCCGCCCGGCTGGCCGGATGGTCAGAAATCCCTGCCGAGGTCGTAGAGGCTGACGATGCCCGGGCAGTCGTCATTGCCACCTCCACCAACCTGATCCACCGTCATGATTTGTCTATCATTGTGCGGGGCAAGGCATATAAGGCGCTGCTGGATGCCAAGAACAGAAATGGGCAGAGAAATGCCGCTGAGGGGACCTTTGGCGATTCTCGCCAAAGGTACAACGCCCGGGCGCTGGTGGCTGAGTTCTTTGGTGTCACCGAGTACGAGATCCGCAAGGCGGTCAAGCTCACCTATCTCATCCCGGAACTGGTCAGCATCCTGGAGACAGCCCCGAAGCAGCTGAACTTGGCCTGCGCCGATATGATAGCGGACTATGACCCGGAATCCCAGCAGGCGTTCATTGAGATGTGCCGCAATGAGAGTTATCCGCTCAACAAGGCCGCTATGAAGTATATCGCTTCCAAGTGCCCACCCCCTTCCGCCAAGCACCAGGATATGTACGAGGCATGGCGGGAGGCCCGGGCGCGGGCCGAAAAGCGTTTGGCCGCCCCGCCCAAGAAGATATCCTTTGCCCGCAAGCAGTTTGCCCCCTACCTGGACGGGCGCAGCGACAAGGAGATCGAGGCCCTGTTTTTGGAGTTCCTGCGGGAACGGATGAGATAATGTATAATATCAAAAACAAGTGCTCGGAGGTATTGCCATGAGCGAACAGGACAAGATTCGATTATTTGAGGATCAGCCAATCTGAACAGCGTAGGATGCAGAACAGGAAGAATAGTCCTTTCCAGTAGTAGATGTGGCGAGCGTACTAACAGATCAGCCGACGCAACACAATGCCAGTACCTATTGGGCTGTGCTGAAAAAGCGGCTAAAGGATGAAGGTGCAGATCAGTTGCTTACAAATTGTAAGCAACTGAAATTAAAATCTCCGAAAACCTGCGGGACAATATGAGCACCACTGAACTCATTCTTAATATGCTGGCGGAAAACTCTACCAAGGCAATCTCCAAGAGGGAGCAACCGGAGGGTTCTGAAGAAAATCGTGAAGTGGCATAGCGGGGCGGCGGGGTCGCCCACATTGCCCGTCAGGCGTTAGAGAGTGAAACGGGAGCGCCGGTGGTCACGGCTCAGAATGCCATGCAGTTGAATACCGTGGTCACCAATATGATCAAGCAGGTGGCCGAATCTCAGCCGGATGACCCGAAGGGATCAGACAACTGACAATCGAAAAATACTGGAGAAAGGCTTGACGCCGCAAGGCGTCAGGCTTTTCTTTTGCCCTGGAGGTGGCCCTATGCGTATTCCTATCAGCGAAATCAAGGTAAACCCCGGACGGAGGAATGCCGCGCCGGCCGATGTCCGGGAGCTGGCGGACAGCATTGTCGAGGTCGGCCTGCTGAATCCCGTCACAGTCAGTCAAAGCCGAACCCTCATCGCCGGGCTTCACCGGCTGGAGGCTGCCAAGCTGCTGGGCTGGACGGAGATCGAGTGCGTTGTCAGCGGCTTAGAGGGCCTGCGGGCTGAGCTGGCGGAGATCGACGAGAACTTTGTGCGCAGCGACCTGACGCCTCTTGAGTTCGGGGAGCTGCTTCTGCGCCGGAAGGAGGTCTACGAAGCCCTCCACCCTGAGAGCGTCCAAACCAACCAGGGCGGGCCCTTTCGCGGCAATCAGCACCAGAAGGTCAGCGACAAAATGACGCAGACCACAAAATCCTTTGCTCAGGACACCGCCGAGAAACTGTGCATTGGCCGCCGCACGGTGGAGCGCCAGGTGCAGATCGCCAAAAACCTGACCTCTGAGGCAAAGGACATCCTCCGCGGAGCGGATACGCCGGTCACCCGGAAGCAGGCCCTGGCCCTCTCCCGGCTGGAGCCGGGCCCCCAGGCGGAGGCCGCCGCCCTGCTGGCCGCCGGGGAGATCAAGTCGGTAGAGGAGTACGCGCCCCCCGTCCGGGCGGGGCCTGTCCCGCAACCCGGCCCTGCCCTGACCCCGGATGCCTTGGCCGCTGAAGCGTCACAGTTCGCGCAGGTGCTCCGGCGAACATCTGAACGGTGTTGCTCAGAGATCTTTGCCTGTCTGATGCCCGCACAGGTCAACGCCCTCCGACGTCAGATGGCCAGTGCGCGGAATGCGGTAGAGAAATTTGAAAAATTACTGGAGATGACAACGAAATGATGAGAAGCAATCGCCCCACTCACAGCCCCTTCGACAGCACCGCCATTGACCGCCTGCGCCGGATGGGGCTGGCCACGGCGGACGGTTCGGTGGAGCGGGATGCCATGGCGGTGTTCTGCTGCATCTTCGCCGGACAATTCTATGACGATCTGTGCGACTACCACCAGGACGACGTCCAGGCGGTCAAAGCCGCTGTCACCCCCCTGGTGGATGGCGTGGACACCGGCAATCCCCAGGGAAAGTTCCTGATGATCTGCCTGCAATATGACAGCATCTACCGCTCCCTGCCCGACCCGGTTTGGTGGCTCAGCGGCAGTCCGGCCTTTGCAGAGGCCTTCGCGGACGGCTTCCTGGCCCACTTGAAACGGCTGGATGAAGCATCAGGAGGTTGAACCTAATGGTACAGGACAACGCGATTTACATTGTTCCGGCTTCGTTGCAAGAGGCCAACGACTATTTGGCGGAGCACATCCGCCGGTGCCAGCCCATGCGCGGCTGTAAATTTTCCGTGGGCTGTGCCCTGGATGGGGAGCTGGTGGGCGCGGCCATCGTGGGCCGCTGCCGGGACGACGCTCAGGCGGTGCAGATCGACCGCATTTACACCACCGGGGGCCGTGCCGCCTACGGGATGCTCTACGGTGCGGCGGCACGGGCGGCCCAGGCCCTGGGCTATTGGAAAATCATCGCCTTCCTGCCGGCGGACAGGCCGGACTCCGCCCTGCGCGCTGCGGGATGGGTCCGTGCCGACCCTGTGGATACCAACAGGAAGTGGGCATCGAAAACCCTGCGCTATGAACGGCTGCTGATAACGCGCCGCCGATGGAGGAGGTGAGACCATGAAGGGTATCAAAGTCTACGCACCCCCGGAGCGGGCCGCGCCCGTGGCCCAGTTCATCGACGGCCTGGAGCCCCGGCTGCGGGAAAAGCTGATTCGTCAGCTCATCGTTCTGCCCACCACACCGCGGGCCAACCTCCGGGAACCCCACTACAAGCACTTCACCTTGGAGCGGTACCGGGAGCTTTACGAGCTGCGCGAGCGGGGCCGTGTGTTGGTGCGGGTCATCTTCACCATCCGGCCCAACGGGGAGGTCATCCTGCTCCATGGCTTCATCAAGCGGCAGAGCCGGGACACCATGCAGGCCCTGGAGCAGTCCCTCGACATCCTGGCCCGGCTGCGGGAGCGGCCGGAGCTGGCAGTGGAGTACATCGTGAAGGAGGAAAAGCTGTGAACCGGCATACGCCCATTCGCGGGCCCCCC
>CANDCW010000131.1 GCA_947383275.1 uncultured Bacillota bacterium
GCTGATAAATCATCTCAATCAGGTCGTCCAGCTGCCGCTTGGGCAGGGTGAGGGATAAATCACCCGGGACGGCCGCGGTGAGGGTGGGGCGGACGGTGGACTTGCTCATCCGGTGTTCATTGGTGCGTCGGCCCCCAACCAGATCGCCAAAGCGCTGGACCAGCACGCCCCCGGCCAGCATGTTGGACAGGGAAGCCACATGCTTGCCGTAGCGGTAGGGCTCATTAAAGGGCTTGGTAAAGCGGTTGGACACCAACAGGGCGAAATTGGTGTTCTCCGAGCGCAGGGCGGGGTCGGCGTAGGAGTGGCCGTTTACCGTGTTGATTCCCTCCACATTTTCCGCCACCACATGGCCGTAGGGGTTCATGCAGAAGGTGCGCACGCTGTCGCCATACTGCTTGGTGCGGTAGACCAGCTTGGACTCGTAGACCACATCGGTAATGTGCTCAAAGATGACGGCGGGCAGCTCCACCCGTACACCCACGTCTACCTGGTTGTTCAGCAGCTCCAGCCCCAGGCCCTTGCACTGATTGGAGAACCACTCCGCGCCGGACCGGCCCGGCGCGGCGATGAGGTACTTGCACGCCACCTCGCCCCCCTTGGCCAGCAGCAGGCGGTAGCCGCCGTCCGCCCTGGCGATGGAGGCCACCTCGGTGTTGAAGGAGAACTCCAGCCTGTCGGCCAGGCCCTCGTAGATGTTGGTGAGGATACGCAGGTTGTTTTCGGTGCCCAGGTGCTTGCAGCGGGCCTGAAGGAGGTGGAGGTCGTAGGCCAGGGCCCGGCGGGCCAGCTGTTTGGCGGCGTCGCTCTCGGTGGAGAAGACCTGTGTAGTGGCCCCGTGGCGGACGTTGATGCAGTCCACGTAGTCGATCAGATCCATGACATGCCTTGGGTCCATAAAGTCGGTGAGCCATCCGCCAAATTGGGTTGTAAAATTAAACTTCCCGTCGGAGAAGGCCCCGGCTCCGCCGAACCCGCACATGGTGTGGCACACCGGGCAGTGGATGCACTCCTTCACCTTGCCCGCCACAATGGGGCAGCTGCGGTGGTAGATGTCCGCGCCCTGGTCCAGGGCCAGCACCTTCAGCTCGGGGTGGAGGTGGGACAGCTCGTAGGCGGCAAAAATACCCGCTTCGCCGCAGCCCAGGATAATAACATCATATCTGGCGTTCATGCAGGGGTTCCTCCTTCTCATTCCGTATGAGCGCAGTATACCAGGAAGCAAAGCGAAATGATATACTGCGCCATCTTTTGCGGTTCCGCCCGAAGGGCGGGAGCAAAAGGGCTTAAATCAAAGTATAATAGCCATTTTGCGGCTATTATACCATACCGCCGGGGAAAAGGCAACGGCCCGCTTTTACAGCGGGCCGCAAGTGGTCAACACTTTTCCTGGAAGCTAGCGCCGCAGCTGCGGCAGGTGACGGTGATTTTGCCCCGCCCCCGGGGGACGCGGAGCTGTTGGCCGCAGCTGGGGCATTTGAAATAGACATGCTCCTTATCCCGGCGGATGGTGCGGCGCAAGCGCAGCCAGCTGAGGAGGGGGCCGGCGGCCCGCATGAAGCGGAGGTTCTCCGCCCGCCGCCGCTCCATATTGCGGGACAGCAGCCGGAACAGCGTGCAGGCCAGAAGAGCAAAGCTGGCAATATAGAGCAGATCCAGCCTGGTAAACATAAACACCAGGTAGAGCAGCAGATAGAGGCCCATCAGGAACAGATTTAGCTGATCGTTCCCGTAGCGGCCATACATAAATCGCCGGATCGCGTTGCGAATCATAGGGCGCCTCCTTGGGTGAACAGGGACGGCAGGCGGGTCCCGCCTGCCAGATATACCTTATTATATTAACTCCTCTGAAAAGGGCCGTCAAGGAGGTATTCGTAAACAATATGTAAATTTCATCAATATTTTTACGGTTTTCAGGAAATGCTTGCGGGATGGCGGAAAATGGGCTATACTGTCGGTATAGGACGGTTGAAGGAGGAAGCCTATGAAGCGCATCGATAAGGAGAACTACTACCTGGACATCGCCGAGACCGTGCTGGAGCGCTCCACCTGCCTGCGCCGGTGCTATGGGGCAATTATCGTCCAGCATGACGAGATCGTCTCCAGCGGCTACAACGGCGCGCCCAGAGGCCGGAAAAACTGCATGGACCTGAACTACTGTACCCGGGAGGCCATGAACATCCCCTCCGGGCAGCGGTATGAGCTGTGCCGGTCCGTCCACGCCGAGGCTAATGCCATTATCTCCGCCGCGCGCAGCGAGGTGCTGGGCGCTACCCTCTACATGGCCTGCAAGGATCCAAAAACCGGAGCGCTGATCCCCGGCTCGACCTCCTGCTCCATGTGCCGCCGTCTGATTATCAACGCGGGCATTGAACGGGTGGTGATCCGCAACACGGAAAAGGACTACTCCGTGATCCGTGTGGAGGACTGGATCACGGAGGACGATTCCCTGCCCGCGCAGACGTAAAAAGGGCGCACTGCGCCCTCATTTCCAATAAATGTATGAAAACGTCCCACTCCGGGGCGTTTTTTTGTATGGGTAGAGGCCCAAAAGGCCCGATAATACAAGGAGGAATCTTTATGGCAAGCAATTACACATCCAACTACGGGCTGTGCCAGTGGGAGCCCGGGGACAAGGTCCTGCGCAGCGAATTCAACGGGGACAACGCCAAACTTGACGCGGCCATCAAGGCCGTGGACAGCCGCGTGGACGGCAAAGCCTCCAACTCGGCGCTGAACAGCCTGAAGAACACGGTAAACAGCCTGTCCACCACGATCGCCGGGCAGGGGAACACTCTGGAAAAAAAGGGGAACTGCCAGGTGGTGGTATCTACCTACACTGGCGACGGCAAAAACTCCCGCACCCACACCTTCCCGAAAAAACCGGTGATGTTCTTCATCATCGGTGAGTGCATCATGTTTGTGGGCTACGGCTCCACCTGGGCCAAGAACCACGGGATCAGCGATTACGAAATACGCACCGCATGGTCCGGAAACAGCGTTACGTTCTCAATGAACAGCGCCTCGCCCGACTACTCCAAGCACATCGCCAACCGCAGCGGCGTCACCTACCAGATGATTACCCTCTACGATCAGGAAGCCTGATAAAAGGGCCCCGGGCCCTTTCGGGCCCGGGGTCTTTGACCGGTTTAGCTTTAGCGCTTATAAAACGCTCAGGTAGGATTCTCCTGCTTGCCGGTGGTCATATTGGTCTCCAGGTTGTTGTCCAGGTGCATCATGAACTTGAAGGTGTAGTCATCGATGGTCACTTCCACGGTCTGGCCGTTCAGTACGTCCACGTCATACCCGCAGTCCGCCACGATATCAGCGATAATCGTGACCTTGTTGCCATCCTCGTCCATTCTCACATACTGGCCCCTGCCGGCACCAAGAGCACTCGCGTCCCAAGTATAGGCGGTACCCTTATAGTAGAGCGTATTGGCGCTAAGGGTAGTATGCGCCTGCTTGATGAACTCGCCCAGGTCGCCAGCGACAGTCCAGGCCAGGTGGGCCTTGTTGAAGTCCGGATCGCCGCCCAGGTACTGGTAGTTACCGGTGGCGTGCACGACGCCGTCCCGAATCGCAATCACACCCTTGGCAGCCTTAGACGCAGCAGCCAGAGCGGTCTCGATGGCATCAATCTTGTCATCGGTATCGCCGCTGGTGATGATCGGGCGCACGCTGATGGGCTCGTCTCCGGTGGCCTTGAAGGTCCAGTAGGAGTTGCTGCCCTTGATGCTCTCGTCCAGCACGCCGCCTACGTAGACGCCAAGCTTGAGCACGGGATTGCTCGGGTCGATCTGAGCAACATCATTGGTATCACGCGACTTGGCTCCATCCACCTTGAGGTAGATGTTGTCAGCGGTCACAACGTAGAAGGTCTTAGCAGTGGCACCAGCCTCGTAGTAGCCGTCTGTCTTTAATCCGGCTGCTTCGTAGAACGCAGTCTCTACGCACCCTTCGTTATAGCCCCAGCGGACAGCCGTTGTGTCAACGGTAGCACTACCGAGGAGCGTAACCTTTGTTACAGACTCCAGAGCGAACTTCTTCTCAGGGGTGCTGTTGTCAAACAGGTGACTTCCCAAGGTGGCGTCGGTATCTTTTTTAACTTCCAGGGCTGTGGTAACGACTGTGTCAGTAGTAGTTGAATCGCCCCAAATTGCCTCCGCGATCATGCCCACGTCAGTACCGGTGCTGGTCTTGGCGTTGACAATGTAAGAGTCATTGGTTCCGCTGACAACTACGCAGTAGCCGTTCTTCAGGTCGATTTTCTTATCCGCAGCGGTGGGGTTGGCCTTAGCCGCCCACTGAGCGGACACGCCCTCGCCCAGGAGGACCTCAATGCCGCCGTAGATGGTGACGTCCTTGTCCTCGCCTACGGGCTCGACCTTCCAGGTGTCATTGACGAGGGGGGCGCCGGCCTTGGCGTTGAGGATGTAGCCGTCAAAAACCTCAGTGGTAACTTCCTTCATGACCAGCTCCCTGCCAATGGCAATGTAGCCGGCGCTAGCGGCGTCAGCGGCTTTTTTGCCGCCGACATGGGCCTGGGCGTTGGTGCCAACCACGGTCACCTTAACAGCAGAGGAATAGGTTACGTAGTTGTTGTCCGCAGCAGCATTCACAGTCACGGTATTTACGTGGGTGTCCTTCTCCTTGGCGTCAAAGACCTTAGTAGCAACATTTGCGTCGTCACCCGCCACGAAACCGGCTTTGCCCTTGATGATCTTGGTGCCAGCGCCGTTGTCGGTGAAGGTGATGACAGCGCCGTCATAGACGTAGTTCTT
>CANDCW010000132.1 GCA_947383275.1 uncultured Bacillota bacterium
GAGGGATGGGTGCGTGTTATCGCCGGGGCAGGCTCCGGCAAGACCCGGGCCCTCACCCACCGCTTCGCTTTCCTGGTGAACGAGCTGGGGATTTTGCCGGGAAACATCCTGTGCGTGACCTTTACCAACAAATCGGCCAACGAGATGCGCCAGCGCATCCACCAGCTCACCGGGGACAACGACACTGGGTACATCAACACCTTCCACGGCTTCTGCGTGTCTATTTTGCAGGAGGACAGCCACGCTTTCCAGTATCCCCGCAGCTTCCTGGTGCTGGACAACAGCGATATCGACGCGATGCTCCAAATCATCTACGAGGAGCGCGGGCTGACCCTCCGGGACATGACCTTCTCCGCTGCCCGGGATATGATAGAAATCAAGAAACTGTTCAAGGAGCCGGATTATTACCAGGACATGATTTCCATGTCCCTGGAGACCTTGAAGGAGAAGTATGACCACGCCACCGCCGCCGGTGATTTCATCTTCTACGGCTATCTTTACCAGGAGAAAAAGTGCTTCGGCCTGGATTACAACGATTTAATCAAGTTTTCCCTGTACATCTTCCAGGAGCACCCGGATATCCGCCTGAAATGGCAGCAGCGGCTGGAATACATCATGATTGACGAGTTCCAGGACATTGATTCTCTTCAATATGAGCTGATGGAGGTGCTGTGCGGCTATCACAAGAACCTGTTCATCGTGGGCGACCCAGACCAAACCATCTACACCTGGCGGGGTGCCAATGTGAAGTATCTGCTGGATTTCGACCGGGAGCATCCTGGCACCCGCACCATCATGATGATGCACAATTACCGCTCCACTCCGGAGATACTGGCGGTGGCCAATTCCCTGATTGCCCACAACCAAAACCGTATGGAGAAGGAGCTTATCCCCACGCTGCCATCCGGGAAGCCCGTCATGTGCTACTTCGCGGTCGGCCCGGAGGCGGAGGCCCAGGCGATAGTGGACAAGATAAAGGAACTCCAAGACCAGGGGGTGCGGCTGGGGGATATCACCATACTCTACCGGGCCCACTACGTGACGCGGGCGGTGGAAGAGGCGCTGCTGAAAGGGCAGGTGCCTTACACGCTGTACAGCGGGGTGCAGTTTTACAACCGCAAGGAGGTGAAGGACGCCCTCAGCTATCTGCGGATGATTGCCTATAAAGATGACCTCTCCTTCCGGCGGGTGACTAATGTCCCCAAGCGCAACCTGGGTAAGCGCCGGATGGCCTTTTTGGAGGAGTACGCCGCCCGGCGGGGCTGTTCGCTCTATCAGGCGCTCCAGGAAAACCTGGATGACCCCATTTTGAAGGGGACGAAAGCCCAGCAGTTTATCTCCCTCATTGAGATATTCGCCGCCGAGCATGAGGGCAAGCCCGTGTCGGAGGTGCTGGCGGCTATCCTCAACGAGAGCGGCTATGAGAAGATGCTCCGCACCGAGGGGAACCAGGACCGGCTGGACAATCTGGCGGAGCTGAAGCAGTCGGTGTATGTGTATGAGACCACCTGCGGCGAGGAGGTGACGCTGCCTCACTACCTGACCTATGCCGCCCTGCTCACCAACGCGGACGGCGGGAATGACGCCAAGGACAAGGTGAAACTGATGACCATCCACGCCGCCAAGGGTTTGGAGTTTCCTTATGTGTGGATTTGTGGGATGAACGAGGGGATTTTCCCCTCCCGGAAGGTGCGCACGCTCCAGGGCATGGAGGAGGAGCGGCGGCTGGCCTTCGTGGCCCTCACACAGGCGGAGAAGGGGCTGTACCTCTCCATGGCGGGCGGAAGGAGCTACAACGGCTCGCCCTGGTATCCTTCCCGCTTTCTCCTGGACATCGACCAGGCGCTGCTGACCTTCACCCTGCCGCCCCAGGAGGGGCTTATCCAGGAGGCGCGGGAGTATGTGGAACGCAGCACACGCTATCTGCCGGAGGATGACAGCGATATGCTGATGGAGGTGGGGCAGCGGGTGCGGCACTCCATGTTCGGCGAGGGCACGGTGCTGGAAGTGGGGGAGGGCGCCCATGTGGTGCAGTTTGACAGCATGGCTACCCCCAGGAAGATTTCATTCAAGGCGAAGTTGGAGCGGATTTGACCTTGAAACAGGAAATGTATCAGCAGTTTGATTCTGCGCTATAATTTAGGGTGCCCCAATGCAGAAATGCAAATATCATACATTTGAAGGAGAAACGCACAATGGAACAACAGGCAAAGCGCACTCGCCGCACTCCCCAGCAAATCGCCGACGATATCGACGTGAAAATCCAAGAGTTGAACAAGGCTATTGAGGGGATTGAGGAGAAAAAGGCTGCGGCCATTGCGGATTTCAACGCCAAAATTGAAGCCAAGCAGCAGATGATTTCCAGCTTAGAGGAGAAGAAAAAGGCGGTGCTGGCCCCTCCCAAGCCCAGAAAACCCCGGCTCACAAAAAAGCAGAAAATAGCTTCTCTGCTGAAAAAAGCTGAGAAGTCGGGGATGAAGCCGGAGGAAATCGCGGAGCGGTTGGGGCTGAGTGAAAACGAGGGAGCATCTTCTTAAACGCCTATTAAAACAGAGGGAGTCGCGAAACGCTACCCCCCTGTTTGTTTATCTGCAAAAAGAGCTTGGAGAGGGGGAGTCCAATCAACGCCCCCTTGAGATTTCCTTGAAATCAATACTCACGCGGCGGATACTCATCAGAAGGGGAGCCATACGGACGATTTCCGTACCAGTCTTCATCATCTGGGTAATCTTCGTATAAATAGTCGACCAATGCCAAGAAGGTAATGGCGTATTTATTCCCAGATTCCGCGAGTTTGAACATATCCATGCATCCTGTGTCGGGGCTGTCAATTACAAAACGAGCCAATACGTTATAATAGGGGACAATGGGGTGCCCCAAAGCACTCAACTTTTCAGACAAGTGTGTGAGCCGATTTTTCAGTTCTGGACAACTTATATTATCTTTGGCCGTTGAAAAGCTGACGTGAATCAAAATCCGCATGAGATTGACTCCGGCCTCAATACTGCCGGCGTCAAAAGCGTCGCTGTACAGTTTGACTACCTCCGGCGTTTGCTGACCATCGCCGTTTGCGAGGTCCATTGCGTAAGCATTGACGAATAACGCGGCTGCCTTACCACTGCTGGCAGTGTGGGCTTCCCGGGGGTACGTCATGTTTTCTTCCATCAGGTCTCTGTATGTAGCCATTCGAACAATCCTCCTTAGTACGTGTTTATCGTTGAGAGACAGATTTCCGATGCCGAAATCCCGTCTGTTCTCCGTCCTGAGAGACAATGGGGTAAGAGGCAAAGAAAATCATACCTAATAGTATGCAATTCACTCAAAAAATATCAACGTTTGTCGAAAAATTTTTGTTTTTTGGAGCGGTATTATGAAGCATAACGCTATAAAGGCTGGCCCGTCGAATTAACGGGTCAGCCTATTCTCACGATTTCAAGATATTTATATAACGATATCTGGCCAATACTGAAAATCAGAGCAAATTCTACGGCCATCATTTGCCTTTTTTGAGGGCCGCGCTTTCCCCTAACTATGGATGCCCCTAATTTTTCAATGCGTTAATGTATCGGTAGGCGGTGGGGCGGGATACCTGCGCCAGTCTGGCCAGCTCCGATAGGCTTATGTTCCCGGCCTGATATCTTGGATAGTAGCGCAGAAACGCATTGGGGATGCTCTCGGCCGAGACAGGCGGCCTGCCGATGCGCTTCCCTTTGGCCTTGGCGTTGGCCATGCCGGATTTCACACGGGCCCGAATCATGGACAGCTCCAACTGGCTGAATACCCCGGCGATTTGAAGGAAGGCTTCCGTCATGGGGTCGGGGCTGCCGTCCCGGCAGTCCATGGTGATGCTCCCTACGATGACGAGCCGGAGCTGCTTGTCGCGGATGACATCGATGATTTCACAGAGCTGCTTGGTGGAACGGGCCAGTCTCGACACCTCCAAGGTAATGATGGTGTCACCGGGGCTGGCCGTGTCGAGCATCAGCGATTGCTGCTCTTTGGAGGCAGCATCGCCATGCTCGAATTCCAGCCAAATCTTGTCAGCCCCCTGCTTTTTCAGCTCGCGGGTCTGGCGGTCAATGTCCTGTTTCTCTTCATTGGTGGAGCAGCGGGCGTAACCATGCGTAACAGAAACGGTGGGGCGAATTTTCGTGACAAATTTCATGCTTTAACCCCCTCCTTTCGGGGCAGTTTGAGATAAATTTGGTTGTCACGCTTAACAACTGTTTTTCATTACGGCCATCACTTTAACATTTTGTGTGATTTGAAGAACTGCCTGATGGCTTCGCTGTTCTCCTCTACCTGGGGGGTAAAGTCTCTGTGGACATCATAATCGCCATATAAATGCTGATACAGTTCCCAGATGACATCCCGGCCGATGTGTTCGAGCTTGATTGGATGCATCACCTCCGCCACCATGCCGGCCAGCAGGTTCCAGGCCAGGCTGGGCGCGTCCAAGTCTTTCAGGCCCCAGGTGTCGAGCCATTCATCCAGCGTCCAGGTGCGGCCATTCACTGCGCCTTTGCACCCGCCGGGTTGCCTGATATAGATGCTTTTTTTTCTGGGTCAGGTCAATCACTCTGCCGATAGGATGCACCGCGCAGGCTATCGGCTTGCAGCTATGTACGATGCATTTCCCATTCCTCAGCAGGGAACACGACCCATCCAGGCGCTCCCTCA
>CANDCW010000133.1 GCA_947383275.1 uncultured Bacillota bacterium
TACTCCCGGCGGTTGGTGGACCGGGGGGCCCGGGCCTCGCCCACGGAGTAGGGCGGGAAGTTGTAGTGGTGCATGTACCGCTTCTCGGTCTCCTCCCAGATGGTGTCCAGCTTCTGGGAGGCGGCCAGTGTGTTCAGAGTGCACACAGAGAGCACCTGGGTCTGGCCGCGGGTGAACAGGCCGGAGCCGTGGACCCGGGGCAACACCCCCACCTCGGCGGCCAGGGGGCGGATCTCGTTCTGGGCCCGGCCGTCCACCCGGTGGCCCTCCAGCAGCCAGGCCTTGACAATCTTCTTCTGGAACTTGTAGGTGAACTCCTCCAGGTACTGGTCCATATCCGGATAGTCCTCCAGATACTTCTCGTGCCAGTGGTCGATCATGGCGTTCCAGCGCTGCTCCCGGACGGTCTTGTCGTCGGTGTCCATGGCGGCCTTGGCCTCGTCCATGAAGTTGGCCACGATGTCGTCAAAGAGCTCCTGGTTGAACTGGGCGTGGTCGTACTCCATTTTGGGCTTGCCGATCTCGGCCACAATCTGGTCGATGAAGTCGATCTGCTTGCGGATCTCCTCGTGGGCCTTGACAATGCCGGCGAACATAATCTCGTCGGGGATCTCATCGGCGCCGGCCTCGATCATAACCACCTTCTCCCGGGTGGCGGCTACGGTGACGTCCATGCGGGAGATCTTGCGCTGCTCCTGGTTGGGATTGAGGACGATCTGGCCGTTGCAGAAGCCCACCTCCAGACAGCCGATAGGGCCGGCAAAGGGAATTTCGGAGTAGCTCACGCAGGCGGAGGCGCCGATCATAGCGGCCACCTCGGGGGAGCAGTCGTAGTCCACGCTCATGACGGTGCACTGGATACACACGTCGTTGCGGAAGTCGTAGGGGAACAGGGGGCGCATGGGCCGGTCGATGAGGCGGCTGGCCAGCACGGCGGGCAGGGAGGGCCGGCCCTCGCGGCGCATGAAGGAACCGGGAATGCGGCCCACGGCGTAGAGCTTCTCCTCAAACTCCACGGAAAGGGGGAAGAAGTCGATGCCGTCCCGGGGGCGGGGGGAGACGGTGACGGCCACCATGACGGTGGTCTCGCCGTATTTCACCAGGGCGGAGGCGGAAGCCAGTTCGGCCACCTTACCCACCTCAATGGTGAGGGGGCGGCCGCACAGGTCCATGGTCCAGCGCTTGAATTTGGGGAACTGCTTGTGCTTGATAATGGTAGACATGTTGACACTCCTTTTCTTGACGTAACTGCCGACGCCTCAACAGCCTCTTAGCACTTGAATACGGGTTTGCGCGGGGCGCAAGCCCAGGTTCAACTGCTAAAAAAGCGGGAAAAACGCCGGCGTCCATACGCGAACATAGGGCGGAGCGCAAAACGCGCCCGCCCTATGAGGCAAAACTTACTTGCGGATGCCCAGCTTGGCGATGATGGCGCGGTAACGCTCAATGTCCTTGGCCATCAGGTAGTCCAGCAGCTTGCGGCGCTTGCCGATCATTTTGTACAAGCCGCGGCGGCTGTGGTTGTCGTGAATGTGCACCTTCAGGTGCTCGGTGAGCTCGTTGATGCGGGCGGTGAGAATGGCAATCTGGACCTCGGGGGAGCCGGTGTCAGTCTCGTGGGTGCGGTTGGCCTCGATGACGGCCGTCTTTTCATCCTTGCGGATCATGGGAAATTCCACCTTTCATAAATGTCCTCTCCAAAGGCCGGGTAGCGGGCGGGTGTAGCCCCGCGCACCCGCGCGGGCCGTGCCCCGGAACCAAGCGATGGATGGCGCATGTGTCATGCCCGGATAATATATCATAGTTTTTTTCGGATGTAAAGGGAAAATCCGGGGTTTTTCAGAAAAATTTTTATTCACCCCCCATCGCCAGCTGGAGCTCCTCCAGCCCCCGCATGGCTTCCTCCGCCTGGTCCGAGATGTCCGCCAGCTTTGCGAAGGCTTTTGTGTAAAGCGCGTGATATTGTTCGGCTGTCAACTCATTTTTCTTGTCTTCCATTATCCAGTCCTCCGAATTATTTTATTGACATTCATATAATACCAAAGAGGGTGAAAGACTGTCAAGTGTTTTGACAGTCTTTGGTGTATAATGATAGTCAATGGTATACGTGAAGGAGGGGAACCTACATGGCAAAAACTGAGGTGCAGCTCAGTTTTAGAACAACAAATGAGCTTAAAGAACGGTTGGAACTTCAATCTAAACGCGAAGATCGCAGTGTCGCATATGTGGTTCGTAAAGCTGTAGAGGAATATTTGGAGCGTAAGGAAAAAGAAGCAGAGTTATAAATTTACCTCTTGCATAGACTGCGGAAGGTGTGGTATAATGACTTTGGCCAAAATTAAAACAACGTCCACTTGGGATCACCCCAAAACGAAACCCCGGAGAGCTGCAACTCTCCGGGGTTTCGTTTTGCTGGGGGAAGACTCACCGTTTCTCGTGGCGGCTATCGAGCCATTTGCAGATATAGTATGTAACAATACCTGCTGTGACGGACACCAAGAAATTAATGGCCACGTCCACTTGGATTCACCTCCTTCCCAATAAAGTGGGACGAGGGAGAAACGGCACGCCTATTGTACCAAAATTCAACTATATGCGCAAGGTAAAACCGTTGGACAAACGGCGCGCCTAACGCTATAATGAAGCGGAGGAGTGATTGCCGTGCCGAAAATTGACGCCCAGCTGGGCATACGTGTCACCAAGGACCTGAAAGAGCGCCTGACGGCCCAGGCCAAAAGCGAGATGAAAAGCGTTTCTACCCTGGTGGTAGAGGTGATGGAGGCATATCTGGAATCCAAGGGGAACGGGAAAAAGAACTGAAACAACCGCCCGGCGCGAATGCTGCGCCGGGCGGTTGCTGCCGCTATAAGAAAAAGAATACAAAAAGCAGGTAAAGGGCGATTCCGGCCAGCTCATTGATCACCAAGGAGCTGCTGGCCACCTCCAGGTCATCCTGACTGCTATGCTCTCCCACGTAGGCCACCAGCAGCACGGAGCCGTGCTGGGACAGCAGGGTAAAGAAAGCGTAGTCAAAATAGACGTCGTGTCCGGCCAGCCTGTCCATCACCAAAAACTTGTAGAGGTAGCCCACCCCGAAGGTGAACAGGTACCGCACGCCCACCAGGGCGGCGCTCTCCCGCAGCTTGCTGCGGTCATCCAGCCGGATGCGGTAGCCCACAATAATCATGATGAGCACCGTGGTAATGCCGCCCAGGCGGGAGATGACGTTCAGAAGGCTCCGGCCCAGCACGGTGGCCTCCACCGCCGGCTTCAGGCCGGTAAACCGGAGGAGCAGCGCGGCGGCGACCATGATGAACAACGGGGAGAACAGCGTTTTTCCCACTGAGCGGAAGCTGGCTGGCTCCCGCTTCAGCCACAGCTGTGCCACAGGCATAAAAACCAGGCCCACAAACAGCTCGTGCCCCAAGCCGATCGCCGCCAGATAATCCATGTTTTCCTCCCCAAACACTGTGGAAAACAGGGGGATGGCCATAAACCCGAAGGCGAAGCAGCAGAAGAACAGCGGGAAGAACCGCCGCTTGGGGGGGAAGAAGCGGCACGCCAAAAAGCTGAGGGACAGCAGCAGCACCAGCAGGAGGAAGAAGGCGGCGGCCAGCCAGACGTGTGCCGCAGTAAAATTCAGGCTGATAAAGGTGTTGAACAGCACACAGGGCACTAGAATGCCGGCCACCATGCTGGTAAGGCGCTGAATTGCCACATCTTCAAAATAATTTTGTCTCCTGAGGAAGAAGCCAAAGGCGATCAGCATCAGGATCGGAACTACGTTATTCAGCAATGCGTCCACTCGCCCCACCTCCGGAACCGCTCCGTTAGATCTCGACGGCGGGCACGACCTTGGCGCACCGGGGGCAGAGGGCGGGGTGGCTGGCGTTGGAGCCCACAGAGGGCAGCACCTTCCAGCACCGCTCGCACTTCCGGCCGGCAGCGGGCTCTACCGTTACTTCCATCACATCAGAGGAAATCTCCACCTGAGAGACAATCAGCAGGTCGGCCAGCTCGTCCATGCTGACAAGCCAGCTCCCGGCGATCCTGCCGGAGGGGATGGTCACCTTGGCCTCCAGGCTCTTTCCGAGCTTCTTCTCAGCCCGGGCCTGCTCCAGGGCGGCATTGACCGTGTTGCGCAGGTCGATCAGGCCGTTCCAGGCGGCCATGGCGTCCTCGTCCAGGGCGTAGACATCGAAGGGGCTGTTCATCTCGTTGAGCAGCACGTTGCGCCCGTCGTCGCCCACGCGGTGGGGCATGGCCTGCCAGATCTCGTCGCAGGTGAAGGCCAGGATGGGGGCGAAGAGCTTGGCCAGGGTGTCCAGAATGAGCCACAGGGCGGTCTGGGCGGAGCGGCGCAGCAGGCCGTCCTTCTCCTCGCAGTACAGCCGGTCCTTGATGATGTCCAGGTAGAAGGAGGACAGCTCCACCACGCAGAAGTCGTTGATGGCGTGGCTGACGACATGGAACTCGTAGTTGCCGTATGCGGCGAAGCACTTTTCGATGAGCCCGTTTAGTTTGGTGATGGCCCAGCGGTCCAGCTTCGTCATCTCCTGGGGGGTGACCAGGTTGTTGGGATCGAAGCCGTCCAGGTTGCCCAGGCAGTACCGGGCGGTGTTGCGGAACTTCAG
>CANDCW010000134.1 GCA_947383275.1 uncultured Bacillota bacterium
GCCGGGTGGGGGAGGATACCACCCTGGCCCAGATGATCCGCCTGGTGGAGGAGGCGTCCGCATCCAAGGCCCCCATCGCTAAGCTAGCCGACAAGGTATCTGGCATTTTCGTGCCGGTCGTCATGTCCGTTGCCCTGATTGCCGCCGCCGCCTGGCTGCTTACCGGGCACAGCGCCACCCAGGCCCTTACCGCCGGCGTGGCGGTGCTGGTGATCTCCTGCCCCTGCGCCCTGGGACTGGCTACCCCTGTGGCCATTATGGTGGGCACTGGAAAGGGGGCGGAAAACGGCATCCTCATCAAGTCCGCCGAGGCTCTGGAGACCCTCCACACCATCGACACGGTGGTGTTGGACAAGACGGGTACCCTTACCCAGGGCAGGCCGGTGGTCACAGACATCCTGCCGGCTTGGGGAAACAGCGAAGACGATCTGCTGCGTACGGCCTACTGCCTGGAGGGCCCCTCCGAGCATCCCCTTGCCGCGGCCATTGTGGAGGAGGCGGAGCGCAGGGACATTCCCTTAACCCCCGCCGGAAACTTTACCGCCGTCCATGGACGGGGCGTCAGGGGGGTAATCGGGAAGAACACCTGCCTGGGCGGCAGCCGGGCTATGGCGGAGGAGGCGGGGATCGATCCCGGCGCTCTGGCCGCTCAGGCGGACGCCCTGGCCGCCCAGGGCAAGACGCCGCTCTACTTTGGGGACGAAACACAAAAAAAATTACTGGGCGTCATCGCTGTGGCCGACACCCCCAAGCCCTCCAGCAGGGGCGCGGTGACCGCGTTCCGGGAATTGGGGCTGGAGGTGGTCATGCTCACCGGGGACAATCAACGCACTGCCAACGCCATTGGCAAGGAGCTGGGGGTTACCCAGGTGATGGCCGAGGTGCTGCCCCAGGACAAGGAACGGAAGATCACCTCCCTCCAGCAGGAGGGCAAAAAGGTGGCCATGGTGGGCGACGGCATCAACGACGCCCCCGCCCTGGCCCGGGCGGAGGTGGGGCTGGCCATTGGGGCCGGTACCGACGTGGCCATTGAGAGCGCGGACATTGTGCTGATGAAATCTGACCTGCTGGACGTGGCCGTCGCTGTGGAGCTATCCCGGGCCACCATCCGCAATATTAAGCAGAACCTGTTCTGGGCGTTTTTCTACAACTCCCTGGGCATTCCCCTGGCGGCTGGCGTGTTCTACTACACTTTGCACTGGCAGCTCAACCCCATGTTTGCCGCCGCAGCTATGAGCCTCAGCTCGGTGACGGTGGTGACCAACGCCCTGCGCCTGCGGTTCTTTAAGAGCAAATTCCGGTCTGAAGCTCCCAAGGCGGCCCCCTGCAAGGGAGCGTGCCCTGTGGAGGGTAAGGATAATAAAGATCAAGGAGGAAACAAGACGATGAACAAGACCATGAAGATTGAGGGCATGATGTGCGCCCACTGCACCGGGCGGGTGGAAAAGGCCCTGTCCGCCATTGACGGCGTTGTTGCCGTGGAGATGAGCCTGGAAAGCAAGTCCGCCACCCTCACCCTCAGCAGGGATGTGGACAATCAGGTCCTCACCGACGCCGTTACCCAGGCGGGCTACGAGGTGGTGTCTGTCCAGTGAAGGCTGACCACGCCCAGGTTACCCGCCTGCTGAAGACCGCCCGGGGCCAGATCGACGGTATCCTGAAAATGGTGGAGGAGGACCGCTACTGCCTGGATGTCTCCAATCAGCTGATGGCCACCCAGTCCATCCTGAAAAAGGCCAATCGGACGGTCCTGCGCGCCCATATGGACTGCTGCGTCCGGGAGGCCGTGGCCTCCGGGGAGCCTGACGCCAAACTGGAGGAGTTGGCAACCCTGTTAAACAAGCTGGCAGAATAAAAAAGGCCGCCCAATTGGGCGGCCTTTTATTTGATTTCTTGTTCCAGGCTTTGAAACAAGGGGTCATCAAAGAAATCTGTTATTGTTATGCCTAAACCATCGCAAATTTTTTTGACGGTGGAAGTCGTGGTGCTTTTGTTTCGACCGTTGACAATGTTGTTTAGTGTGGATTGCGTCATACCACAGACGGTAGAAAGTTTGTTGAGGGTCAGGCCATGATCGTCGCAGAGATTGAGAATGCGCTGAATAATTGCTTCTTTCAATGTCATGGTATTACCACCTTTTGCAAAAGCATAGCAAAATGCTCTTGAAAAGATTAACCCAACTGAGTTAAAATAGCTCAATAGGGTTAATACCAAATGAAGGGAGCTATGTGTGGTGGAAAGCAAAATAAAATGGGAAATTGAGGATGAAGTAATCAACGCGGTGATTGCGGCGGCGGTATACTCAGAGGATAGACGGCCTGGAATATGGCGGGATATGATCAAAGCGCTGAGCCAGGGAGCGTCCAAAACGGAGGAGGGCACGACCAGCGCATTTTTGTTCCGGGCTATGGTGGACCGCCTGCGGGAGGAGTTTCGCACGCTGAATTAAATACATAAACCGTCCCCTTTTTGGAAAACTATCCGGAAAGGGGGCGGTTTTTTGCGGTCAAAATGGAGATACGCCGTGGCCGGCGGGCTGGCAGGGATTGCCAACGGTTTTTTTGGCGGCGGGGGCGGGTCGGTGTTTGTGCCGCTGTTGACAGGCTACTGCAAACTGGACCAGCGGCGCGCCTTTGCCACATCGGTGGCAGTAATCCTGCCGCTATGCGCCCTTTCGGCAGGGATATACTTGTTCCGCGGCGGGCTGGATCTCATGACGGCCCTGCCCTATCTGATTGGCGGCACGGTCGGCGGCTGGGCCGGCGGAAAATGGTTTAAGGGCGTAAAGATGCTGTGGCTGAAGCGGGCTTTTGGGCTGCTGCTGATTTACGGCGGAGTGAGGAGTTTTTTATGAGGGAATGGATTTTGCCGCTGGCGGTGGGAGGAGCGACCGGAGTGCTGTCAGGGTTTGGCGTGGGGGGCGGGAGCCTTCTGCTGGTCTACATGACCGCTTTTGCCGGCGTGGAACAGCGCCTGGCGCAGGGGATCAACTTGCTCTATTTCCTGCCCGCCGGGCTGATGGCTCTGCCGGCCCATGTAAAAAACGGATACATTGAAAAGCCTGTGCTGCTGCCGGCCATTGGGGCGGGACTGGCATGCGCTGCCCTGTCCGCATGGGCGGCGACCACGATAGATGTGGCTCTGCTGAAAAAGTTCTTTGGGGCGTTCCTGATTGCGGTGGGGCTGATGGAGCTGTTTGGTGGAAAAAAGCAGTGAGGCGGCCCCGGGCCGGGGCCGCCCCTTTCATATCTGCGTGATGTCGTATGGGGTGGTCTGGTAGACGTAGTAGTTGAGCCAGTTGGTGTAGAAGAGCTGCCCTGCGGAGCGCCAGCGGACAATGGGGGCCTGGGTGGGATCGTCATTCGGAAAGTAGTGCTTGGGCAGGTCGATTGGCAGGCCCCTGTCCACATCCCGGAAATACTCGTAGGCGAGGGTATCCGGATCATATTCCGGGTGCCCGGTGATGAAAAAGCGGCGGTTGTCCTCACTCTTGACGGCGAACACCCCCGCCTCCTCCGAAACGGCCAGCATCTCCAGCCCAGGGACCTTGCGGATATCCGCCTCATGGTTTTCCGTGTGGCGGGAGTGGGGAATGTAGAAAACATCGTCAAAGCCGCGGAACAAAGGGGACTGCTTTTTCAAGGCGGTATGGGAGAAAACGCCGAAGAGCTTCTTATCCAGGGAGTATTTGGGAATCCCGTAGTGGTGGAAGAGGCCTGCCTGTGCGCCCCAGCATACATGGAGGGTGGAGTGGACGTGGGTGGTGCTCCAGTCCATGATCTCGCACAGCTCTGGCCAGTAGTCCACGTCGGTAAAGTCGTAGTTCTCCACCGGAGCCCCGGTAATAATCATGCCGTCAAACTTCCGGTCTTTGATTTGGCCAAATGTGGTATAGAAGGAGGACAAGTGGTCTGCGTCAGTATTTTGGGAGGTATGGCTGGCCATTTTGAGCAGCTCTACCTTGACCTGAAGGGGAGAATTAGACAACTTGCGCAGCAGCTGCGTTTCCGTGACAATCTTGGTGGGCATCAGATTTAAGATGAGCAGGTTTAATGTGCGCATATCCTGATGAATAGCCCGGTATTCCGTCATAACAAAGATATTTTCTCCCTCCAAAGTGACTCTGGCGGGCAGCAAATCAGGAATTTTAATCGGCATAGAGGCTCCCTCCTATGTAGTTATTTCTTAGTATATAAGGTTATCACATGCCTTACGGTTGTGCAAGAGCAAATCCTGCGGTCAAATGTCCGCGTTGAGCGGATGTTTTAGGCGAAAATTAGGATGTTTCTGGGAATGAATGAGGAATTTGGGAAAAAATAAAAAAATTTGAAAAAAACTATTGACAAAGGTCGAAGAGGGTGATATTATAGCCAAGCTGTCCGCGAGAACGGCATATACAACACAACAGAGTCGAAAGAACGATAAAAAACTTTGAAAAAGTTGAAAAAAGTTCTTGACAAAGATTCTTGGGTGTGGTAAAATGCAGAACTGTTGTGACAGCAACAAGCCACAGAGAAAGCACGAGGCAAGCGCAAAAAAGTTTGAAAAAAACCAAAAAAAGCACTTGACAAAGCGAAAACGATGTGGTATGATAATCCCCGCTGCTG
>CANDCW010000135.1 GCA_947383275.1 uncultured Bacillota bacterium
CCCGCTGGCCGTCCCAGAACTCGGACAGGTCGGCCACCTGACGGCTCCGCCGCCCCTCCTTGCCGCTGACGATACAAAATCCGCAGTTTCTCGGACAACCTCGGGTCAAGAAGCCGTAGGCTGTGCCTTGAAACTGCGGATATAAGCTGTAGTCCGGGCGGGTGTGTTCTACCGCGTCCGGCAGGTTGGGACCGGGGCCATAGCCCGTGCCGCCGCAAATCACATGGGCGGCGTTGGGGATCACCTGGGTGTCCTTGGAATAGGTGTCGGTAAACACCCGGCTCTTGTAGACCAGATCATAGCTGCCCTCAGGGGTCCACATCTCCACATCGTCCCCCCGATTTTTGTGGTGCGCGGACAGCTTCATCAGGCACAGGTTGGGCCAGTTGTGGCCGTCCACGTCATATAAGCCAATTTTCACGTCATTCCTCCAATCATGTTAAGGCTCTGGCAGACGGCCAAATCCATAAAAGTGGCTCTGCCAGTATGGTGTATTGATGCTGGTGTAGGAAATGGGGTCGCCACAGTGGATCATCCGCCCGCCGCCCACATAGATACCCACATGGGTGGGCCTGTTGGGATAGGGCGCGTCATAGGTGCCGATGAAGAACACCAGATCACCGGGCTTCGCGTCGGCGGCGGACACCGGGGTGCAGATATCCTCCAGGCCCATCACCCCCAGCCGCCCGTAGTTCCAACCGCTGTGATTGATGACCCAGGACACATAGCCGGAGCAGTCAAAGGACGTGGTAGGATTCGTGCCGCCCCAGACATAGGGATAGCCCAGGTATTGCTCCGCCACGGCCAGCATAGCCTGGAAGCGGTCATCGCCCACAGGCTCCCCGGAGTAGTCCGGGATGATCGGCCCGGTTGGTTCGCTGCTGCCGCCCGTGTCCACGAAATAGTAGGGGTTCAGATATTCCCCGTTCAGCATGACCTCCAGATGGAGGTGGGGCCCGGTGCTGTCCCCGGTACTGCCCACCGCGCCGATTACGTCCCCGCGCCTGACCTCCTGGCCCGTGCTGACGCTCAGTGTGGAACAGTGGGCGTACCGGGACTGATAGCCCTGATTGTCCTCAATCACCACACACAGGCCGTAGCTGCCCGTGTCTCCAGCGGAAACCACTTTCCCGTCGTGAATAGCCGCAACGGGTGTACCCTGGGCGGCGGCAATGTCCACGCCCCGGTGCAGGTCCTTGACTCCAGTGGTGGGGTGAACCCGGTAACCGTAGGGGCTGGACACATAGCCCAGCCAGGGGAAGTCAAAGGGGTTGGCAAACGCCTGACGGTTGCCGTAGGTCTGCATATACGCTCCATAGCGGTCCGTCTGCTCCCCTGGAGTGAGGGTTTCGGCCATCAGGTCCGCCCACCGGCGCACGGTGAGGGTGGTTTTCAGCACCTTCCACTGATAGGGATTACCGTTCTCATCGTATCTGGTTTCGGTGATGGGCGTCCGGGTAAGCTGATACTTTTCAGCAAACAGCCGGTCCAGCTCCGGCTTCACCTGCTCAAAGGTGAAGGGGTCGTACATGGCGGCGAGATAGGACATCAGCTCATAGGGGTTATGGCTGATCTCACCCACACTGTAGCGGTATTCGTCATAACCAGGGTAATTGGCCTCGGTGCTGTTGATATCCAGTTGCAAATCTGTCTCTAACTCTGTAAAATACAGTGCAGAATTGCAAATTTCCTGTTCGTCCGACAGATAGGTGGCGGAGAGATAGGAGGACTGAGCGCCGGACAGCATAGCGGTGCAGGAGGCCAGCCCTGCCGAGAAAAAGGAGATTGCCAGCGCCAGCATGGCAACGATCAGCAGGGCGCTTTTGTGCGCCGCCGCGTACTGCTGTACTGCCCGGGCGATCTTTCCCACAACGGTGGCCGTCTGCTGGGTATGCTGGACAGTCCTCTGGGCCTCCCGTGCGGCCTGGGCGTATCTGCGTTTGATTTTCTGCTTCTGCATCCACCTGGACAGGACATTTTGCCACCGCAGCTCGGGGTGGTCCCGAAGGGCGGTCTGCCATGCCAGCTCCGCCCGGTCCATAGCCAGTTGGCGCTCCGCCTGACGTGCCGCCCGGTAGGTTTTAGAGCGCAGGCGGCGCTTGTTCCAGCGCAAAAAGCGCCCCGTGGCCCGTTCAGCGGCAAATTCGCCCTTGTGCGCCGCCTCCACCGCCACATTCTGATGCTCCACTTCCCGGAATTTTCCGTGAATTTTCATCACCGCCGCCATCTTCAACGTGCGGCCCGCTTGGGCGGGGAGGGATGGGGACGCCTGCTCGGGCTTGACCTCCTCCTCAAAGCGCAGACGGCGGCGGACCTTGCCCGAAGCGGCGTCATACTCCTGCTCCAGATGGGCGCGGCGCTTCACGGGCAGCTTGGCCTGGGCGCGTTCCAGCCGCCGCCCGGACCGCTCTACCCGCCGCTCTGCCCGCTTATATTGCCCCTGCTGACGGCGGGAGGGCGGCGGGGTGTCTGATCCGCCGTCCACATCCGGGGCGCTGGCCTTCTCATCCTCAAAACGGAGATGGGGCCGCGCCTGCCCGGTGGCATGGTCCTGGGCGGCGGGTGCGCCCTCATCCTCAAAGTGCAGCCGCCCGCCGTCCTGGGTATCAGCCTGGACAGACGGAACCGTGTCCTCCCGGAACCGCTGGGCCTGCTTCCGCTGCCGCCGTTTTTTGCCCGAATCGTCAGGCGTAGGCGGAGCGGAGATATCCTCTGCTAGCCCCGCGTCCGGAGCGGGTGCATCTTCAAACCGCAGCCGCCCCCGGTCCGGCTCTGGGGACGGGCCGGGGACGCTGCCATCATCGAATTTCAGCCGCCCGCCCTCTGGCTGTTCCCGGACAGTGGGAGCGGTCATGTTCTGCCGGAATTTCCCGCCCTGCCGCCGTTTCCGAGATTGCCCATTGTCCTCAGCCGGGGGCGGGACCACCACAGGAACATCGTCCGCCCCCCGCATGGCAGGGGACGGCTCGATTTCATCGGTGGGACGGCCCTCCGGGGGCGGCGGGGGCTGGCGGCGTTTCTTCCCCTTGGCCGGGGTGCGCTGTGCCAGCTCCTGGTCTGGGGCACGGTCCGGGCCAAAAGACACATCCGCCGTGCGCTGGCTGACCCGGCGCTCCTCCCCAGTGGCCTTGTCCTGCTCCACCAGCCCGTCCCGGCCCAGTTTCTGGACCCGCTTGGACTTGGCCCGGTACAATTCCCGGCTCACAGCGCCGCCTCCGGGGACCCATGGTCCCGATCAGGCGCAGGGGCGGGCCGGGCGGCGACCTCGGCCTGATTTTTCTGGAGTGCCTGCCGGATGGAGGGCTTCTTTTCCAGCCGCTTTCCCGGCTTTTGCGCTGCCCGTTCTTCCCGGCGGTCCCGCGCCAGATCAGCGGACTGCTCCAGGTCCTCCACCGCACCGATGGCGGCGAGGGTGTTGTTGTTGATGCTGGACAGCAGCTTATGTGCGCCCCGCATGGGGGCCAGCACAGCCGATTGAAACCGGCCCTCCTGTCCGCCGTCCACGATCTGCATTTCCCCGCCCGTCATAGCACGTCCGGCGTTTTTCAAATGAGCGCCCGCGCTGCGCAGCTCGCTGCCCATCTCCTCCATTTTGTTCAGGGCGTCCTTCATTCTGGAAAGGGAGTTTTGCAGCCCCTCTTGCAGATGTTCCAGTCCCTTTTTCACGCCCATAGCGGAAATTGCGCTGTCCAGCGCCGACACGCCCGCGTCCTTGAACCGCTCCAGCCCGCCCTTCACGCACTCCATGATGTTGTCTCGAAAGGCCGTCAGCCGGTCCCGCGCATCCTCCACCATCCATTCCAGCGCCTCTACCGCACTGGCGAGGAGGGAGCGGGACGAAGCCTGCTGTTCCGTTACCTGGGCAAGCTCGGTTTTCACCGCCGCCAGCTCTTGCAGAACGGCGTCGTACTGCCGCTCCATGCCCTCCAGATACCACGCCATCAGGGACAGATCCTGCCCCTGGACGGACCGTCCGTTTTCCTCCAGCAGCTTCAAAAACTCCTGGAACGAGGGGGCCTTTTCCATATCCACAGCCGGTCACCCCCTGTCAGCCCTGTCCGGCCAGATCTTCCGGGCGGGTGGTGAGCAGCTTATACAGCTCGGTGTCCTTGGGGAAGTGGTCCACGAAGGGGATGATGACGTTCCCGAAAAACAAAAGCCCCTCACCCGGCCCGCTGTTGGTCACATAGGAGAGCTGGTGAGGGGAAATATTGAGCTGTTTCGCCAGGATTTGGCGGTCCCCGGCGGCCTGATTGAGCATATAGATGAAGTCCGAATTTTCAAAAATATTTTCGATTTCGGCGGAGGAGAGCAGGTCTTTTACGTTTTGGGTGATCCCGGTGGGGATGCCGCCCCACTTGCGGAACCGCTTCCAAATCTCCACCGTATACGCCGCCGTCTGTTCATCCCGGAGCAGCAGGTGCATCTCGTCAATATAGAGGCGGGTGGACTTGTGGGCGTCCCGGTTCTCGCTGACCCGGCCCCACACCTGGTCCTGCACCACCTGCATCCCGAACTTTTTAAGCTGCTTGCCCAGGTTTTTGATGATGTAGC
>CANDCW010000136.1 GCA_947383275.1 uncultured Bacillota bacterium
ACCCCGTGGCCGACCTGGACGTGGAAACCATCGCCAAGCTCTACACCGGCGAGATCACCAACTGGAAGGATGCAGGCGGCAGCGACGCGGCCGTAGTCCTCATTGGCCGGGAGGCTGGCAGCGGAACGCGGGACGGCTTTGAATCCATTACCGGCACCGAGGATGCCTGCCAGTACCGCCAGGAACTGACCTCTACCGGCGATGTGATTACTGCCGTCTCTCAGAATCCGGACGCTATCGGCTACGCTTCTCTAGCTTCTGTCAGTGACAGCGTAAAGGCCCTTACCGTGGGCGGCGTGGCTCCCACCGAGGACACCGTCAAGGACGGCAGCTATGTGATCCAGCGTCCCTTCGTGCTGGTGACAAAGACCGATGCCAAGCTGTCCGAGGCCGCCCAGGCATTCTTCGATTTCGCAACCTCTGCCGATGCCTCTGACTTTATCAGTAAGGCCGGCGCGGTGGCGGCGAACTGAACCCCTCTCGTGGAGCGGCGGCTTTCTCTGCCGCCGCTCCTACCCATTAGGAGGCTCAATTTATGGGAAAACATCAACGGTTTATAGAAAACCTGATTCACGGGATATTCCTGTTCCTGGGTCTGGTCACGGTGGGCTGTGTCCTGCTTATTACGGTATATCTGATCCTGTCCGGAATCCCTGCTATCCGGCAAATTGGCCTGCTGGACTTCCTGTTGGGAGACACCTGGGAATCCACAGCAAAAGAACCGTCCTTCGGAATTCTGCCTTTTATCTTGACCAGCATCTATGGAACTGCCGGAGCTATTCTCTTTGGCGTACCGGTTGGCTTCTTCACGGCGGTATATCTGGCAAAGCTGGCCCCGCCAAAGGTGAAAGCTGTGGTGGAATCTGCTGTCAGTCTGCTGGCGGGCATCCCCTCGGTGGTCTACGGTCTGGTAGGTATGCTGGTGCTGGTTCCGGGAATACGGCAGCTCTTTCATGTGCCGGACGGGGCCAGTCTGCTGGCGGCGATCATCGTGCTGGCCATTATGATCCTGCCTTCCATTATTAAGGTGTCTGTCACTGCGTTAGAGGCGGTCCCGCAGGAATACGAGGATGCCTCCCTTGCTCTGGGGGCTACACCCATCGAAACCTACTTCCGCGTATCCGCTCCGGCAGCAAAAAGCGGCATAGCGGCGGCGGTAGTACTGGGGGTGGGCCGGGCTATCGGAGAGGCTATGGCGGTGATGATGGTGTCCGGCAATGTGCCTAATATGCCGTCCCTGTTCCAGAGCGTCCGTTTTCTCACCACGGCAGTCGCCAGCGAGATGGCCTATTCCAGCGGATTGCAGCGGCAGGCCCTGTTCTCTATTGCCCTGGTTCTCTACTTATTCGTGCTGCTGCTCAATGCCGCGCTGAATTTCTTCCTGAAACGCAAAAAGGAGGGCTGACCATGCAAAGCAACTGGATCACGACCAAACGGAAGGGTTACATTGGCCTGATGAGGGGCTTGATGGCACTGTCCACAGCTCTGACCTGTGGAATTGCCCTGTTCCTGATTGGATATGTTCTGATAAAGGGACTCCCCAGTATTACCTGGGAACTGCTCTCCACAAAACCAAGCTATCTGGCGGGAACGATTGGCATTTTGCCGGATATTTTGAACACAGTCTATATCATCGTAGCTACGCTGCTGATTGTACTTCCCCTGGGAGTGGGTGCGGCCATCTATCTGACAGAGTATGCCTCCAGCCAGAGGTTGGTGACGGTCATTGAGTACGCGGCAGAAACCCTGTCCGGCATTCCGTCCATTATCTTCGGGCTGGTAGGGATGCTGATTTTCGCCAACAGCTTCGGTTCCTGTCTGCTGGCCGGGGCATTGACACTGGTTATTATGAACCTGCCTACTGTCATGCGTACCGCACAGGAGAGCTTGAAAACCGTGCCGCAGAGCTACCGAGAAGGGGCTTTCGGCCTGGGAGCCGGAAAATGGCGGGTCGTTCGGACGGTAGTACTCCCTGGCTGTGTGGATGGGGTAATCACTGGCTGTATCCTGTCGGCGGGCCGCATTTTGGGGGAATCGGCGGCGCTGTTATTTACAGCGGGATTCGCTCATGTTCTGAACGGCTTTCTCAGCGGCCTGGGCAGTCCGGGAGCCACCCTTACTGTGGCGTTGTACCTCTACACCAAGGAGCCGGGGCCGGGCGGCGCACAGGCATCCTTTGCTATCGCCGCGATTCTGATGGCACTGACGCTGACCATCAATTTTGCCGCAGTCCTGGTTGGCCGGATCTTCAAAAAAAGGAGAGCGTTATGAGCAGTATTGTTACCGCAAAGGATTTGTGCCTGTGGTATGGGACGGCCCAGGCACTGAACAATATCAATATTGAAATTCCGGAGAAGAACATTACCGCCTTTATCGGTCCCTCCGGGTGTGGGAAGTCCACCTTTCTGAAAACACTGAACCGGATGAACGATTTAATTCCTGGCGTGAAGATCACCGGCGAGGTGCGCTATGGGGAGCAGGATGTATACGCCCCTGGCCTGGATGTGAACTTGCTGCGGAAGGAGATCGGCATGGTGTTCCAGAAGCCCAATCCCTTCCCCATGAGTATCTATGACAACATCGCCTACGGTCCCCGGACCCATGGTGTCCGCAACAAGGCCAAACTGGACGATATTGTGGAGCGCTCCCTCCGGGGGGCGGCAATCTGGGACGAGGTGAAGGACCGACTGAAAAAGAACGCCCTGGGCCTCTCCGGAGGCCAGCAGCAGCGGCTTTGTATCGCCCGCGCCCTGGCTGTGGAGCCGAAGGTGCTGCTGATGGACGAACCCACCAGCGCCCTGGACCCCATTTCCACTTCCAAAATCGAGGAGCTGGCGATGGGCCTGAAGGAGCAATATACCATCATCATCGTGACACACAATATGCAGCAGGCCGCCCGCATTTCGGACTATACCGCCTTTTTCCTGCTGGGGGAATTGATTGAGTACGGTGAGACAGAAAAGCTGTTCTCTCGGCCGGAGTGCCAGAAAACGGAGGACTATATCACAGGGAGGTTTGGATAATGCGGAGCAAATTTGACGAGCAGCTTGCCCTGATGAAAAATGAACTGATTCAAATGGGCGCACTGTGCGAGGAGGCGATCTCCCTGGCGGCAAAGGCTCTGACCGAGGGGGACAAGACCCTGGCGGAGAAGGTCGGGCCGCTGGACGGGGAGATCGACCAGATGGAGCGGGATATTGAGAGCCTGTGTTTGAAGCTACTGCTCCAGCAGCAGCCGGTGGCCCGTGACCTGCGGCAGATTTCCGCCGCGCTGAAAATTATCACGGATATGGAGCGCATCGGGGATCAGGCGTCCGATATTGCGGAGATCATTCTGGCCATGCTGTCAGAGGGCTATGTCCCGGAAGATGTGGGCCATATCCGCGAAATGGCGCAGGAGACAATCAAAATGGTCACAGAGAGCGTGGATTCTTACGTCCAGCAGGATATAGAGCGGGCCAGAGCCGTGATTGCTCACGATGACACCATTGACCGCTATTTTACACAGGTCAAAGCTGTGCTGATTCAAAAAATCGCGGAGGCGCCCGCAGTCGGGGAGCACGCGCTTGACCTGCTGATGATCGACAAATACCTGGAGCGCATTGGTGACCATGCTGTCAATATTGCAGAGTGGGTTATCTTCTCCATTACCGGGAATAAGAACGGGCAGGCACATTGATGGTAAGGAGTGTCTGTGGTATGATAATCTCGCTCGGAAAGGGGGAAAGAACATGATTTTTTGCGTAGAAGATGATGAAAGCATCCAGAGCCTTGAACTCTATGCGTTACGAAGCGCGGGTTTCGAGGTCAGGGGTTTTGTGGATGGCGATTCTTTCTTGGAGGCGCTTCGCACAGAAATACCCCAGCTTGTTATTTTGGATGTCATGCTGCCCGGAAAAAGCGGTGTTGAATTGCTGAAGCTGATGAAGGAATCCAGTGCGACCCGTGAGATCGCGGTCATCATGGCAACGGCAAAGGGAGCAGAGTACGATAAGATCCAGAGTCTGGACCTGGGGGCGGACGATTATCTGGTCAAGCCCTTCGGCATGATGGAGATGGTATCACGGGTCAAAGCGGTACTGCGCCGGTGTCACCCCAGGCAGAATCCGGAGATCCTGGCTGCAAACGATCTGGTGATCGATCTGGCGGAGCATACCGTCATGGCGGGCGGTGAGCGGGTTTCCCTCACCTATAAAGAATTTGAATTGCTACGCCTGTTCATGTCCTCCCCCGGTGTTGCGTTCACCAGAGAAAAACTCCTGACCAGCATCTGGGATTCGGACTATTCCGGTGAAACCAGGACTGTGGATATGCACATCCGTACCCTGCGGCAGAAGCTGGGAAGTTATGGAGCAATGATTGAAACGATTCGTAATGTCGGCTACCGGCTGGAGGTAAAACCATGACCAAAAGAATCTTTCGGTCCATCCTGTGTGTAGCGGCGGCGGTACTGCTGGCAAACCTCGTCATTGTCATGGGATG
>CANDCW010000137.1 GCA_947383275.1 uncultured Bacillota bacterium
CGGCCTTGTGGAAGGTGGTGGCAGTGCCCAGCCGGATGGAGTTGAGCACCATCCCGTAGAAGTACCAAATTATCAGACCCACGGCGATATAAAGAGGCAGCTTCTTTTTGTGGCGCTCATACCAAGGGCCGATTTTCGGCTCCAGATAATCTTCAAGTTTTTCTATTAGCTTGGATAAGCGGGGCATCAGCCACCTCTCCTTTCGCGGTGAGAAATTGGGTGCGCGGGGGCACATAGGGAATGGGCTTTCTTCCGGTGACGGTGGAAATGGCCTCGGGAGTGAGGACAAACACCCGCGCCAGATTTTTGTCCCGGCAGCGTGGGAACAGCACTTGCTCCGCCTGCCCCTCCAGGGCGGCCATGGCGATCTGTTGGAATCCCCGGATCCTGGCCGCTCGGATAGCGGCGTTAATCCGGCGCAGGTTCATGTCCGCCGCCAGGACAAAGGGCACGCCTTGGAACATAGCGTCCCATTCGGGTACATCGTCAGGAGGCGGGTGGTATTGGTTTTTCAGTGCCGCCTTGGTCAGCCGCGCCCGGTAGTCCGGCACGGCCATGATCTGAAGCTGCACCGCTCCCGTGGCGTCACAGGACAACAGGTGGACGGGAAGCTGGAGACAGCGGTACGCGCCGCCATAGGTCAGCAGCTTGGCATCGTCCCGTCCCACGGGGCGCTCCAGCTCGGACAGCACGCTCTTGTAGCTGCTCCCGGCAAAGAGGAACGCCCGGCCCATGTCCCGGAACCGGGCGGTCTGGTTGGAGAACGCCGCCAGCTCATCCATCAGCGCCAGCTTACCGATGCCGGGGCAGACGTAGTGCATGGCGTACAGGCTGTCCCCCAGGCGGGCGATGGCCGCTACCCGGGTGCTGCCCCAAGGGTTGGCCCCCCTCCGCCGGGTGATGGCCGGGAGGAACAGGGACGTGGGGCCGTCCAGCTCCTCTGGCCCGAAGGTGAACGGGTTGACTCCGCCATGGTAGGCGGTCACCGCGATCCGAGACACCCGGATTCGCCGCTTGATCAGCGGCGGATGATAGGCCCGGGTGGTCTGGGGCGCCGCACCATCCAGCAGGTGTTCCAACAAAAGCTGGCCCTTGCTGGAGAGCAGCAGCGCACCGCTTTTTTCATGCCGCCGGATCAGGCCCAGGCCCATGAGGTTTTTCCGCTCCCCCTCGGTGGTGAGCCCCCGCAGATCCCTGGGCTGGATGAACTGGCACCAGCACAGCAGCTTCAACATATCAACGTCCCTCTGACTGAGAATCACGCATACCGCGCCCCCTTTCCATATTCCTGCCCGCGCCGAAAACGCCCTTGCGCCGATGCCGGCGCAAGAACTTTTTCGGCGCTTTTCCAAGCCCCCTATGGGGAGCCAATCTGATGGCTCCCCATAGAAGTCAGCTTTTTTCACGCTCCCCGCTTTTGCCGCCACCTCGAATGCCTTTGTTTTCAACAGTTTAGGGCGGCGGACACCCATCAGATTCTTGAAAACCCTCCAACCGCTCAAAAACGGCCCAAATCAGGCCAAAACCTGATGGGTGTCACGGTCACTTTTTAGACCAATTCAACCGATTTGCGATCTGTCCGTAGTCGGGTGGCAGCGTGAAAAAATTGCTCAGGTCCGTCAGCGAATTAAAGTTCTTTTTGGATACTTTTTCTTTTAAGAAAAAGTATCAGCTCCATCCGCCGTCATAAAAACACTTCACCTCATAGTCCCCGGAGTGGAAGGAGAAAAAGTCCGCCGCATCCGCCAGATCCAGCAGGGTGATGTGACATACGTCCACCTCGCTCCGACCGGACAGCAGCGCTACCGCCAGGGTGTGCTGGTCGTCGTCCGGGATGAGCCTGCCCTTGATGGCGTTGGACACCGCCTTGTATCCCTTGTTGTCCTGGTCAAAAATATGGCGGCCCTGGATGCCGGTGAACTCGTCGATCACCAGCAGTGCCCGGTTGAAAAAGGGCAGCTTACAGCCTTGCGCCTCGTATTCGTCCAGCAGGCGGCGGATGGTGTCGCTGAGCCATTCCGGGGGCTGGAACCGGCAGTGGGGAAGCAGGGTATTCAGCGTGATGTGCAACCAGTGGTAGCCCAGCATATCCACCGATCCCGCAATCTCCATGGGCGGGAGGACGGGCCGGGAGCCGTAGCCCCCGGTGCCCGTGCTGTACCGCTCGCACAGCTTCCGCACCTCCAGGGCGGCACTCTCGAACTGGGCCGCTGTCTGCTCCAGTGCCTTTTGCAGCTTGTCCGGGTCGGGCTGCCCGCCGTCCGCCAGTGCCACCAGTGTGCCCGTCTGGCAGAAGGCGTTGTTGGCGGTTTTCTGAAGCCTGGAAGCGTCCTGACGGAAGCTCATCTGCCGCCCTCCTTCCGCTTTGTCCGCAGGTCGGTGGGAGAAGTGGTAATGGCGTCGTACTCTTTTTCCGTGGCATGGAACTGCACTGGCACATGATTGTAGCCGATGCACAGCAGGCCCTCGCCACGGCGGAACCGGGTGATCTGCCGCACCTCGTCCTCGGACAGATTGAGCACCCCCTGGATGAGCCGGGCCTCCTGTTCCTCCATCTGCATCACCAGCTTGATCCGGCTGGAATCCAAAATGCCCTTGCCGTATTTGCCGCCGTCCAGCCCGAACAGGTCCTGCATCCCCTGGGTGGAGGTGATGGCGATGCCGCCCAGGCCGCGGATGGTTTTCACCATCTCCTGGACGAAGCCCGCCGCCAGGGGGTTGGAGTTGGCCCCCACCAGGGACCACAGCTCGTCGGCGATGAGGGCGGACAGGTCGCTGCCCGCGTCCATGATGAGGTCGTTGGCGATGTCGGTGGCCCAGAAGATGCCGGGGAGCAGCAGGTCGTCCGGCATCCCGGAGGTGTCCAGCACGATGTACTTGTTGTTCAGGTCAATGTGGTTGCGCCGGCCCATGGCGGAGGCGGAGCCGGTGACATACCGGGCCAGCACCACCGCCAGGTGTTTGGTGTCCGGGTTCTGGGAGAGTACGTCGTACCAATCCGGAAGAATCGGCATTTCCACGAAGTTCCCCTCCCCGTCGGTGACGGAGGCGTTGTCAAAGGTGATCCCGTACCGCCGGTAACACTCCACCAGGGAGGAATCCAGATGGTTCTTGTCCTCATCGGACAGATCCCGCTTTTGCAGGGAGTACCAGATGATGAGCCGGGAGATCTTATCGGCCAGCACCGAGTCGTCCCGGGCGGCCATGTCCCGCAGGCCGGCGTAGCTGTCCAGCGACCGGCGCCGGATGGCCATGATGTTGGGGCAGTCCTTGGATGAGGGGGACAGGCGCAGGTACAGCCCGCCCAGCAGCTCGCACAAGGGGCGGAACTCGTGGCCCTTCTTGGGCACAATGAAGATCACCCGCCGCCCCTGCTGGCGCAGCCGCCCGCCCAGGCATTGGAGGGTGAACGTCTTGCCCGCGCCGGAGGAGCCGCCGATCCAGCAGTTGCCGTTGGTGTACTTGTAGTCGTCGTAGGGGTCCAGAAACACCGGGGAGCGGTTGTAGAGGTTCAGCCCCAGGAAGATGCCGTTGCGGTCGCTGAGCTCGTAGGAGGCAAAGGGAAAGGCGGCAGCCACGCCGGAGGTGAGGGCATTGCGCCGGGATTTGCGCTCCACGTCCGCGTCCAGGGCCAGCAGGGGGAGCGCCGAGAGGAATGCCTGCTCGTTTTTGTAGTCGCAGCGCCGGGCAATCATGTCAATGGACACGCACAGCTTTTCCACCGCCGTCACCCGCTGTTCTAACGTCTCCGGGTCGTCCGCCGTCACCTCCACCAGGGTGTGCATATAGTAGAAGTCCTCATTCTGCCGGTTCATGGCGTCCTTCAAATACAGCCCGGAATTGATTGCGCTGTCCAGCTCCTCATAGTCCTGGCGGGTGTCCCCCACGTCCCGCATCCGGGAGCGGTTCACCATGGTGGTCTGGGAGATCTTCGAGAGGATCTTCTCCTTGCTCTGACGCTTGACCGTGAAGCCGAGGCTGACGCCCTCCCCGGCCTCCACCAGCGGGGCCAGCCAGCAGGAGCCCACGGTGGTGGAGTAGCCGTACCCCGCCACATAGAGGTAGGCGTGGTACACCCCGTCCACCAGGATATAGTCCCGGCTCTTGGTGTCGATGGCAGTGGGGGACAGAATATCCAGGATGGTGGTGGAGCCCGCCTCCAGCTCGGACAGGTCGGTTTTCTCCT
>CANDCW010000138.1 GCA_947383275.1 uncultured Bacillota bacterium
GGCAAGAGCTACCGCAGTCCCCAGACCTTTGACGCAGAGTACGGGGTGGTGGAGAACACCTACGAAACCACCGACGCCGCCTACAATGCCAACCGCCGGGCCAGCAAGCGCAAAACCAAAACCCGCCAGCTTCCCGGAGTATCTCCCCTGGTGTTTTCCCGGTTCCTGCTGGAATACACCGCTTTTCTCTCGCTGAACGATATGGGCAAGGACCTCCCCGATTATGAGGAGATACCCATTCCTGTTGAGATGCCGGAGGATGTGTATGACGCCTATAAGGAGGTGGAACGGGATATTCGTGCGGTGCTGAAGTCGGACCGGAAAGCGGCCAAAAAACTGCTGTCCGCCTATCTGAATCTGCTCACCGTCTACCCGGACCAGCCCTATGACCAGCCGGATATCGTCCATCCCATCGACGGCCATATTATTGCCCACCCCAGCAATAAGGCCTGCTTTGACGACATTCTGCCAAAGGAAGAAAAAGTGCTGGAGATCGTCAGGGAGAAGATCGCCGCCGGTGAGCGGGTCATGATCTACACCAGCTGGACCCGAACTGACTCCCAGCAGAAACTGGTGAAGCTGCTCACCGGGGAGGGGTTCCGCACTGAAATTCTCAGCCCAACTATCTCACCAGAGAAACGGGAGACTTGGGTAGAGAAGCGCGTTCGCTCTGGCTGCCAGGTGCTGATCACCAACCCCCGCTGTGTGGAGACAGGCTTGGACCTCAACGCCTTTACCACCCTGATTTTCTACAGCATGGGCTACAACCTGTTCACCCTGCGTCAGGCGGCCCGCCGGAGCTGGCGGATCAACCAGACGGCGCCCCGGGTAGAGGTCTATATGCTCTACTACGTTGACACCATGCAGGCCAAGGCCATGAAGCTGATGGCCTCCAAGCTGGCTGTAGCCGGGATCATTGAGGGCAACCTTTCAGAGGAGGGCCTTGCCGCTATGAGCGATGTGAAGGACCTGACCTCTCAGATGGCGAAGGAGCTGGCCCTGGGTATCAAGGACAACGTGGAGGATATTGCCGCAACATTCAAGAAAATGGCGATCATCAATCCCCGCCGTGAACGGGTCCGGACCGCGGCCCTGCCTGTTGTTGCGGCAGTTGAGGAGACGGCCGCTGTGGAAGAAACGCCCGTTACTGTTGCCGCACCAATTCAAATCCGTACTGTGGATGCGGAGAACAAGCAGGCCCTCTACGATGGGCTGCTGCAACGGACATTGGAAGAACGCAGAAAAAAGAAGTCGAAGAAGAAGCCGGTGGACGAAAACCAGCTGTCTTTCTTCGATTTTGTTGCGTAGAAGGAGGAATTTCTTTGAACATTACCATGAATCGGGCCGAACTGCTGCACGCTGTCAAGCGTGCGTCAGCGGTCGCCCCGGCAAACTCGCCTTTGGAGGCGCTGAAAGGTGTGCTCCTGGAGGTGAGCGCCGCCAGCAAGTCGCTGGTCCTCACCGCCACAAATCTGGAGGTCACCCTGAAGCAGAAGCTGGCCTGCGCCGCCCCGGAGGACGATGCCCTGGCCATCGACGCCAGGCTGCTGGCCGGAATGCTGGAGAAGCTGCCCGGCGACACCGTGGAACTGCGGCGAATGCCCGGAGACAGCCGGCTGGCTGTTTGGAGCGGCGACGCCAAATACAACGTGTCCGTATGGGAGGGGCGCAGTTACCCCAAAGTGGAAATCCCCGCTGTGACCAATCTGGTCCGGATCAGCGGCATCCCCTCCATGGCAAAGCGGACGGTTTTTGCCGCCGACGAGAACAACGAGAAGCCCATGCTGAAATGCGTTCAGTTCCGGGTCACCCAGGACGGCCTCCGGGCCGCCGGCAGTGACGGAACCTGCGTGGTCACAGCCAGAGGGGACAGCAAGAGCACCGGCGAGTTCAGCGTTCTGATCCCCGCACCTTCTCTGAGCCGCCTGGCCCAGATGTGTGAAGATAAGGATGAATTTAGAGCGGGTGTTAACGGCAAAAATATTGTTTTCGTCCGGGAGGGATTTCTGTTCTCCGCCCGGCTGATTCAGGAGAAGTACATTGACACGGACTTTCTGACCAGCTCCCTCAAAAATCAGTTTACCGTACTCACCGATGTGGCGGAGCTGCGCAGGGCTCTGGACAATGTGTCCTGTGTGGAGCCCGATGGGAAGGTGCAGTTATCCTTTGAGGGCATGACGCTGTCCTTCCGGTGCGGCGGCGTTCACGGAAGCGCCCAGAACGTTATTACAGTGGCCCCGCTGACCGGAATGCCCCAGGGTGAGTATTGGTATCTCACCAAGCGGCTGAACAACTGCCTGCGGTCCCTGTCCGGGACGGCTGCTTTGGGGATCGCCACCGGCGGGATGCTGACGCTGGATACCGAGCACGCCTTCTACATGCAGGCCGGTGTGCGGCCTGGAGCGCCACAGTCCGTTCCCCAAAAAGAGACCAAGAAACCGGCTGCCGGGAAGCAAGCGGCGTAGGGGGGTGGACACAGATGAAAATTCCCACCATCTGCCGTTACTGCGGAGGTGTGATCCGCCTGGTGCCTGCCCGGAAGATTTATGGTGCTTCCACCGACCGGCTTGGGCTGGCTGGTGAGAACATCTACCTCTGCCAGAACTGCAACGCCCGGGTAGGCTGCCATAAGGGGACCAACCGTCCCCTGGGCAACGTGGCCAATGAGGTGCTGCGGCTCAAGCGGCGGGAGACCCACCAGGTCTTTGATCACTTCTGGCAGAGCAGCGGGATGAGCCGGACCCAAGCCTACAAGTGGCTGGCCGGCCAACTGGCGCTGCCCGAAAAGCAGGCTCACATTGGCGGCTTTGAGATGGATCAGTGCCAGCAGGTCATTGACCTGTGTGAAAAAGAATGGAACAAGGGGGCAGTCGCTTGAGCGAAAGCGAAAAGAATTGCAGTACCTGCCTGCACGCCTACATGGAGTGTGAGCACTTCCACCTGCGGCAAAAGTGCCGCAGTCCGGAGTACAACTCGCCAAACTATACCCATGATGAACTCATGAAAGACTGGGGCCAGGGCTATTGCCGCTTCTGGACCCCCCAAATACAGAAAGGATAACATTATGAAAAACAACTATTCTATCGCTGAACGCAACCGTATTGTGGAGGAAAACCTGCACTGGATCGGCAAGATCATTCAGCGGAACGCTGCTCTGATGCGGGCCGCCCATTTGGACTACGACGATGTGTACCAGGACCTGGCCATCCGCCTGATCCAGTGCGTGGAGAACTTCGACCCCGAAAAGGGCAATTTGGATCAGCACATCATGTGCCAGCTCCAGTATGAGATGCTCAACTGCAAGGACAGCCGCCGGCGGTACGGCTTCACCGCCGCTCCCCGTGACCTGCGGGGCGCGGTGATCTCCCTGGACGATTTCCGGGATGACGACAGCCTGCTGGTCGTGGCGTGAGACAGAACTATGGATAGCAAAACACGGCGGGATGCCATAGTCAGGATTCTTCAGATGTCCAATGAAGAACTCCGGAAAGCTTCCCGGCTTTCGGTGCGTCGGTCAGAATCCGTCCCTGGCTGGGAAGCTGTGACCAGCTTCTGCTGCCTGGGCGGCTGTGACATGGATGTGTACTCATTTCCATCGGAACGGGACACTCTGCTGTTCGCGGCGCTGCTGAAGGCGGTGGGCTATCAGCCGCCGCACAATGTCGCCTGCGCTGAATGCTATCAGGAATATATGTCAGAACAACTTGAAGGAGGAATTGATCTCTATGCCGAGTAATTTGAGAGACCAGATGTTGGCCGTGATTGCCGATGTCAACGCCCAGGTGGCCGAGCGGGAGGAGCTGGTGGAGATGATCGCCATTGCCCTGCTGACCGGGAAAAAACTGTTCATCCTGGGTGCTCCCGGCCAGGCCAAGAGCTACGCCATCAACGCCTTCCGCAGCCGGATCACCGGCACCCGGCAGTTTGAGCGTCTGCTGTCCAAGCAGACCGATGAGGGACAGCTTTCCGGCCGCATCGACCTGTCCAGCCTGATTCCCGGCAGCGTACCCAGGGATGTGCTGGAGAAGAACCCCCAGTACCAGGATATGTATGGCCGGTTGGAAGCCCGGCTTGCCAGCGGCGGGGATGTTGGCGACCTGCCTGAGCAGATGGAGCGCCAGCG
>CANDCW010000139.1 GCA_947383275.1 uncultured Bacillota bacterium
GGTGATGTTGGCCGCCATGCTCTGGGGAGCCGACACCGACGCCTCGGCGCAGGACAGCTCCGTGGGAAACTTGTCCGTATCTTCCAGCACGTCCGGGTAGACCACACCGATGGGCGGGTAGTAGGTCTTTCCACTCCGCCGCACACCGCAGACTACCTGGCCGGTGTACTCCCCGTTGCCGCTGTCAATGTAGATCAGCTCCTTTGCCTGGGTGAACACTCTGTGGCACAGCTGCCGGGACTTGTTGTTGTCCACAGCTCCCAGCAGGATGACCATCTCCTCCACAATTTCCTCGCGGTACGAATTGGGCCGCCTCTGCCGGAACCGCATGGGCGTTAGCAGATTCTTCAGGCGGTCCTCATCCTCCACGAAATCGGGGACGTACTCCGTCTCCATGCCGAACACGGAGGAGTACCGCTCCGCTAGCACCTGGGCCTTGTTCTCTCCCAGGTCGGCGGGAGTAAAGTTCTGCCGCACCAGGTTTTTCTGCTCCACCACGTCGCCGTCGCAGATGATATACCGCACCGGACGGTCCAGCGAGTACAGCAGCCGGTACAGGTGGGGCGCAATGTGGCCCCCGGTGCCGCCGGCGCCCAGCTGAACGATCTTCACGGGGCGGGTCTGGGAGAATCTCATAACTCACCCTCCAAAAATGTCCCAGATAACAGAACTTCGCGCAGCCGGGCTTTGGCATCCTTTATGGCTCTTGTCTCCCCGGTTTTGACGTTATCCCGCCATTCCCGGGGAAACACCTCGCCCAGACCTTCAAAAATCAGGCCGGGGTCCAACTCGCAGTAGGTGCCGCCGCAGGACATCCGCACCGTGATCTCCGGGAAAAACCGGTCCAGACGGCCCAACACGACATACAGCCGGGTGGCCCGCTCATCCTGGTCGTCCACAGGAGAGAATTTCGCCGCCATGCTGTTGTGGCTGTGGATGTCCATGTAGTGGAGATACCGCGTTTCATCCAGACCATCCCGGCTCAGATCGGCGTTGACCCTAGCCTTGGAGACCTCCTGGGGCGGGATGTGGACCACATACTCCTCCGACTCCTTATCCCAGAGGATGTGGGCCAGGGCCTCAAACTCCGCTGTCTCATTCATGTAGCAACGAAAAAAAGAGATGATCTGGCTCAGCAGGGAGGCGGGAATCAGGGGGAGGGCCGGGGTGAACCCGGCCCTGATGCGTGAAAACTCCACCACATTGTCTTTGGGGGCGACGAACTCGCCCAGTTCGGTCTTGCGCAGTTCGTAGACCCTGCCGTCCCCAGAGGGAAGCAGGCAGATGGTTTTGTCCGACGCCCTGGCCTCCTCCAGAGAGGTAAACGTCCCTTTGTAGTCGGCGATGCCTTTGCTCTGGGCGGTGACTCGGGGCTTCACCAGGCAGTCCGGGCTCTTATCCTTGGATTTCTTCAGGCCGTCCAGAAACGCCTTGGACCGCTCGATCTCCTCCTTGACGGACTGGATGGTGGCGCCCTTGGGATCGGTGATGGCCTTGGTCACCTTGCCGTACTCCACCGACCAGGATACCCGCTTGCCCTCGCCCAGCTCGGGAAAATCGTCCGACTTGGCGATGCGCAGCTCCTCGAAGGTCATAGCGCCATCGGTGATCTCATCCCTGGCGCTGCCGTAGGAGAAGATGGGGGCCTTCTCAAAGAGGGATTTGGCCGCCGTCTGAGCCGCCTGGGTTTCCTGCTTGTCAATGGCTGCCGCGATGGGGTTGGCCGGCTCGCTGGCAGGCGCGGGATTCTGTGTTTTGGCCTGGGGAACAGGCTGGGGATTGGGTGCGGGCTCCGGCTGCGGTGCGGGGGCCACGGGGGCCGCAACCGGCTCCGCCGGTGCCGCGGGAGCTTCCGGCTTGGGCTGCTCCGGGGGAGCGGCAGGGGTTTCCGTCCGCGCCGCCGGAAGGTCAAAGGGATTGACGTCATCTGTGGGAGCGCCGCCGCCAAAGATGGCGCTGACGTCCAGTTCTTCGCTGTCCTCCATGCCGGAGAACGGGAATCCGCTGTTGATAGGCTCACTCATAATGCTGGCTCCTTTCAATTTTTGAACAAAAAAAGACCACAACCGCCCAAAAGGCAACTGTGATCTTCTTGTTCGTCTATTTACTTCCAGGTCGATTCGGTTTGGTGCGTTAGGGCATACTACGCCCCTGGCCGCGTTCCATTCCTCCCTCACTTACTCCGCCCTAAACTTACTCCGCCCTGAAATACACTCTTATTTTAGCATTGTGAAAAGAAGCTGTATAGTTGAGGTTTTCTCAACTAAAAAAGCGGCGGTCCGAAGGCCGCCGCTGAGATATAAATTATGTTCTGTTTCTTCCACGCTCAAAACGGGCTTGCCAGGTCTTTACGGTTTGAGACTTCAAGAAATCCACCAGGCTGTCCAGCTTCTGATCGCTGTCAAACTGTTCCAGTGCGTCATAGTACGCCCTCCGGTCCTCCACATGGATAATGACGGGCGGATGGTCCAGCAGAAGCAGCAGATAGTTCATCAGCAGCCGCCCGGTCCGGCCATTGCCGTCGGCAAAGGGATGGATATTCTCGAATTTGGCGTGAAAATAGGCCGCCGCCGTCAGGGCCTGTTCAGGGCGGACATCCGCCAGCTCACGGACCAGCTCACCCAACTCCTCCGGTACATCCTCGGGGAGCGCGCCGACCTCCTGGGCCCCGGTTACATAGTCATTTTTCTTATAGACGCCGGGCCGCTCGCCCTTCTGGTAGCGCAGAGTGTCGTAGGTCCCCTGGGTGAGAAGCCCCTGAAGCTCACAGATCAGTCCCTCACTCAGGGGCTCCCGCTTCTCAAAGGCGTCCAGCATCCGGTAATAGGCCGCAACAGAGTTTTGAATCTCAAACAGGGAGCGCACATCCCCGGTGTAGCCCGTCACGCCCCCGTGGTCGAAGATCTCCCGGGTATCGTGGTAGGTGATCCGGTCGTTTTCAATCTTGGCGGAGTGGTAAATAAACGCCACACCGTTCCCGTTCATCTCACAGGCAATATCGGCGGCGGTTTTGATCTGTTTGCTCTGCCAGATGGCGACAATATCCTGATAATTCACCCAAAATCACCTCGCTAAGACTTTAGCATATTTTTTGACAGTGCGCAAGCCATTTGACAGATTCAGACCCGCTTTGTCACCAGTTCCCGCACAATATCATCTCCCAGCAGCTGGCTGGTGCGGTAGATGTCCTGACAGAACGCCTTCAGGCTGAAATCCATGTTGGGTTCATCCTTGTCCAGCAAAATGCCGGTTACCTTGAAACGGTGGGCTGTCTGCTCCTGTTTCAGTTCATCCAGGCATTCCTGGGGCAGCTCGCATTCGCCGTCTGTGATAAACACAATATCAGCGTTTTCAAAGCCTTCCTCCTTCATCAGCCGCATGGCCTCCTCCATAGGTGCCTGGAAGTCGGTGCCGCCATTGAGAAAAGTCTCGGCGGCGGACAGTTTGTCCCCCATGGTGTACTCGCCCGGCCGGAACAAGTCGGTCTTGAACTCGCCGCTGCTGGCAAAATGGATCAGCGCAAAGCTGCGGCCGCTGCCGGCGGCGATCTCCAACAGGGTCAGGGCCACGGCCTTGCCCCATGCGGCGGGGTCGCCGGCGGTGGAGATAGACTCATCCAGGCAGCAGATGATGTCCCCCATGCCTTTATAAATGGGCTCCCGCCGCTGGTACTGCTTGATCTGCTGGCGCTGATACTTTTGCAGGAACAGAGGAACCGTTTTCGACGAGGCCAGCATGGCCAGCTCCGAGGTAAGGGCCCGGGAGATGTTGCAGCCCAGCTCCAGGGAGTACTTTTCGCCTCGGCCATAGGCGTAGCCGTTGCGCTTGCCCTGGGCGAATATCTCACGGAACCGGCCCAAATATTTGGAAATGTCCTTCAGTACGTCGCTTTTCCGTACCAGGTCCAGCAGACCGGTGTTGACCTCGTTCTTCTCCAGTTTGCCCGGTTCATCGCTCCAGGCCCCGATGATGTTCCGCACTTCCTCAGCCTTTTCCACCGCGGCGCTGACAGCCTGGGCAACGCTGGCGGTCAAATCGTCCTTATTTTTAGCGGCTTTGGCGTCGATCATCTTGCCTACGGCCTCCACCTGACGCTGCTTACTGTCCGCCCGGTTGGCGG
>CANDCW010000140.1 GCA_947383275.1 uncultured Bacillota bacterium
CGCAAATTTACCCCGAACGGCTGGGTGTGATGGAGGCCATCTCCCAGCTCCCACCCCGGGACAGGGATGTACTGCTGCTCCGCTTCTGGGCCGGTTACACCACCGAGGAAATCGCCGGGATGCTCCACATGACGAAGGGCACCGTGCAGAAAGCCATCTGGCGGGCGAAAAAGAAGCTCGCTGAAAAGCTGAGCGAAAGCTAAAAACGAAAAAAAACGCAATTTTCCCTATAATAGTTATGGAGGGCCTCTATGGGAAAATTGTAACTTCACTGGGCCCCAAGGCGAATGCGGCACAATCCGGAATACCGGGTGCCGCTACCGGCAAAGTTTTCTGTTGCCCCAACACAAATGCGAGGTGAAAAATCATGCGCTCTCTATTTCCAAGGTTCCGATGCCGGGACTGCCCCTGTCTCCTGCAGGTCGGGCCATCGCTGGCCCCCACCTACTACTGCGACGGATTTCCCAGCAAACGGAAGCCAAAACGGTTCCCCAGGTCCGGGCCTACCTATCCGAAAGATTGGTGTCCCAGGTTGATTTCGCCGCCAATCTGCCGCATCTATGACTTCATCGATGACCGACATCGCTTTATGGACTGCTTTGTACGGGAAGCCTGGGAAGCCCGCCCTAAGAAGTGTATCAGTCCCGAACGCCGCCGCTATGAGGCAAAAACTGTGGTGGAGTTCGGTCTCTCAGCGAAGGAATTCTTTGAAAAGATGCGGGATTACCGCCTCAGCGATGTCATCCCGGACATGGAATTTCGTGGCGGCGAGGTCATTGAAATCGATGACGGCCTGCGTCCATATCAATTCTACGTGTATAGCAATTCGCTGGTTATCCCCGTGGAACAATACTCTTGGGGCGGATAAAGGCACCCCCCAAAGAGATGCGCCGCAACAGGCCGCTTCCCTGGCCTTGAGTGCAAAATATTGTGCGGCCATGCGAACGCGAAGCGTTCTTTTGGGGCCCCAATAGTTTTCCCTAATCCAATGGCCTGGCACAATTTTTCGATTTCGAAATATTCCCCTTGAAAAACACGATACCATTCTTTGCATAAGTAATCATGCAGAACGTTTAGTCTCAGAAAAGCGAAATTACAGTAATTTTATGACTTTAATACCCAATCAAGTGGTCAGAATATCGTCAGACTCAAGAACTGCCGGTCAGAATATCGCCAGACCCAAGAACTGCCGGTCAGAATATCGCCAGGCATAAGAACTGCCGGTCAGAATATCGCTGGGCACAAGAATTGCTGGTCAGAATTTCGTTGTGCGTTACAAATGCGGTTATTGGAACTTTTTGTTGGATAGCGGCTTATGCCGTCATTCGTTGAGAACCCGTAATAGCTTAAACATCTTGTCACTGCCGACAACGGTAACGATGGTTCCCCATCTGCCCTAAACTGAATGCATCCAAGCAGGGTACGGCACTGGGAAAACACTACAGCGCGGCTTACCTATATGTCTATCTTCGGGTGTTATTCATCACGAAGTTCCAAGCGCCTTTTTATTCCCGTAATCACGGCAGAAATCCAGAAAAGGAGGGTACAGCATGACCAAGACAGGCTTAAAAACACGTGATTTCCAGTGGTGGAGCGTCAAAAACGGCGCCCTGATACGCGTGCACAGCCAGACCGCCCGGGACTACGGCAAATGGCTGGAAGGGCAGCCCGAAGTGGAAGCCTTTGAAACTGAGAAGGCGCTGGAGTTGGAACGCCTCCCCCACGTCACTCCAACGGGTATCCGTAAGCTCTACTTCCAAACCCAGTGGTGCAGCGACTTCTACATTCGGTTCGCGGACGGCCGCATCGGGGTGCGGGAGCTGGCCCCGTCCGCCGCCCTGGACAAGCAGGCCGAGGTGGAAAAGCTGGAGCTCTCCCGCCGCTACTGGGCGGCAATGTCTATCACAGATTGGAAGGTGGTGTTGACACCATGAGCAAATTCGGACGCAGTTCGCTGCTCGCACTTTAGGAATGCCGCCCCCTGATAGGCACATTGCCTCGGTGAGCTTCGGAAAAGACAGTTTAGTCATGGTGTTGTATATCCTGGAACACGGCCTTCCCCTTGATGAAGTGATGTTCTATGACACTGGGATGGAATTCGAGGCCATTTACCGCATCCGGGACAAGCTGCTCCCCATCCTGGCCTCTCGGGGCATCCGCTATACGGAACTGTCCCCGCCCGTGCCGTTCCTCTACGATATGCTGGAACGCCCGGTGGTGTCCAAACAGAAGGGCAGTCATTTCGGCTACGGCTGGTGCGGCGGGGTGTGCCGCTGGGGCACGACCCGGAAGCAGCAGACGCTCGACGCCCACAGTAGGGGCGCCGCCGCCGTCTACATAGGCTTTGCCGCCGACGAACCTCACCGCATCCAGGGCTTGTCCCCTCCCAAATGCGCCCCGCTTGAGGAATGGGGGCTCACCGAAGCCGATTGCCTCTCCTACTGCCGGGAGCGGGGGTGGTGGTGGCTCCAAGCCTCTCCTGCCGCAGAGGGCGGATACATCGACCTCTACGACATCCTGGACAGGGTGTCGTGCTGGTGCTGTTCCAACAAAAACCGCAAAGAATTGAAGAATATTTACACCTACCTCCCTGATTATTGGGAACGGCTGAAAGCCATCCAGGCCAGATTAGACCGCCCTATGAAGGCGTACCAAAACAAACGTTATGGCTGCTATGGCCGGGTGGAACAGCTTGAAGAAGTGTTTGAACAGGAAGCAGAATCCGAGAAAGTGAGGTAAAAATCATGGATAAGAAAACGCCATTGAGCAGCCCTGCGGATAGGACGGAAGGTGGTGCGCACCCCATGCGCAATCAATTTGTAGAACGAAACGGAGAAAAATTCAAGGTTCTGGCATCAGACGGCCCTGGAGCATGGCTTATCTCCTACGATTCCCCTGCCGCGCCTTTCTTCGTAGGTGACATGGATGCCTACCAGCGCACTGTGCCGCCCCCCGCCCAGGGAGGAGAGCTCTCCGCCGCAGGTCAGAGGCGATTGGACCTCATTCGGCCCTTGCTGGATGTTGGCAACACCGCCATCACAGACAAGCAATACCGGCTCAATGTCGCCAAAGACATCGCGGAGCGGCATTTCACTACCTCCCGAACGGTGCTAAAACTCTACCACCGCTATCTCGCCACAGGCCAGCTTCTTTCCCCAAAAGCCCGCGCTCCATCCGTCAATCTTGACTACGAATGGGCCATCAAAACATTCTATTTCTCAGCAAAAAGGCTCTCTCTGCGGGGCGCTTTTGAAATGATGCTGCTCCAACGCTACACAGACCATCAGGGTCAGCTTGCCCCCACCCGCCCCACATTTGGCAGCTTTCGAGCCTATTTTTACTCACGAAATTACCATAAATCACCCAGAAAAGTCATCGCCAGGGATGGCTTGACCCATTACCAGCGCAACTGTCAGCCCGCCTTCGGCACGGCTTCCGCATGGCGGAAATCCCCCGGCAGTTATCAGATGGACGCTACCGAGGCGGATATTTACCTGCGCTCCCCCGACGGCATCCCCTTCCGACCGTACATCTATCTCGCCGTAGACAGCGCCACCCAGCTCATTGCCGGGGTATGGGCTGGGGAGGCTTGTGATGAGATGTCTGTGATGCGCTGCTTAGAGCACGCCTGTCGTGACAAGGTGGAATGGTGCGGGCGGCATGATATCACCATCACAGAGGAGCAGTGGCCCTCTCATGGCCTCCCCTATGAAGTCATCACAGACAAAGGCCGGGAATTTTGCGGCGCCCGGATGCAGGAGCTGTGCCGCCGGTACGGGGTGGAGCTTATCTCCCAGGCTCCGTTTAGGCCAGACCGAAAAGGGCTGGTGGAGCAGGCGTTCCACCTCCTCCAAGAACGTTATAAGCCCCTTCTTCGGGGCAAGGGCGTGATAGAGCCTGACGCCCAGGAGCGGTGGGCGGTGGATTATCGCGGTCAAGCGGTCCTCACTTTGGAAGATTTCACGCAGGTGCTGATTCATTGCATTGTCTACCTGAATTCGGGAAGGATGCTCTCCTCCGGCCGCACCCCCGCTCAGCTCTGGGCGGAAAGCACCCCTCAGCTCCTGGACGTGGATGCG
>CANDCW010000141.1 GCA_947383275.1 uncultured Bacillota bacterium
GGACTTACCTGCGGCACTGCTGCCAGCGGCGGAACCGGCGCGGCCCGCGCCGCCTCCATGTCCGCCGCCCACTACCATTGTGACGGCCCGCATGGCAATCATGGCCTCGGCCAGCATGGAGCCGCCGGTGCGGCCCACGTTGACCCCCAGCGTAGCCATAAAGCTGTCGATCTTCTGCGACACCTTCAAAAAGGCCACAGCACACAAGAACCAAATCAGTACGTTGCCGATGACCGCCTCCTTACTGCTGGCCGCCACCTGGGCCTCCACCTCGGCTTCTGTAAGGGCGAAGGCCGGAACGCACAGTGCGGAAATGAGCAGCGCCGCCAGAAACAGGACGGTCAAAATTCGTTTGATTTTCTTCATCAGGGTCTCCTTCCGTCAGAGCGACAGTGGATTGGCGATAAACGCGCCTACCATGCTGGTAAACAGTTTCAGACACCATGCGTTCATCAACAGCAGAAAAATCTGCCCCGCAAACATTCGGCACCAGCTTTTGAAGATGTTGGACGTGGCCTGGGACGCGCCCATAGCAAAGGCCACAGGCGCGGTAAAGACCATAACGCCCAGCAGCACATACCGCTCCGCCGCCTCGAATAGCAGCTTGATGTAGTTCCAAGCCAGGATAAGGAGCAGAATCAGCACGATCAGGGCCACAGCTCCGTTGGCGCATACGCCGATGATGGTCAGCAGAACGGAATTGAAGTCCGCAAAACTCAGGTTGGGGAGCGTAGAGGTCAGTATCCAGTCGTAGGGAGTCCCGCCGATGTCCAGAGCCATATCCACGATTTGGTCGGAGTAGTAGGCCAGGACGATAAACAGGACGGAGCGGATGCTCAGTTTTACCGGGTCCTCCGCCTCGCCTCCCCCGCCAATACCGAAATTCTTGAACAGGTTCCAGATCCACAGCAGCAAGATCAGGCCGATTGCCAACGCCACAAAGATCTCGTACATGGTGTTTGCCGCCGGAAAGTACCGCAGGAACACGCTCATGTCGCAGCCCAGCGCGCCCAAAACTGATGTGTTGATCAAGTCCAGGCCGTGCATGACTTGTTCCGCGATCCATTCGACGATGCCGTCTAAGATGCCCATAGACGGTTACGGGGTCCACTGTCCGCCGGAGAAGAAGGGGGTGACATAGCTCATAATGAAACCCAGGGAGTTCAAGATGATCCAGGTGATGACGATGCGCTTGAGCCAGGCCCTGGACTCGTCCACCGTCCGGCCCGACCGGGAGAAGTTCATCATCAGGAGCGCCACAGCCGCCGTCACAATGGCGGCGATGGTGGAGATGCCCAGGATCTTGGTATACACATCCTTCATCACATCGCTGGCCTTGGTCCACATATCGGTCGCCGCTGCCGCAGGCTGTGCGAGCAGGGTCATCATGCAGGTCCCAAGGAAGCCGGTGTAAAGGATGCGCCCATAGTCCCGGTACTTTTTCTGGGTCGTCTCAGGGAGCGTGCTTTTTCGGTTCAATCAATTACCTCCTTTTTGTCCCGAAAAACGAAAACAGCGCCCATCCCACTGGGCGCTGTCCTTTGCGGCGGGAGCATGAAAAAAAGACGCCCCTCGGCGTCCTCCCGCTGTCGTTTTCACTTGTGATTACAGTTTTGAGCATACTTAGTCTAACATATATGGATTCCCGTGTCAATTTCAAAACTGTCTCAATTCCATCTCAAAACTGTCTCAATTTCGTCTCAAGCAAGGTTTAAAATAAAAATCTTTTCTCTGGTGTCCAAAACTGTTCGTTTTATCCGTTATATATATTGTACGGGAATTACATCCTTCGATAAGTTTAGCAGAAAGGTATTGGGGTGACGGAAATGAAAGAACAGCTTATGAGGATTCGATTCAACATCTCTATTCAAGCGAAAAAGGCCCTTCGCCAATATGGGAAAAACTTCACACTGTCATTTGGACAATGTTCAGAGAAACTTGCGGGAGAGGAAAGATTGCAATTCTCACCAGAAAGTCAAGAATGTTCGGATGAAGAATTTTGGGGTGCAGAACCGGAATTGAATCCGCACCGAACCATTCTTTTGGGCGGTGGCTATTACCGCAGATCGTGTAATTTTCTAACAGCAAATAAATTTCGCTCATATATTTGTAAAACGTATTTTTGGGCATCTAAAAGGGGGATTGATGTATACATCACAGATGTTGCTACCCCTTTTGGCCTTTTGGCCTTAGAAACACTTCTTAGTCTTCGGAATAAAGGAGAGCGTTTCCGGCTCTATTCTGTGCGTAGCAAACTATTTGTAAAGCGAAAGACCTATCGACTGATTCGTGAAACGCCTGTTGAAATGGCCTTGTTGGAGGGTAAATGTGATTATTGCTACCAGTTTCTGGACCCTTCAGAAATGGTTCATAAGATACTCTCAAAATCTGGCCTGTGGTGTAATACAAAAGGAATACGGATTGCGCAAAAGGATGCAACGTGGATACAAGAAATTGTGAGTGAGTAATATGCTGCCTATTCCTGCTAAAAAATTACTCATCCATCAGCGGGAAGAAATCAGACAGCAACGCCATACAGTCTTTAGACGAGTAGCCCCAGAGGATGGAACTAAGAGCCCCCACCGCCTGCTCCCGCTTACGATAGTAGGTAGCCCGGCTAATGTCACGGATATGAGGCTGGAGCTGTTCGATGATTTCATCCACATTATCTAACTGTTGAGGAGATAAGAAGGTATAGTACAACAGCCAATAGTAGGTCTCGCCGTTTTTGTGCCGGGTGCGGAGAATTTCCACCGCGTTATTGAGCAGCTTGAGCATCTGGTTGCTGCGGTCAATGCACCGGGCATGGTTCTCGATTTTGCTGCCGCCCAGGTCGGCCCCCGCCAGATAGACGGACTCCAGGAAGTCGTCAATGGTGCTGCCGTACTCGATCTCAAACTCCTTCTTCAGCTGCTGGACGGACAGCTCCATGCTCCAGACCACATCCCGGTACTTTTTCAGCAGACGCCAGGTGTCATGGTAGCGGGAATCCTCCGCAACGGTCTTCTTTGTGCGCTTACCTGCCATTTTGTGTTCTCCTCCTTGTATCGTTATAATTTTCCCAGGTACATGAATGATGGACGGAACGGATATTGACCCAGCGGGCAAAGGCTTTCTGCTCGTTGGGCGGTTCTCCGCCGTCATAGTCGCGGTAGGGCTGTGCAAAGGGCGTGATCCCCATTCGCTCCAGGGCCAGCACACGCCGGTGGGCGTCCGGTACGTCCTGCACCAGCACGTAGGCCCAGAGCCGGGACAGAGCCACCCCGGCCTCTCGAAGATAGGCGGCGGCTTGCTCAATGACCGGCAGCATGGCGCTGGTATCACAGGACAGACGGACAAACCGTATCCAGTGGAGGCCGGCCAGCAGCGCGGCGGTCTCCGGGGTGATCAGCCGTGCGTCCAGGCCCTGGTTGAAGTCCACCCACACCGGCTCGCCGCCCATGCGGTCGATCTGCTCCAGGCCATGTTCTGAGGCCAGCACATTGTTGTCCAGAAAGATGATCTCCCGGCTGTCCGGGCGTCTGATCTCCTCCCAGGTGGCCGCCGGGTGGATGTAGCCCTCTTTGCGGGGGACCACACACCAGGGGCAGTCTCGGATGCAGCCACGGGTCAGAAAGCCGATGGCCCGCTTAAAATTGGGGTAGATGCTGTAGTCCGGCGGCATGGCCTCCACATCGGGCGGCAGACTGGTATAGTCCTTGTAGCCGGTCCCGCCGGTGATGATTTCATCCGCATCGATCACGGTGTCAAAGTCCGGGGTGAAAGTGAATACCTTGGACAGATACGCCCGGTCGTAGTGCGTGAAACCGTTCCACCACTCCACAACATCGCCGCGGGCCTTGTGCCAGGCCGACAGCCGCATGAGGGCCAGATTGGGGAATCCGCTGTGGCCGTCTACATCCACAAGGGCAATCCTCACGTTTCCACCCCCCAACCCTGGGCCATGTCGTGGCTGACCTGAGCGGTGTAATACTGGCCGATGGTCACCGGCGCGTTGTAGAGCGCCGAGAGGGTGTAGG
>CANDCW010000142.1 GCA_947383275.1 uncultured Bacillota bacterium
CCCCGGCCATAGTCGTGGTGGGGCAGGAAGGAACAGCCGTAGAGCCTGCGCAGGAAGGGCTGAAAGCTCACCCACCGCATCCAGCGGTCGAAATCTGAACTGCCTGTGTGATAGCGGACATTCACCTGCTCCTGCCAGTAGGCCTCTGCCGCCGCCAAAGCTTCCTTTACCTTGGCTGTGGTATCGCAGGCCCGGAAGGTCTCCAGGACGGCCTCCTCGCTGGTTTCCGCTCCCAGAAGAATGATGTACTCCACCCGCTGTCCGGGCTCCAGGGTGACGGCGGGGAACCGAAACGCCCCCATGGCCTCCCGCCCGGCGGCTTCACAGCCGGCGCTCCGGCCCGGACGGCCCTCATAGAGCGCCCGGGGGTGGGTATAGGCGCCGCCCTCCCCGATCCACTCCTCCACCGTAGGGTAAAACGCCTCCGGCGCGCCGCCGCTTCCGGTACAGCCCAGCACATAGTAGACCGTCTCATTGCGCCGGTGGCCTCGCTCGTCAAAGGACATGGTGGGCTTCACAAGCACTCCATGCTCTGTTGTTTTAATCCGGTGGAGCATGGAGGTCACGTTCCGGTGGTCCCGAAGGTTGGCGGCACCGCGGCCGTAGATGGGGATGGCCCCGTAGACAGACAGCTCCCGGCTGTAAGCCCCCCGGTTTTCAATAGACACCAGGAGAATTTCCACATTCCTGTCTTTGGGGACGAAGGAGGTAACCGCCGCGGTCAAATTGAACGTCCGGGAGGTCCGCTCCAGGGTGTGGCGCATAAAGCCCGCTGTTACCTGGCTGTCGTCCTGGGCCGGGGAGAATTTGACCAGCTCCTGCTCCGCCGACACTCCGGTGACCGACCAGACCCCAGTGCCGTCCACCTTGCACCAGATATTTCGGGTGGCCCGGCTGGCGTGCAGATCCTCTATGCTCACCGGCTCCAGGAGGAAGGTCTCCTGATCCAGCTTGGCGTCGCCGCCCAGATTGGGCGAAAGGGCGCTCTTGAGTCCCGTCCCACTGGCCAGAGGGAAATAGAGACCGCTCACATTCTCGGGCCCACGCAATGTAAAGGTCCCGTTTTCGTCTAAAAATTTTATCTGTTCCACCATATTACCTCCAAAAATTACGATTTCTTCTGATAGACCCGTACATACTTCACCTCAAACGCGGCGTCTGCGAAATCGGTCGTCTCGTCCGGATATCCCACCCAGCTCCCACCCACGGCCAGGTTCAGGATGAGGTACATGTCGTGGTGGAAGGGGGCGGAGGGCCATTGGACGGCCTCGTGGAACAGCCTGCCGTCCACATACCAGCGGATAACCTCCGGCTCCCACACCAGGGCAAAGTTGTGAAACTCCTCCGAAAAATCTCCCTGGAGCAGGGTTACAGTCCCCTGGTTCTGCTCGTGGGGCAGGCCGTAGTGGAGAGTGCCGTGGTTCGTCCCGGTCTGGTCCCCTTTGATTTCCATCATGTCAATCTCCCCGCACACCGGCCACTGACCATATTTGTCCTCATCGGTGGTCATCAGCCAGAAGGCGGGCAGAAAGCCCTTCCCCTTGGGTACCTTCAGCCGGGCCTCGAACAGGCCATAGGTAAAGTCATGCCTGTTCTGGGTCGTAATGCGCCCGGAGGTGTAGGAAATCTTTCCGTCCTTGTGGACTGTCTTGACTGGACGGATCAGCAGTCTGCCGTCCCTCAGAAAGATGTTCTCCTCAGAGTCCACATACTCCTGCCATTCCTCATTGACCCAGCCCGGCTCGTGCAGCTCCACATTCCAGCGGCTCCGGTCCAGTGCCGGGCCGTCGAAGCTGTCCTCAAAGACCAAACCGTATCCTTCGTAGGAAAGTATATCGTTCACTTCATTCCGCCTCCTTGCAGCGCTTCAAAAATTCTGTTTAGATAAAAGGAGTTCACCCAGGCCCCCGCCGCAAATCCAAACAGCAGCCAAAAGGCGAACACCACCCCCAGCGAAGGTGGGATCAACAGGCAGAGCAGAAGGGGCAGCAGATTGACTGTGGTCAGGAGAAAGGTGACCGGTAGATTGACCAGAGAAAGCCGGACAGCGTTGTTCAGATGCCTGGAAAAGGTATTCTCAAAGCGGGCCAGCAGGGGGAACAGCCAGGACAGCAGGGCTGTCAAAAGAATGGTGATAATTGCCAGCAGAACAAACAGCGTCGGAGACATGAGCAGTGTCTCGGCATAGAGCGCCCCGCGCAGGACTGCCAGAAGGGTCACATCCACAAACAGCAGGATGGTGGTCGAAAAGGATGGCAGGAAGTTTTCCCTCAGCGCCCGTAGAAAACCCTTGATTGGAGCGTAGTCCTGCCCCCGAATCATTTTCAGCGTGACGGCGTATAGGGACGCGACCGCCGCCCCGGAAAAGACAATGGTTACGCAGGAGAGAACAAACATGATATTCAAAAACAGCAGGTCACATGTTTTTGTTAAAAAGCGAATCAGAAGACTGTCTGGCTGAAACATTTCTGTGTCCCCCCTTCTGTCTTTGGTTATTTTATCTCAATCGGGCCTTCCTATATATCAGTGTAATATCAAAAATATTAAAATCATTTCAATTTCAGTTTACACCAGCGTACTAACGCTGCAGACAGAACAAGATGTAAGCACAGACCCCCAAGCTCACAATATTATCACCCACCGGATGAAACCCGGTGGGTGATTTTTCTATGCTCAACTGGTTGAAGTATGAGGGCGCGGGCGTCCAGGATGGCCTGGGCGGTCTGTTCGATTTTGGCCTTCTGGGCATCGGTGGGGGTGGGCCAGGGGAAGCTGTTGTAGACAACATCCTTGGAGTAGCGGTAATCACTTTTAATACGACCACATACTGCTCTTGACCAAGCCATGTGAACATTTGATGTTAAAATCCCAAAATGATAAATATTTCCACCGGGGATAAGCTGTACTGCATTGTTTACGAGTATGTCTGGCGACACAAAGCCAAATGGAATATATCGCCGTGTTTCGGAAGAATGGCAAGGAATAATGATATATTCGCTATCGGGATGACGAATTTCTTGAAATAATGTCGGTGTATCAGCGCTTTTTTGTTGCTGCCTTTGTACTACTTAGGCGGAAATGCCGCACTTTTTCCACCCGCTCCATAATGAAAGCAGATTTTCTCAATTCAGCAGGTTCTTTTTTCAATAGCTCCTCAGCGGTAAGGAACAGGAAACCGCCGTCAGTGGATTTATTCCCATACACCATTTGCGGTACATCACTAATAGATTGTGGAACGGAACCACGGCAGAAGATAATTTGGCACATTGTCCAAAAAAAAGCTGATTTCTTTGGCTGATTTAACAAACTTTTAGGCGGTATATAAAAATCTCACTCATTTATTCAAAAATAAAACTTTTTCCAAATGCTTAAATATCTTGGGCACACCATCTAATTTACAGATGGGTGCCCTTTTATTATAATTTCTACCAGTTTAGGCGGTTATATGTGAGAAAAGCAGGTCCGGGCTGCTTTTTCACGGCTAGCCCCATTGTTTAACCACAAAACAGCAACAGAGGGAGTAGCGTTATGAAAAAGTTTTATCGAATGATAACAGCGGCCCTGGCTTTGACCCTGCTGTTATCCCTAACCGGCTGCGGCGCCGGGGATGGCAAGACCCATCTGGTGTTTCAAATTTGGGACGTGTACCAGCGTCCTGGCATGGAAGCCATATGTAAAGCCTATACGGCCCAGCACCCCGACGCGGAAATTGAGGTCCAGGTCACCAGCTGGGGCGAGTATTGGACCAAGCTGGAGGCCGCCGCCGAGAGCAACACCATGCCGGATATCTTCTGGATGCACACCAATCAGCTCCTATACTATGCTGATTTCGGTATGCTGGCCGACGTCACCGATCTCTACGATGATGTAGACCCCAACTATTATGAAAACCATTGACTGGCTCTGCAAGATGATTGACGCGGATATTTCCCGGCTCCGTATCGTTGCA
>CANDCW010000143.1 GCA_947383275.1 uncultured Bacillota bacterium
AAGCCAAGCGCACCTGCGTGGACGTGTCCAAGGGCCGCCAGCAGGCCAAGCTGTATGCCAATATTCTGGAGGAGAAATACGGCCGCCGTCCGGTGGTCTTCCTCACCAACGGCTTCGACACCCGAATCGACGACGGGGCCTATCCGGAGCGGAAGGTTGCGGCCATCTACTCCAAACGGGACCTGGAGAAACTGTTTAACCTGCGCGCTATGCGGACAAGCCTGGCCGATGTAGCGGTGAACAAGGCCATCGCCGGCCGCTGGTATCAGGAGAGCGCCGTCAAGGCGGTGTGCGGCAGCTTTGAGAAAAACCGCCGTAAAGCCCTGCTGGTCATGGCCACCGGATCGGGCAAAACGAGAACGGTGATCGCCCTGTGCGACGTGCTCCTGCGCCGCGGCTGGGTGAAAAATATCCTCTTCCTGGCCGACCGGAACTCCCTGGTCACCCAGGCCAAGCGGAGCTTTGTCAATCTGCTGCCCAGCCTGTCGGTGACCAACCTGTGCGAGGAGAAGGACAACACCGCTGCCCGGTGTGTCTTTTCCACCTACCAGACCATGATGAACTGCATCGACGCGGTGCAGGACGAGGAGGGCAAGCTGTTCACCTGCGGCCACTTCGACCTGGTCATCTGCGACGAGGCCCACCGGTCCATCTACAACAAGTACCAGGACATTTTCAGCTATTTCGACGCCCCTTTGGTGGGCCTCACCGCCACCCCCAAGGACGAGATCGACAAGAATACCTATGAGGTGTTCGAGCTGGCCAATGGCGACCCCACCTTCGGCTATGAACTGGCCCAAGCGGTGGCCGACGGCTTCCTGGTGGACTTTATGTCGGTGGAGACCCGGCTGAAATTCCTGGAGGAGGGTATCGCCTACGATGAGTTGTCCGCTGAGGACAGGGAAGCGTATGAAAATACCTTTGAAGACGAGAACGGAGAGCTGCCCGAGAAAATCAACTCCTCTGCCCTCAACGAGTGGGTCTTTAATGAAGATACCATCAAAGAGGTTTTGAACATCCTCATGACCAACGGTCTGCGCATCGACTACGGCGAGAAGCTGGGCAAGACCATCATCTTTGCCAAGAACCACCGCCACGCTGAGAAGATTCTGGAAATTTTCGGCCGGGAGTACCCTGATCTGCCCGGCTACGCCATGGTCATCGACAACTATATGACCTACGCCCAGAGCGCCATTGACGACTTCTCCGACCCGAAAAAGCTGCCCCAGATCGCCATCTCAGTGGACATGCTGGACACTGGCATCGACGTACCTGAGGTGCTGAACCTGGTATTTTTCAAGAAAGTAATGAGCAAGGCCAAGTTCTGGCAGATGATTGGGCGGGGTACCCGGCTGTGTTCGGGACTGCTGGACGGGGCGGACAAGGAGAAGTTTTATATCTTCGATTTCTGTGGAAATTTTGAGTTTTTCCGCATGAATGAAAAAGGAAAGCCCGCCGTCAACCGCCTGCCTCTCCAGGGTGCGGTGTTCCAGCTCAAGGCCCAAATTGCGTATAAGCTCCAGGATCTGGCCTATCAGACAGAGGAACTGACCGCCTTCCGCCAGGAGCTGGTGGAGGACATGACGGCTAAAGTCCAGGCGCTGAACCGGGAGAACTTCGCCATCCGCCAGCATCTGCGGTATGTGGAGAAGTTTGGAAAACTCAAGAGCTACGCCGCCCTCAGCTACGAGGACACGCTGAACATCGGGGAGGAATTGGCCCCGCTGATTGAGCCAGATGGGGACGACCCCAAGGCGGTCCGCTTTGATGCGCTGATGTACGGCATTGAGCTGGCCTGCCTCGCCGGGGAGAAGTATACCCGTGCCCGGAATGATCTGCTGAAAAAAGTGCAGGGAATTGCCAACGTTGCCAACATCCCGGCCATTCAGGCACAGTCTGAGCTGGTTGATAAGATTCTCCACACCAACTATCTGGATGACGCGGGAATCAACGAATTTGAGCACATCCGGGAGAGTCTGCGGGACCTGATCAAGTACATCCCGGTTGAGCTTGCCAGCTACACCACCAACTTTGACGATGAGGTCTTGTCCATAGAGTGGAAGGAGTCCCAACTGGAGAACGACGACCTGATAAACTATCGGGCCAAGGCGGAGTACTACGTCCGGCAGCACCAGGACGAGGCAGCCATTGCCAAACTGAAGGGCAACATCCCGCTGACAACAGAGGATGTGACCGCCCTGGAGTGTATCCTCTGGAGCGAGGTGGGCAGCCGGCAGGACTATGAAGCGGAGCTGGGGGCCAAGCCCCTGGGGGAGTTCGTCCGGGAGATCGTGGGACTGGATATGCACGCGGCAAAGGAGGCCTTTTCCCAATACCTCACCGATACCAGCTTGGATAGCCGTCAGATTTATTTCGTGAATCAGATCGTGGAGTATATTGTCCGCAACGGCATGATGAAGGACCTGTCTGTCCTCCAGGAGCCGCCTTTCACCGACCAGGGCAGTGTGGTGGAGGTGTTCACCGACATCTCCCTCTGGATGGGCATCAAGGCTGTGATTGACAAGATCAACGCCAACGCGGCAGCATAATCCAATACAGCCCAGGAACCGGTTAATCTAAAACCGGTTCCTGGTTCTTCTTGTACTGATCCAGCAGGTTTTGATGCCCTTTCTGGTCTTTCTGAATCAACTCTTCCCTTGTAAGAACCTGCCACTGAGGACTGTCCATAGGTTTCCTGAGATCAAGCACCATAAAAGAAGCTGGATATTTCTGCTCGGGGTCGAAATCCAAGTCGGCGGCCACCCGTTTCTGCCAAAAACTCTCCTCCGGTGGCAGTTCCTGTTTGACGGCATCGTAACTAGCCAACTCATGGGTGGTGTCGATGCGCCGCAAAAATTCCTCCGCCTTGATTTTTCCTGCTATATAATCCCGGCGTGCCTGGCGGGCGTTTGCTTCCCATTCGTCGTACTGTGCTGGCGTCATGGGAATGAGGCGATCCCGCTGATTCTCCGGCGCGTCCTGATAGCGGAGCATTCGAGCGTACATCCGGTCCCGCAGCTGCTTGAACAGCTTCAAAGCGTCATCCTGCTCTGGTCCCTTTCTGCGTTTGAGGTTGGCACCCCGTTTCTTGCAGGACTGCCCGTCAAAAATCCGGTCGCAGTAGAGTGCTCTGGCTTTGGTTTTTGGTATGAAGTAATTCCAACAGTAGTCGCATCGGGCAATGCGCTGTTTCTCTTGGCGGAAATACATCATCAACTCCACCAGCCTTAGCTGATAAACATTGTCCACCGGGAGCAGCAGGATTACATTTTCATAGCTATCCAGCCGGGCGGGGTTACAGAATCCCGCAATGTCGGGATAAACACCGCGCAGCTTCGCAAACCGCTCCTGCTGGGTAGCCCGCTCCATCCCGTCGAAGGTCATCTCCATGATGTTGCGAAGCCGGATCTGTGTGTAGATGGGAACCTCCAGAGTTTGCAGTAAGCGCTGCCCGGCGCGGAGGAGGAACGACGCAGAACCGTCGTCTCGCATCCGAAGAGCTTTGTCCAGCAGGTTTCCCAGCTCAAAGAAACCGAGTGGGTCAATCTCCTGGAGCATAGAGGGGAGTAGCAGTGCCTCAGCAGTCAAGTCCTCCAGCTCGGAGACTGAAATATCCAGTTTGGGTTCAAACAGAGGATGCTCTTCATAGAGCCGCTGGATTTCCCGGCGGTAAGCTGTATAATCCATCTCCGCCGCGGCCACCAAGTCCTCCGCAGGCGTAACAAAAGGAAGATGTGTCTCCGGCCCATATGCCCCAGACATCACAACACAAATTTTCCCGTCGTCCCCAGTCTCAATCCAGAGACTGGGGAATTTTTTGTCTGCCATGACACTCCCTCCTCAAGATCACTTCATGATGTAAAGACGGCTGAATTTATTGTAGCATGACAGCGAGGAAAAAGAAAGTCCGGACGAACCTCGGCAACTGAAT
>CANDCW010000144.1 GCA_947383275.1 uncultured Bacillota bacterium
GACGCAAAAAGCTGATAAACAACACCGACATTCCACAGTACAAGATTGAGGCCATTGCCCGCTGTCTTATGCCGGATATCCTCGCTTTCTACGAGAGCGAGGAAGGCCAGCGGGAGTTTGCCGAATGGAAAAAGCGGCGGGAAGTCGAGGGACAGGAGGACAACAGAGGGTAAGGACAAAAGGGCGGGCGCACCGTGGAAACGGCTGCGCCCGCCCTTTTTGCGTTTATGGGGTCTGCTTCTTCTTCCGTGGGCCTCTCGGCTTGGAGGTCGACTTGCGCTCCACCCCGTTTCGGAAGTGGGTACGCTCGTACCGCTCAAAGAAAACCAATAATCCGAACCCATCCCCTATCAGAAACAGGTTCGGATTATATGGGTTTGGTGCGGATGACGGGACTCGAACCCATTTTTATGTTCGTAAGGCCGTTGTGTTGCAACGATTACAGCAGTTAGCGCCGTAATTGTGTTGTACATCGTGTGATATTAAGCAAAAAAGAGGCCTGCCGGTCTGCCGTGGGCCCCCTAAAGCATTATAAGATTTGCCTACAAAACTGTGTCTTGTCCAATTGAAACGAAAGGAGGGGCAGATCCCCAGTCCACCGCCATGTGCTGGCATAACGGAGCTTATTCCAGCATATCGGAATTTATCTTTGGCACTGTTTTTTGTATAATTTTGTCGAAAGAAGGGACAAAATGGGGATTCAACAGAATATGGCTGACACCATCCGCATGATTATGGAACTCCGGCATAAAACTCTGGAAGAATTTGCGGACGATTTGGAGATATCCCGCTCCACCCTTCATGAATACATCAAGGCCCGGGGCAATCCCACCGCTCTAATGATTGAGCACCTGGCCCAAAAGTTAGAGATAGACCCAGCGATCCTCATGACTGGGCTGCTTGACCTGGATCGGCGGGAAATCGTTCTCCTGCTCCTAAATTCCATCCAGGTAGTAGCGGAGCTTCCAGAGGAAAAGCGAATCCGCTTTGCAGAACTCTTTTTAGAGATGGTGCACTTGTGGAACAGTGAGGATAGAAAGATGGGAGGTGAACACAATACCAATACCATATCAGGTTCTCAATCAGGAACAGAATAAATTGTCCAGCAGAATTGGGCAGGAACTCCGACGTTTGTGCATCCTTACACATCTGCATGGCTATTATTATCTGATTTATATTTTAATGCAGGTCGTGCCAGATCCTGGCCAGCTCAGCCTGATTACGAAAAATCTGTATCTTGAGACGGGGCGGGCCTTTAGTGTGCCACCCAGCCGCGTGGAGCGAACAATTCGCACAGCGGTTGCCAGCAGCTGGGAACATGGGGGACGGGAAACGCTCGACCAAATGGCTGACTGCCATTTGACCGAGCGCCCCACCAACACAAAATTCATTGGGATTGTGGCGGACTACATACGGCGCACCAGCTAAGCGCCTTCACTGAGCAGGAGCCAGCAACTCCTGCTCAGTTTTTAATTGAGATTTTAAGCCACCATAATGCCACCATTCAGCCACCTATAACATACTACATCACCCTATAATATGTCAAGTCCTAATCAAGGGGTGGTGCATATGAAAACCGACACAACTAAATTTACCGTGAGAATCAATCCAGAACACGCAAGAAAATTAGTGTACATCGCGGACTACTATGGCAGAAGCCAAAATGGTCAAATTAGTTGGCTGATCAAACAATGTATCACAGAATTTGAAAAGGAGCACGGGAAGATAGAATTGGAGGACGCCTAATCTCGGGCGTCCTCCTCATAACCTCTGGGATGGGTGGCAGTTAATTAGGCGTTCCGGGCATCCTCGGCCTACTGATCCGCCTCTTTCTTCGTCTTGAAGCAGTCGATGTATTCATCGTACTTTGCTGTATCAGTAGAACTATTTCCCGGCATGGAGGGGTTTAAATCGCCAATTACTGGAAAAATTTCTAATTAATCCAGCTTTCCCTTCCTGTCGAAGATGGTGAGCATCCGGCACAGATCCTCCGAGACATTGATTTCCCCGTTTCCGGTGCCCTTGAGGGATCCGTCTTTGACGCACTTTTCCACGGCGGCGCGGTAATAGCTGGGCACATCGTTGATGGTCTTATAATAGGTCATGTTGTCATCGTCCTTTCCATTTGAATTGGGCTGCTCGGGCTTGTCCTCAGAAACCAGCGGCCAATCCGGCCTGCCGTAGCCCATGATGTTCCGCCCGCCAACCACATAGCGGCAGGCGCGTACGGCGCTGGGGCTTCCGGCATTGCCCTCCACGGTGTGGACGAACCCGCCCTCCACCTTTACCACAATCCCGGTATGCCAAATGGACGAGCTGTCCCCAAAGAAAATCTGGTCACCCGGCTTTGGGGTACCGTACAGCCGCCCTTTGCTCTTATAGTAGTCTCTGGAATATTTGGTGCCCGCCCCCAAAGATTTGTCAGGCTGGCACAGCAGCTTTTGGGCAATTTCCCGCCCAAACGTGTGGACAAAGCACCAGTCCACAAACACATCGCACCAGTCAAAGCCGTTCTTAGGACCGTTGTAGAAGTCCCTCAGGGCGTCCAGGTCCCGGGCGTACTTATTGTACTTCCCGGGGGCGTTGGCCTTGAAGTCATCCAGCTGGGCGTTGGATTTTTTGCCCATATACCCTACCTGATCTTCGGCTGTGGCAATGAGGCGTTCCGCCGCTGTCATACGCCCGCCCCCTTAATGTCGTCCACCGCGTCCTGCACGTCGTCCACGGCCTTTTTGACGCCCTCGGCGTCTACCCGGCCCTCGGCGATGATGTACGCCACCACGGACGCTACAGACACCACGGCGCCCGCCACGTTGGAGATTGTGCCCTCGTCCAGCCCGAACACCATAGCAAGCCCGGTGACAATCCCCGCCACCGCCGCCCACAGCTTTCGAGAGCTCAGCTTGCGCTTCCAACCAATTGTTGTCATATGTATCCTCCTTTGTGTGCCCGAAAATCGGGCCATCGTTGTGCTCAAAGATGTTTTCCACAACCTTCATGACGTTCACACCTAAAATGGTGGTAATGGCCTGCTGGGAAAGCTCCACCACGGGGAAGGGCTGGGACAGCTTCACTGTGGCGTAGATGGCGATGAGGTAGGACACGCTCACCCAGGCCAGCGCCGCCAGCTGGGTGGTAATGAACAGGATCCGGGTGACACTTTTTGCTTTCACCCTCACAAGCCAACCCTCCCAAGCAGGAACGCGATGACGGCGGCGCAGACGGCCCAGAGGGCTTTCTCCACCATAGCCTCCCAGCGCTTCCCCGGCTTAGCTTCCAGTTCGCTGAGCTTGGCGTTCAGCGCGTCATGTTTCTGCGTCAGTCCGTCCAGTTTCTCCAAGATGGCCTTGTACTGTTCGGCCTGCGCGGCTTCCCCGCGCTCCAGGCTGTTCAGGCGGTTGTAGACATCCCGATGGGTTTTCCCGTGCTGTTCATTGGCCCGCTCCAGCGCGTCCACGCGGGGGGTGAGCGGGCAATCGGTGGGATTGCAGTTTTCATGCATTGATATCACTCGCTTCCATTACAGATTTTTTCCATTTCCTCCGCCGTCAGCCTCCCGGCCTCCACCAGGGCCTCCAGGCGGGACTTGTCCCATAAGCGCGGGTAGTACTGGCGGGCAAGTTCAAACACACTCATAAGCTCACCCCCTGCATAGCTGCAAGGAAATCAATGTCCGCCCGCAACTGTTCTTGTTCACTGGGCGGGGGCACAGGGATAGTTGCCCGATCTGAGGCAATCCCCTCGTCTGTTCGGAGAATAACCGCCG
>CANDCW010000145.1 GCA_947383275.1 uncultured Bacillota bacterium
ACAGGATCCGCACATCCAAGGGGTGCAGTCCAATCGTAGGCTCGTCAAAGACAAAAACGGAGTCTGACTGGCTTCTCCCCATTTCGCTGGCCAGCTTCAGGCGCTGGGCCTCGCCGCCGGACAGGCTAGGGGTTTCCTCCCCCAAGGTCAGATAGCCCAGGCCCAGGTCCTTCAACACCTGCAGTCTCTGTCTGACCAGCTTCATGTTCTTGCAGGCCTCCAGGGCAGTGTTCACGTCCATAGCCATCAGCTCCGGCAGGGAGTAATCTCCATGCCGTACCTGATACGCTTCCCGCCCATAACGGGAGCCATGGCATTCCGGACAGGGAATGACCACATCGGGTAAAAACTGCACGTCCAAATCAATGCAGCCTGTTCCATCGCACACCGGACAGCGCAGTTTCCCGGTATTATAGGAGAAATCACCGGCTTTGAACCCCAGCCTTTTCGCGTCCGGAGTCCTGGCAAAAATCTTCCGCAGTTCATCGTGGACGTTGGCGTAGGTTGCCACGGTGGAGCGGACGTTGATGCCGATGGGCACAGCGTCAATGAGCTTTACCTGCCGGACGCCCTCCGCCTCCACGGCCCGAACGTGCTCCGGCAGCCTGGCGCCGTTGGCGGCAGCCTCCAGCCCGGGGACCAGGCTCTCCAGGATCAGCGTTGTCTTCCCGGAGCCGGATACGCCGGTCACCACCGTCAGGCGGCCTTTTGGGATGCTGACCTTCAGGGGCTTCACTGTGTGGATGGCACCCGTGGACAAATGAATGCTTCCCAAGTCAAACAGCTCACCGGCCTTGGCCTGGTCCCGGACATGGATATCCGCCGTTCCGGCCAGGAAGGGGCCGATCTGGGATGCTTCATTCTTAGAAACCTGCGCTATTGTCCCCTGGGCCACCACCCGCCCGCCGTTGGCGCCAGCCTCCGGCCCCATCTCAATGAGCCAGTCGGCCTCGGACAAAATCTGGGTGTCGTGGTCCACCAGGAGCACCGAATTGCCGTCCGCCACCAGGTCGTGCATGACTCCAGTCAGCCCAACAATGTTAGAGGGGTGCAGGCCAATGGAGGGCTCGTCCAGCACATAGAGCACGCCCGTAGTGCGGTTGCGTACCGCCCGGGCCAGCTGCATCCGCTGCCGCTCCCCGGTGGAGAGAGTGGATGCCGCCCGATCCAGCGACAGGTATCCCAGCCCCAGATCCATCAGCCGTTTGGCCACATCCTGAAAGGACTGGCAGATGTTTTCCGCCATGGGCCGCATCTCAGCCGGCAGGGAGGCGGGCACCCCGGCCACCCATTCCACCAGCCGGGCCAGCGGCATCCGGCAGACCTCGTCCAGAGAGAGTCCCCGCAGCTTCGGCGCTCTTGCCGTCTCTGACAGCCGGGTACCGCCGCAGGCGGGGCAGACGCCCTGCTTTAAAAACTTCTCTACACGCTTCATGCCCTTCTCGTCCTTCACCTTGGACAGGGCGTTTTCCACGGTGTAGGTGGCGTTGAAGTAGGTAAAATCCATATCCCCCGCCGCGCCGCTGGTCTTGTTCTGATAGATGATGTTCTTTTTGACCGCGGGCCCGTGGAACACGATGTCCCGCTCCTCCGCCGTCAGTTCCCGGAAGGGGACGTCGGTGCGCACTCCCATCTCCCGGGCGATGTCCTTCATCAGCGACCACATCAGGGTCTGCCACGGGGCTACCGCCCCCTCGTCGATGGAAAGCGACTCGTCCGGGACCAGAGTAGATTCGTCCACCGTGCGCACAATCCCCGTTCCGCCGCAGGCGGGACAGGCCCCCTGGCTGTTGAAGGCCAGCTCCTCCGCCGATGGGGCTCGGACTTCCGCGCCGCATTCCGGGCAGAAGATTGGCTGTTCCGCCGCCACGGCGAGGGTAGGCGATAAATAGTGCCCGTTGGGGCAGCGATGGCTGGCCAGCCGGGAGAACATCAGGCGCAGGCTGTTGAGCAGCTCGGTGCCGGTACCGAAGGTGCTGCGGATGCCGGGGACGCCGGGCCGCTGATGGAGAGCCAGAGCCGCGGGGACATAGAGCACCTCGTCCACCTGGGCTTTGGCTGCCTGGGTCATGCGCCTTCTCGTATAGGTGGACAGGGCCTCCAAATAGCGCCGGGACCCCTCGGCATAGAGGACGCCCAAGGCCAGAGAGGATTTCCCGGAACCGGATACTCCGGCGATGGCGACGATTTGGTTCAGGGGAACATCCACGTTGATATTTTTCAGGTTGTGGACCCGCGCCCCACGGACTTTTATCTTTTCTGGCATTGCTGTCTCCTCCCGGAATTTATGCTGGAACCACATCTGTCTGAATATACCCACCTGACTGCCCAAAACACCGACAGTATACCACGCAGTAATGTGCCGCCGCAAGGTCATATCGCAAACTTAACCAATGGTTAGGAAAACATGAATTACATCTGAATACGCCTCGATTGTCGTCATGGGGCTATCCTCTTATACTTATCATAGGAGGCGCAAATCAATCTATGAGGGGGAATCTGCTATGGAACTAAAACTTGGCGCCAATATTGCAGCACTCCGTCGAGCTAAAGGCATGACGCAGGAACAGCTTGCGGCTGCGCTTGGCATCTCGCCGCCGGCGGTCAGCAAATGGGAGACAAACACCTCCTATCCCGATATCACCCTGCTCTGCCCGCTGGCCCGGGCGCTGGATACCAATGTCGATATGCTGCTAAATTATGAAAAGACGCTCCCGGACGAGGAAGTGGTACAGAAAATCAATGACCTTCTGGCTCTCGCCAGGACAACGGGCTGGCAAGCGGCTGAGTCCGCACTGAAAAATCTGCTGCACCAGTACCCCACCAGTGTTTCTCTGAAATTCCACGGGGCTGGGCTCTACGCCGCTTTTCAGGTCATTTGTCCTGATGCTGGTACAGAGGAGCGTGCGGCTTGGGACCGCCAACGGAAGGAGTTGTTCCAAGCTGTCCATGCCAGCGGCTCTACCGAGTATTGGCAGTCTGCCGCCATCGCCCTGGCTGTCATGGCACTCTCCGAAAATGCCCTGGACGAGGCCGAGAAACTGCTGCTGGAGCTTCCCAGGCTGTCCAGCGATCCCACTGTCATCTGGATGGAACTGTTTCTCCGCCGCGGTGAGCGGGAGCAGGCGGCTGAAACACTTCAAAAGCACCTTCTGCACCAGGCCCAGCAGATGCAGAGCTGTATGGTCTGCCTCTTGGACGAAAGACTGGGGTTTCCCGTTGAGGTATCCACAAAAATCAACGAGGCGCTTCGGCAATTCGAGTCCATGCTTTTTTGCCATACCCAGCTGAGCGACATCATGCAGGTAGAGTTGTTCCGCCGGACCGGGCAGACGCAGAAGCTGATTGAAAACCTCTGCCGGTGCCTAGACGGGCTCAGCGTGCCCGTGCAGCCGCCCAATGAAGCTTTGTTCCCGGCTCTGCCCATACAGGACACGCATCATGAAGCCGATCAGCGACTGCGCCAGATCATTTATCTGTCCATTCAACAGGCCTGTCAGAGCGAGGAGTACAAAAACGATCCAAACCTACGCGCGGCAATGAAGCGGCTGAAGGACATTTTTTCAACATAAATGAAGAAAACACTTGACCTTCCACAAACCGGAAGGTGTACGATTCACATATGGAGGTAACCTATATGAACAAAAAGCGCTTTTGGCCATTCCTGTTCCTTATCCCCTTGTCCATCGCTGTCATCGTGGGCTGGCTTCTGCTTCCGGACACGCTGGTCATGCAGGTCAGTATGAGCGGCC
>CANDCW010000146.1 GCA_947383275.1 uncultured Bacillota bacterium
GGGCAGCCTGAGCGGTGCTACGCGGTGGAGGAGTTGAAATCCCTGCAAAGCTCCATCGCTGATTTGACGCAGAGCATGGTGATCCAGCGGGCCAGGGTGGAGAAGTACAAGGACACCGACCTGGCCGCCGCCCGGGACAATTTCTCCCTGCTGCAAGCCGTCCGGCGCAAGCTGGCCGAGGCCATCGGAAAGGCCCGCCTCTTTTTGATGGAGGCGGAGGAGTACCAAAACGCCAAGACGGCGGCTATGCTCCAGGCGGGCCTGCTTCGGTTTGACCTGATGAGCAATGTCTACCGCCCCGTCTACGATGCCATCCAGGACTTCATCAAGAAATTCCCTGTGGATGGCACCACCAACGCAGCGGTGATCGGCCGGCTGATGAACAATGTCAGGCTGGGCTACTACCCCACCGACCCGTACAACATCTCCCTCATTCTGCGGGGCATTCAGTTCCCGGAGGAGGTGACCACCAATCTGTTAGACCCCTGCTGCGGCTGTGGGAAAGCCTTACAACAGCTCGCTCAAGGGGATCACTGCTACGCCTACGGGGTAGAGCTGGACGAAAGCCGGGCTGAGGAGGCCCAGACCCGCCTGCATCGGGTAGGCTTCGGCAGCTTCTTTTTCAGCCAGATCAGCCATGAGGCCTTCCACCTGCTGTTCCTCAACCCGCCCTATCTGTCCGTCCTCAATGAGAGCGGCAGTCGGGCCCGGCATGAGAAGCGGTTCCTGATCGAAAGCCTCCCCCACCTGATGTACGGCGGACTGCTGGTCTATGTCATTCCCTACTACCGGCTTACCCCGGATATCTGCCGGGTGCTGGTGGACAACTTTGAGGGCCTGACCGTCTGGCGGTTCACCGATGGCGAGTTTAAGAAATTCAAGCAGATCGCCGTCATGGGCCTGCGCAAGCGCCGGGCGGACGTGCCGGAGAATACCTTGTGGCTGGAGAAGTACACCGTTGACCCCGCCAAAATTCCCAGCCTGACGGAGCTTCCGGAGGGACAGTATCCCCTCCCGGCCCAGCCGCTGGAGGTGAAGACCTTCAAAGGCGAGAGGTTCAACGAGAAAGAGCTGGAGCAGCAGCTGCGTCATTGTGACAGCTTCGCCCAGCTTATGGCCCACAGCGAACTGGACAAGGGAGTGAAGCGTCCGCTTTTGCCCCTGTCCATCAGCCAGATCGGCCTGATCGGCGGCTCGGGGATGATAAACGGGCTGATCCAGTGCGACACGCCCCATATCATCAAGGGCCGGATTATCAAGGTGACCCGAACGGAAAGCGAGGACCGGTATGCCTCCAACGGGAAACATATCGGCTCCGAGATTCACGAGACCATTTCCAACAAAATGATTTTCAACGTCCTGACACCGCATGGGTTCCGGGCGTTGACCTGAAGGAGAATCATAATGAAATTTCCAACGATTTCTGTCCCCTTTGCCCTGGGACAGACAGTAGCGACACCCCATGTGCTGAAGGTAGTCCCAAAGGCAGAAATTTTCGCTGCCCTCCAGAGACACCAGAACTGTGACTGGGGCGATGTGTGTCCGCAGGACAAGTGGGCCAACGACAGAGCGGTGAAGGGCGGCGAGCGCCTGCTTTCCGTCTACCACAGCAAGGACGGCGTCAAATTCTGGATCATCACCGAATGGGACCGGTCGGCCACTACTGTGCTGCTGCCGGAGGATTATTAAAGGAGAGTGCTATGAAATTCAATTATCTGGCGGTCATTGTACCTAGAAAATGGCTGCCCCAAAACACAGAGCAGACCCGCAAACAGGCGTGGGCCGCAGTCACCCAGCTGCTGCTTCCTGATCTGGGGAAATTTTATTCCCGCTTTTATCCGGCCAGCCAGCCCTGGGGACAGGACATTTCAGCCCCCTACAGCGTTGTGCTGGGACGGGAGGACCCGGTGGCCTTTCTCAACGTATTCCACCAGGCGAAGAAAAAGCAGGAGGAAGCCATCGCTTATCACTCGATGGGGATGCTGAACAATATCAATTTAGACCAGACGGAGCGAATCGGGAAGGCCTTGGTCTGCCACGTCACAGCTGACGGGAGCAATGAAGCGCTTCAAGCTCACTCCATCTGGCACCTGGCCGTGATGGAAGGAGCATTCCTGCCGGACTGCGGACTCTACTACCTGGAGCAGAAACGGGCGGTCCTCTCTCCGGAACAGGAGAAGGCCGTATCTGCCTGCCCTGGCGACTACGCCCTGTGCGCGGTCACGCTGGAGTTTGAGGAGGGTACGCCATGAAGCTGGATTTGAAGCTGCTGGTGATGCGGTTTTCTCAGGCAAAGGATGAGCCGCCGGTTCAAACGGATGGCGTCAATGAGTACCTTCTGAAGAAAATTCTTTTGCCTTGTATGAACAACGAGAAGGTCTGCCTTCGGGACATCGACTACGACACTTTCGATATGGAGGACATTGACCTGCTGGAAAGATACTACAACGATCTATCCAGAGCGGGCGGAAAATTGCAGCAGCTTACTGAAATTGTGCAGAATATCCGTCCGGAAGCCCGCAAGGCCCGCATGTTCTGTTGAGGTGCCGCCATGGTGGAATTGTACGATGAATTTTTCTCCATGCTGCGCTTCTCAAAAAGCCTGTATGACAATGATATGGCGGAATGTCTCGTGAATCGGTTTGGCGGTTACCCTCTGGATGGGGACCTCTACTGGGAACTGGCCTATGAGGCCATTGGCTGGGTGTTCCAGGACACACGCCACTATTACAACGACAGGGACGAGTTGGAGACCTGGCTGTTTACGGACCCGGTCATTGACCGCTTCTGCCAGTTGTGCGAGGAATATGAAAAACGCGGGGGAATCGGAGAGGGGGAAAATCCCTATCGGAAAGTCTTGGAGGAAACTATACGCGAATACTTTACCTTCAGCTATAGTTATGGTTATGGCTATGATTGGCGGTTAAGTAAAGAAGACCGCGGCCGAAAATGCCTGCTGCTGTTTACCGGCTGTGAGTTTTATAACCAGGATGAAATTTTTGATGGGCTTATAGAGATCAAATATAGCTTTGAAGAGACCATCAAAAAATTGGAACAGGAGTTTTGCCAAGAAACCAGGATCATCCCCCTGTCCCTGGTGACAGCGGCGCAATGGAAGGAGGCGGCGTAATGCCAAAGGATTTTGATATGATCATCCGCATCAACACGGACCGGGCGGAGGTCGAGGTGGAGCAACACAGCAAGAAGGGCGTGATTACCCGAAAGAACATCTCCCCGCAGTCACTTTCCGACTGCATCCTGACCAGCCGGGTGGACGATGAGCGCCATCCCACCGGCCTGCTGCCCGAGGGCTGTATCGCCGTGGTGCTGGAGAAGAAATGGGCCTATTACTACATCCGGTATCCGGAACTGTACGCGGACTTCTCCTATTTTGGGACGGAGTACCCCCATTTCCCTATCCCCCGGCTGGTATTTCGCTTCAAATATCTGCTGCATGAGCACAAGGTAACAGAAGCCTGTCTGTGCGTGGTGAAGGATGAGCGGCTGACGCTGGATACCCCAACCTACCGGTATCCCTTTTCCAACGTACATGGAAATCAAAGCATCTGCCTGGGCAACAACGCCCTGCCGGTCTACAAGGACCCGGCCCGGCTCCACACCCTGGCGGCCTACATCCTGCGAATGCCCAACAACGATGACCTGTACTCCGAGCAGAACAACCGGCTCCATGCCGGATTCCGCGACCTGCTGGAGCAGATGAAGAACAAGACGCC
>CANDCW010000147.1 GCA_947383275.1 uncultured Bacillota bacterium
AGAACGGCTACGGGGTCAGCGACGGCGAGGACATCAGCAAGGTCATCCGGGACTATACCATGTCTCTTGCGCCGGAGCAGCGGCTCAGCGCATCCTGGACGCTGAATGAAATCTACCACAGCGAGGCCACCCGGCTGGGCGAGTACGTCCACCAGCAAGACCCCAGCTGGGACTGGGGCAAGCCCTTTGATACCAGCATCTTGGACGGCTACCGGCAGGGCGGCGGGAGTATGCGCTTCGATACGGTTTCCATCCGTGCCCAGAGCGCAACCGCTCCAGTTGAATCTGCATCTAAAGAGCAGACAGGCAATATGACCACCTTTACCACCTTTGCAGAGGAGTTCAGCAAAATCACCCAGGACTACAGCAATACCATTCGGAACCACTACGCCAAGGAGCATGCGGAAAACCTGACTTATGATGACCCCGCCGTTCACATCTGGAACAAGTACAAAAACCCGGACTCTCCCGACTTCCGTTCTGCTCTGTCGGAGGACGAACGGGCCTGGGCATACGACCAGGAACTGGATTTGTTGAGCGGCGGGAAGCATCTGCAACTGAGCAATCCGTTTGCGTTTGCCTCTGCCGGCGATCCGCCCACGCTGGCTTCCGCCGCGATGCAGGCAAACCAAGCCTGTCGGGAGCAGCTCAACCAGTCCATCCAGAATCTTTTTGCCGAGAGCGGCATTGCGGCCCCCTCCTCTTTCCGGCTGACGGTAGATCAGACCGACTACTCTATCTATGTGACCGGGGTAGAAGATAAGGAGCTGGCAGAGGCGATGGAGCAGGCGCTGAACCAGGGCGATAACGGAAAGAACCTGTATAACCACCTCAAATTGACTGCCCCAAATGGCGAGGCCCTGGGGGTAGACTATGCAGACGGTCATCTGGCAGATGTGGATACCCAGCGCGAGATGGACGACAGAACACTTTCCGAGATCAAGAAACAGGCTGGCCCGGCCTGGGCGCGGTACTCCAGTACATATGACCCCCATCAGGAGGCCATGAATGAAAAGGTCCTGAGCCTTGACCCTGACTCTCCTCTGAACACAAAAGAGCGTATAGATCGTATGAGCGCCGCTGTGCGCGTAGGTGCGCCGGAAATCATTGCGGAATTTCGCGCCCGGCAGAACGATATGAGCTTGGTCATCAATAAAAACCGCGAAGTTGACCCAGACGGCTCTATTGCGCTGCAAACCTATGTGCGGGCCTATGCGCAGCCCGCTATGGAGGCCCGGAAAGCGATTACAGCGTACTATGCCGACGCCAATGCGGAAAACAGCTCCTATCCGTTTATCCAGGGGCTGGAGCATATTGCGCAGAAGTATAAACGCCCTGATTCCGCCATCTTCCGCTCCGATCTGCCAAAGGAGCAGCGGGATATGTACTACCGCCAGGAGCGGGCGCTGCTGACGGGTGCAAGAGTGACCTTGTTCGACCCTTACGCTCTGGCCTCTATTGGCGGCATACAGACTGCCCAGGCAAGCCATGAGTACGCGATGCAGGCAGTTCAGGAGAAAATGGCAGAGCTGTGGATGAATTTAGGCTGATGCAACAGAAAAGCATGATTTTGAAATGCGGAGGTAAAAACAATGTCCTTGATCGTATCACAGACACCAGTGAACCGGCTCCCCGCCGAACTGGTGAATAACGCCGCCTTTGTCAAGCAGGTTGACTTTGACCCTGTGCATCAGACCGCCGAAACCGGCCAGCCTGCGGAGAAAATTCATGGCGATGCCCTCCCTCGCTTTGATAAGGTGTCCATCAGTGCTGAGGGTGCCGCCTTCCAAGCGTTGAAGATCACCCGCCTCGGCTATGCAGATGGAGCGGATACGCTTTCCCTGGATGTTGCGGGTGAATCCGTCGAGGAAAAAGAATGGCTGAAAGCTGATCCCAATGGAGACGATTCTTCGGTTGTGCTGGACATTACCGACCATGCGGCTTTGGAGGCAAACCAACGCCGAAATGAAATGTATAGTCGGCTGATGAAAAGCTGGAATTCTCTTATGGGTCAGTTGAAGCAGGAGAGTGAGAGTGGAGGCTACGACTACTTCAAGACAATCAGGTTGTTCCGCAGCCGGAGCGCGGCGTGGGAGAAAGATTTACAGCAGACTGATCCGGAAGCGTATCAGGTGTGGCTGGATAAGTTTAAGAATGCTGTCAAGTCTAAAAATGAGAATTGACTGGACGCTGCAATATCGGAGGCATACTCGGTTTAGTTCAAAGCAATATTGTAACAAAACGACAATAGGTAATGAGTGCGGCTATTTCAAGTACGACAACTGATTTGGCTGTTGGTTTCATGATATGAAAAAGAAATAAATACTCCAGTTTATCTGCAAATTTGTTTTAACGGAGGAACCACCATGAATGTATCCAATTTAGCCAATCTCTTTCAGCAGAACAGCATTTTCCAGCAGAGCCGGCCGCTGGGCCAAAAGCTCGGACAGCCGCCGATCAGCGACACGCTCCACCGGCTGTCCCAGAACTTCCTGACGGCCCAGGAGCAGGGGCAGGACTTGCGGAAGCGGTTCGACACGCTGGAGCTGTCGGCGGAGGCCGCGGGCAGCAAGGCGGACTCCGCCCTCAGCGAGATGCCCAGGGAGATACTGGAGGTCTACTTGAACCAGTACAAGGTCGCCGCCAACCTGAGCCACCAGAACGAGGCGGCGCTGATGGAGTACCGGGATCAGCTCTCCGCCTTTGACCAGACCATCCAGGAATACCAGGATATGCTGGACGGCAAGGCGGCGCTGCCCCAGCAGATGAAGATGGAGGATGTCTCCATGCTGCTGGAGCGGACCAGGGCGGCGCGGGAGCAGTTCTTGCAGGAGGGCGCGAAGGAGCTGAACCGCAGGGGAAGCGAGGGGCCGGATCTGACGGATAGAGCCCGTCAGACAGTCCTGGGCGATCTGGACGACGGCCACGACCTCCGGTGGAGCATCGACGCCTCCGCCAAGGACATCTATGGGGAGATCGACCGCGCCCTGGCCTTTACCCAAAAGGTGACCTCCATGTGCCGGGAGGGGGCCTCCCGCATCGTGGCCGAGCTGAAGCGGCGGGGACAGGCGGATCAGCCCTACCACCAGCTCCGCTTTGACGAGCAGGACAGCACCGTGGAGCGCACTTCCATGTTCCAGGACATCTATGAGGACATCTGGAATACGCTCCGGTAGAAGTATCAGCGAGGAGAAATAGGCTATTACACCGATTACTAAATCGGAATTTACAAGGAGAGACGAAACAGATGAAGTGCCCTTATTGCAGTAAGGATATGGAACAAGGCACGATACAGAGTTCCCATGTGCTAAACTGGCGGAAAAAGAAACGCCTGGTACAACGTCCTGCTCATCATGAGGGGGTTGTACGTTTGGCGTCAGGGTCATTGTGGACGGGCTGCTCTGTTGAGGCGTGGCTATGCCGGGATTGCAGGAAAGTCATTATTGACTGTTTTTGAAACATAGAATGATTACTATTTGGGGAGGAGATAAAAATGATTCCAAACTTTGGACTGATTATGCTTTGCTCTTTGCTTGCGATAGGTGCAGGGGTAATCGTGGCAATATTTGATAATAAGAAAAAGAAATAAAAGTACCGATTTATCGGTCTGATGAAAAATAAATGCAGGCAATTCTGCAATCCCTACAAACCCACATTTAGGAGGAACCACCATGAACATCTCAAGTTTGGGAAACATTCCCAACATCACCAACCAGATCACCACTG
>CANDCW010000148.1 GCA_947383275.1 uncultured Bacillota bacterium
CAGAACTCCAGTGCCACGGCTCGCCCATGGTGCTGGCCCTGGGGCTGGAGGCCCTGTTTGCCGCCGGGGCACGTCAGGCCAAGGCCGGGGAGTTCACCCGCCGGGCCTTTCTCAACGGCCGCCTGGATCTGGCCCAGGCGGAGGCGGTGGGCGATCTGCTGGAGGCTCGGAGCCGGGAAGGGGCCCGCCATGCAGCGGGCCAGCTGGCCGGGGCGCTGTCCAAGCGGATCGGGGACATCTACTCCGCCCTGGTGGATGTGATGGCCCACTTTCACGCCGTGCTGGACTACCCAGACGAGGATATCGACCCCTTCCGCATGGAGGAGCTGGACCGCACCCTGGGGGCGCAGGCAGACCGGCTTTGGAAGCTAGTGGGCTCCGGCCACGCGGGCATGCTGCTGTCTGAGGGCCTGAAGTGCCCCATCGTGGGCCGCCCCAACGCGGGCAAGTCCTCCCTGCTCAACGCCCTGGCGGGCTACGACCGTACTATTGTCACTGACATCCCAGGCACCACCCGGGATACTGTGGAGGTCCCCGTCCAAATCGGCGGGGTACTGGTCCGTCTCATCGACACCGCCGGGATCCGGGAGTCCGACGACCCCATTGAGCGCATCGGTGTGGAGCGCAGCCGGGCGGCCATGGAGGGCTGTAACCTGATTGTAATGGTCTGCGACGGCTCGGTTCCCTTTACCCGGGAGGACGGAGCCCTCCTGGAGGACTGCCTGAATCGGGCGGACACAATTCTGGTGCAGAACAAAGCCGACCTGCCCGCCGCGCCGGTCCCCTTCCTCTCCCTGCCGGAGGGGCTGGAGGAGCATCTGCACATCCTGCCAGTGAGCGCAAAGACAGGATCGGGTCTGGAGGAGCTGGAGGTGACCATACGGACCCTTGCGGAGGAATTTTTCCCCCGGGCGCAGCAGGAGGCCTACGGCCAGCTTTTGACCAACGAGCGGCAAATTCAGGCAGCAGAGGAGGCGTACCGCTGTGTCCGCCGGGCCCGAGAGGCCCTGGAGTCCGGCATCACCCCCGACGCCCTCCTCACCGATGTGGAGCAGGCGCTCCAGGCCCTGGGAGAGCTCACCGGCCAATCCGTCCGAGAGGATATCACCGAGCGCATTTTTGCCCGGTTCTGCGTTGGAAAATAAAAAACCCTCCGGCCATGCCGGAGGGTTTTTTACGAAAAGTATCAGGCCAGTGCGGCGGTAATAATAGCCATGGAGTAGACCTCCTGGGCGTTGCAGCCGCGGCTGAGGTCGTTAATGGGGGCGTTCAGGCCCAGCAGGATGGGGCCGTACGCCTCGAAGGAACCTAGACGCTGGGCGATCTTGTAGCCGATGTTGCCGGCGTTGATATCAGGGAAGATAAAAGTGTTGGCGTAGCCGGCCACCTTGGAGTCGGGGCACTTGGTCTCAGCCACCCGGGGGGAGACGGCGGCGTCAAACTGGAGCTCGCCCTCGACGGGCACCTCGGGCATGACGGCCTTGGCCTTTTCCGCGGCGTTGCGCATCTTGTCCACGTCGGGGCCTTTGCCGGAACCGAAGGTGGAGTAGCTCAGGAACGCCACCTTGGGGTCCACGCCGAAGATCTTGGCGCACTGGACGGTCTCGGAGGCAATTTCCACCAGCTCGTCCTCAGAGGGGTCGATATTGATGGCGCAGTCTGCCATGGCCAGCACCATGTTGCCGCCGGTGGCATAGGGGCGCACCAGAATAAAACAGGAGGAGACAATCTTGTTGCCCGGCTTGGTCTTCACCAGCTGGAGGGCGGGGCGGACCGTGTCGGCGGTGGAGTAGGTGGCGCCGCCCAGCAGGGCGTCAGCAATGCCCATAGCCACCAGCATGGTGCCAAAGTAGTTGCCCTTCTTCAGCATGGCGCGGCACTCGTCGGCAGTCATCTTGCCCTTGCGCAGCTCCACCATCTTTTCCACCATGGCGTCCATCTTCTCATAGGTCTCAGGGTCGTAGATCTCAGCGCCCCGAATGTTAAAGCCGGCGTTCTCGGCTGCGGCGCGGATCTCTTCCTCCTTGCCGATCAGGACAGGCGTCAGGAACGTACCGGACAGCAGCCGGGCGGATGCCTCCAGAATACGGGGGTCGGTGCCCTCGGTGAAGACGATTTTGCGGGGGTGGGCCTTCAGGATGTCGATCAGCTTTCCAAACATAATTACATCATTCCTTCCAAATCAAGATCTGGTGCTTCCCACCAGTTTCTTAAATTAATGGTAGCATTTTCCGAGAGAAAATGCAAGGGTTGTACGATAGTTTTCTGCCGCGGACCGATGAAAAATTCTAAAGATTTTTTTCGTTTTCCTCTTTACGCGCCGTAATGGTTCAGGTATACTATACCAAGTGTATTTTAAAAGCCCGGGTCCGCCCTCCGGGAGCGGCCCCAAGGCTTGAAGTGTTGAGGTAGAGAGATATGAAATTGGAGAACCCCGAATTTCCCCGCACGCTGTCCCTGCTGCGGCAGGAGAAGGGCGTCAGCCAGCGCACCGCGGCCGAAGCCCTGGGCATCTCCCAGGCCCTGCTCAGCCACTATGAGAATGGCGCCCGGGAGCCCGGCCTGGTCTTTGTGGTAAAGGCCTGCGACTACTACCACGTGTCCGCCGACTTCCTTCTGGGCCGCACCCTCACCCGGGACGGCACCACCATCACGTCCGAGGAACTGTACGACATTAGCGATGAGAAAAACAACTCCCTCAAAGGCGGCGTGCTGGCCCTGCTGAGCAAAAAGCTGCTGGTCAACTCCATTGGCGTGCTCTTTGGCCTGCTGGGCAAAACAGGCAGCCGGGAGGCCATCCAGGCCGCGGCCGGCTATCTGTCCACAGCGGTATACACCATGTACCGCCGGCTCTACGATGCCAACCCGGACAATAACCCGGACTTCTTCTCTGTCCCGCCCCGGCACTTCCAGGCCGGCCTGGCGGAGGCCGACATGAAGTGTTGCGAGGCCGAGCTGTCCGACGCTTTGGCCGCCCACGCCAAGGCCAAAGGGGCTTGGCCCGAGATGTCCAACGACGCCCTGGCCCGGGACTACCCCGTCCTCTACCAGTCCATCCTCCAGGTGGTCCACAACACCGGCGAGCGGGTCACCGCCATCAGCGCGGGCCGGAAAAAACAGGAGAAAAAATAGGGCTACCTTGACCAGAAATCCATATCCCCGATGCTTTTACCATATCCTTCCGCAGCCCCAGGCCCAAGTATATGCGAATTATCCGCGCATCAATAGTTGGGAGGCAAAAATGTCAAATTTGGCTCTGCGCATAAAAGGACTGCGAAAAGAGAGAAAACAAAATTGGCGGATCAATTTTTCGTTAAACTCCGCACCTATCAAGGGTACGAATACGGAGAATCCTGCCCAGAGGCGCAAAGCTGTTGGCTATCGCCGGCTTTTTTGATGTTAGTTTGGATTATCTGATGGGTCTCTCCGACGTACGGAAGCGGCAATCGTTTTGTGGGCAGATCATATCTGCCCCTACATTTTAAACCAAAGAGGTTTTACATTATGACCGACCAAAATAAAATCAGGAATTTTTCTATTATCGCCCACATTGACCACGGCAAGTCCACCCTATCCGACCGGCTGATTGAAATCTGCGGGGCGGTGGAGCAGCGGCAGATGGAGAGCCAGCTGCTGGA
>CANDCW010000149.1 GCA_947383275.1 uncultured Bacillota bacterium
CGGTGTTCCTCTACCCCTCCCAGCGGCGGTCGCGGCTGGATATGGAGCGGGTGGACTATTACAAAGAACGCCTCCAGCAAGACGGTCCTCTGCCCCATGGGCTTGCCGTCTATGTAACGGAGGGGATGTCTGTTCTGCTGGACGGACACCACAAAACGGCGGCCGCCGCCTTGCTGGGCCGGACGTTGCCCTGCCTGACGGTGCTGCGGCTGGAGCATTACCAGCTGCTTCCACTGGCTGAATCCAGAAGCCGGGAAAAGAAGGCCGGCTGCTTTGGCCCCTTTACAGTGCCTATCGGGGATATGAACGGAATCAACCTGCCCAAAGAGCCTTGGAAGCTCACCGAAAACTCCGCTCCTCTGCCAAAGGGCTGTCTAGCAGACACAGAGCTGCCGGAGGCGCTGCTGGCCGCTGGGAAGCGGTATCCCACTGCCGAGGGGTACGCCCTGGTGTCGGCGGCAGAGATCGGCTATCCCACGGACAGGGAGCTGGAAACCTGGCTGACAGACCCCGGCCTCTACCGGCCCCAGCTGCGGGGGGCGCTGGTGGTTCTGCGGAGCCGGGAAGATCCCCGCTCGAAGAACACCGCCCTGCGGTGTGCCGCCATCGGGGATGCGCATTGCAGCTTGAAGGTGGAGGCGTTTCAGGTGCTGGCGGAGTTGAAGGGGGACCCGGATGTGGAAGCCTTTTTCATTGACTACTTTGTGAACCTGGAGGAGCCGCCAAGCGTCCATGGCAGCGCCCAGGATTATCTGACACAGATTGCCCATAGCTTTTGGGACTGAACTTACAACTGGGGACAAGTACATGAATTACATATATTTTTAATCCTTGCCAGGAAAGGATGATACGTTAATGCGCAAAAAATTATTTTTTATTTCAATTGTTGGTCTATATCTTTCGAGCAACTTTATATTTTATACCATAACCTATGGCCATAAGTCTCTCGTTTTATTGTATAAAATTATTTATGGAGGACTCTTCTTTGTAATCCTTTATTGCGCATATAAGTTTTTCTCGAAAAAGTATAAATAGTGAGGCTACGATTTTTTAGAAAAAGACACAATAGATGTGCAAACCTGTTTAATTGATTGATTTACCCCTGCCGCAAATCCATTTCAGACGGGAGACGCGCCAAACGTCTCCCGTCTTTTGATATGCCTCGGAAAATATTTTTTTGTAGGATAAAGGCAAAACCAGCCAGCTGTGCGTCTAATGGGCAGAAAGGAGGGAGGGCATTTGACCGAACAGGAGTACATCCGCCGGGCGGAATCCTTAAAAGGACAGCTCTACCGCTGTGCGGCAGTCTACTTGGGCAGTCCTTCCGATGCTGTGGATACCTGGCTCACCCGCATTCTGATCAATGTCTGCAACAGCGAACTGCGCCGGCGCAAGCGAGAACTGGCCGTGGCCGAGCTGCCCGAAACGGCCCAGGAGGAATTTGACGCCCTGCCCTTGAAGGAGGCGCTGCGCCGCTTGCCAAAGGATCTGCGGGATGTGATCATCCTGCGCTACTTCACCGGCCTCACCCTGGAGGAGACGGCGCAGGCCCTGGACATTCCACGGGGCACTGTCTCCACCCGGCAGAAGAAGGCCCTATCCCTGCTCCGGCTGGAGCTGACTGACGAATAGAAGGAGGTTGTCAGATGGAAAATCGAACTGTAGAATTTCAGGCCATGATGAACGAATTGGCCTCGCCTCCCAAGCAGCTGGAGGACAGTATGCAGCGCGCCCGGAGACGCGCCCGGCGCACCCGGATGCTCCGCCGCTTCTCCGCTCCCCTTGGGACCGTTGCCTCGGTCGCCGCCTGCTTTGTACTGATGGTGAACCTTTTCCCCACCTTCGCCCTGGCCTGCTCCAGTGTACCGGTCATCCGAGAGCTGGCCGCCGCCGTTGCTTTTTCCCCCAGCCTGTCCGCTGCCGTCGCCCACGACTATGTGCAGTATATTGGGCAGTCCCAGACGGTGGATGGGGTAAAGGTAGATTTGGGATACGCCATTGTGGATCAGCACCAGATGGTATTCGTCTACTCAATAGATGGGGGCAGATTCTATACCAGCCCGGAGCTGCTTGATGAAAACGGGGATCATATTGCTGCCGCCTACTCCACATCCAACGTCAAAGGGGATATAAGCGGGCAGGCAAACGGCATGGAGTCCATGATCCTCTCCTTCAGCGCACCGAACGAACTGCCTGAGCGATTCACCATCAACATGTACTTCCTGGCGGAGCAGCAGCCGGAGACGCCAGCCATGCCCGCTCCTCCAAAGGCGTCCTTGGGAGAGTCGATAGAGGACTGGACAGACCCCAAAAACGACCCCGGCGTGCTGTGCTTTACCTTTGATGTGACCCTGGATATGAACCGCATCGCCCAGCCCATCACTGTCCCAGTGAACCGCTGGATGGAGCTGGACGGACAGCGCATCCAGGTGGAGCGGCTGGAATACACACCCACCCGCACCATCCTCTATCTGGGCGAGGATCAGGCCAACACCGCCTGGCTCAAATCGCTGAAATTCTGGTTTGAAGACCAGTCCGGCCGCCGGTATAATGATAAGGACGGCTCTCTGGTTTCCAGCAGCACACTGGAATCTCCATCCCAGCTCACCTACTATTTCCAGAGCTTCTACTACGACCCGCCCAAGGGACTGACCTTGTGCGTTGATAAGGCGGAGTGGCTGGACAAGGACGCGCCCCATGTGGTTGTGGACCTGACCAGCGGCGAGGCCACCGGCCTGCCCGCAGGGGTGGAGCTTGTGGAGGTTCGTCCCATCGGAGGCGGCGTGGAACTTACGATCCTGTCGCCGGCACTGCGGGAGCAGTTTGCCCAGAGCTTTTCCCACACCTATTGGGACCCGGAGGGCGGCGAGCATAAATGGCATCAGGTGTCTACCATTCGTGTGGACGCCGAGGACAGCGGAGAAGCCATGCATAAAGAGGTCTTTTATCTGGACAACTACTCCTGGGACGCTGTGGAACTGGAATTGAGCTATACCAGCGTAGCCGAGTATGTCGAGCCTGTCCGGGTGCCGATGACGGCGGAATAACCGGGCCGTGAACTGCTGTGGTCAGGCATATACCGCCTGACAGATCGTACCGATATGCCGGGCGAAACAGGCCAGGAGCAGCGGGTCAAAAGCGCCGCAGGCCCCAGCCACAATCATGCTGCTGGCCTGTTCCTGGGTAAACGCCGACTTATAGGCCCGGGAATGTACCAGGGCGTCAAAGGCGTCCGCCAGCCCCACCACCTGGACCCAGGGGGTGATCTCCTCCCCAGCCAGCCGGTCCGGGTAACCGGAACCGTCCCATCTCTCATGGTGGTGGCGGCACACATCGCAGATGGCGGGGAACGCCTCGCACTCCCGCAGCTCCGGTATCCGCTCCAGCAGGTCACAGCCCTGGGTGGTGTGAGACTTCATTATCGCGAACTCATCCTTGTTCAAAGGACCGGGCTTGTTGAGGATTTCCAGGGGGATGGCGGAGCCCGGTTTGTCGGCCTCCACCAGCTCGGTGATGGGGCCTCCCCCGGCCACACCGTAGCCGCCCCCGCCCGTCGCCACCGTCTGTTGGAGGCCGGGGAGTATGGTGCGCTCCATCACGCCGGTCATGGTGGTGCTCTGAAGGCCGTACTCCAGCT
>CANDCW010000150.1 GCA_947383275.1 uncultured Bacillota bacterium
CCTCCAGGACTTTGTTCAGGGCAAAGCTGAACGGGTTCTTGCGAATACAATCGTCTTCGATGGCGATGAAGAACGCGGCCCGGAGGGAACGCACGACTTCTTCCACCAGCCTGTCATTTGCGGAGGGAATGCCCAGCGGACGCTTTTTGCCGTTTTTCTTCATGATATATGTCCGGCGGGCAGGCTTCGGCTGGTAGCTGCGGTCTTTGATGGACGCAATGGTGGCTTCAATTCTCGCCATGTTCATTCCGTCCAGGGTGATTCCATCCGCGCCCGCCGTCATGCTGCCCTGGAATTTGGCAATATATCTGATAGGCCAACAGATAGAATTCAGGGTTGTACAAATTCCGGTATAGCCGTTGGAACTTGTATGTTTTGTCGATTGCTTTTTGTTGGATACCTTTCAATACATGGATTGGTTCTCTCATAGTGCCTCTCGCACCGTCCTTTCTGTGTATTGAACATTAGACTGTCCCCCTTCGCCATGTGGACGGCATTACCGCCGCAGACTACTATGGGGACTCTGTTGCCATGGCGGATTTTCAGGGCCGATGCCCATAGCCCCAAATGAGAGGGCATTCCGCTTTAGGCAATCCACGTTTAGCTTGTTCAGCGTGTGCATCGATACTGACATATCTGCTTGGAGCCGTTGAAGTGTTGCGTGACTTATGCGTCATTATATTTTGTGCCGATTTTCTGTCAAGTGGATTATCTTGAATGTGCAAGTTGGATATATATAACTTGCATAAAATACAAAGCATCAGGTTTAATAGCCTTGTATTGTGCAATAAAATTTTTTTATGCTGCAAAAAGAGCTTGACTTTCTTGTGTTTATCATCTATACTGGTCACAGTTCAGGCGTGAACAACGGCGTTCCGTCCCGGAAGGGGCAGGAGCGCCGATTTCTATTTTGCAGGGAAACAGAAAGGAGATCTCATCATGGGCTACAGCAGAGAGGACATTATCCGCATGGTGAAGGAGGAGGACGTGAAGTTCATCCGGATGCAATTCACCGACATTTTTGGCCAGCTGAAAAATGTGGCCATCACCGCCTCCCAGATCGAGAAGGCGGTGGACAACCAGATCATGATCGACGGCTCCTCCATTGAGGGGTTTGTCCGCATCAACGAGTCCGACCAGTATCTCTGGCCCGACCTGGACAGCTTTGTCATCTTCCCCTGGCGGCCCCAGCACGGCAAGGTGGCCCGGCTCATCTGCGACGTGTACAACCCGGACGGCACTCCCTTTGTGGGCGACCCCCGGGGGGTGCTGGAGCGGGTGCTGGAGAAAGCGAAGGCCATGGGCTACGACACCTTCAACGTGGGCCCCGAGGCGGAGTTCTTCCTGTTCCAGACCGACGAGGAGGGCAAGCCCACCACCAAGACCAACGACGAGGCGGGCTACTTCGACCTGGGCCCCCTGGACCACGGGGAGTCCACCCGGCGGGAGATCTGCCTGGCGTTGGAGGAGATGGGCTATGAGATCGAGGCCAGCCACCACGAGGTGGCCCAGGGCCAGCACGAGATCGACTTCAAGTACGCCCCCGCCCTCCAGTGCGCCGACAAGATCATGACCTTCAAGCTGGCGGTGAAGACCCTGGCCCAGAAGAACGGCCTCCACGCCACCTTCATGCCCAAGCCCATCTTCGGCATCAACGGCTCGGGAATGCACACCAACATGTCCCTGTTCCGGGACGGGAAAAACGTGTTCTTCGATGAGAACGGTCCCAAGGGCCTGTCCAGGGAGGCGTATGCTTTCATCGCGGGCATCCTGGCCCACATGAAGGGCATGGCCGCCGTCACCAACCCCCTGGTCAACTCCTACAAACGGCTGGTCCCCGGCTACGAGGCTCCCTGCTATCTGGCCTGGTCCGCCTCCAACCGTTCCGCCCTCATCCGCATCCCCGCCGCCCGGGGACAGGCCACCCGGGTGGAGCTGCGCTGCCCCGACCCGGCCTGCAACCCCTACCTGTCTTTGGCCGTCTGCCTGGCGGCGGGGCTGGACGGCATCGAGAAGGGGATGACCCCGCCGGAGGAGGTCACCGAGAACATCTTCGCCATGTCTCCGGCGGAACGGCAGGCCAAGGGCATCGAGGCCCTGCCCGGCTCCCTGGAGGAGGCCCTCATCGCCATGAAGAAGGACAAGCTGGTGATGGACACCCTGGGCCAGCACGTTTCCAGCCAGTACATCGCCGGAAAAGAGGCGGAGTGGGACGAGTACCGCACCCGCGTTTCCAGCTGGGAGCGGGACAAATACATGATGAACTACTGAATCTCCCGGAAGCGAGGTGAGGGCCATGCGGCAGATCGTGGTGGCCTTTGAGCGCCAGTCCAACTGCGACCGGCTCCGGGAGGCGCTGGAGAGCACCGGAGAATTTTCCTGCCTCACCTGCCGCAGCGCCGCCCAGGTGAAGCGGACGGTGGCCAAGCTGCGGCTGGACCTGGTGGTGTGCGGCTTCAAGCTGACGGACGAAAGCTGTGAGACGCTGTATTTCGACCTGCCCCAGCGGTGCGCCATGCTGATGGTGGCCCCCCAGGCCCAACTGGAGCTGTGCGCCGCGCCGGGCATATTCAAGCTACCTGCCCCGGTGGGCCGGGGGTCGCTGCTGGCCTCGGTGCGGATGCTGGCCCAGCTGGCTCAGACCAGTCAGGCCCCCGCCCGGCGCAGCCAGGAGGAAAAGGAGCTGGTGGCGCGGGCCAAAGCATTGCTGATGGAACAGGACGGCATGACGGAAGCGGAGGCCCACCGGTGGCTCCAAAAGCGGAGCATGGACCAGGGCACGCGGCTGGCGGACACCGCCCGGCGGGTGCTGGACGAAATCGGAACGGGCAGAGACGCCTGACAGAACGGGACGGCGCTCATGGGGCGCTGTCCCGTTTATGATTTGACCCCGAAAAGAGGTTTTTGATATGAGAGAGAATCAGACGCGGCCCGCCGCGCCGCTGTACGACCCCCGGTTCGAGCACGACGCCTGCGGCATCGGCGCGGTGGTGGACATCAAAGGCAGAAAGACCCACCAGACGGTGGACGACGCGCTGAAAATCGTGGAAAAGCTGGAGCACCGGGCGGGCAAGGACGCCGAGGGCCAGACCGGCGACGGCGTGGGCATTTTATTGCAGATTTCCCACGAATTTTTTGTGGAAACGGTGGCGGAGCGGGGCATTACCTTGGGCGAAGAACGGGACTACGGCATCGGGATGTTCTTCTTTCCCCAAGAGACCCTGCGCCGGAACCAGGCCATGAAGATGTTCGAGCTCATCGTGGCGAAGGAAGGCATGGAGTTCCTGGGCTGGCGGGAGGTGCCGGTGTGCCCCCAGGTGCTGGGCCACAAGGCGCTGGCGAAAATGCCCCGGATCATGCAGGGCTTTGTCCGCCGCCCGGACCATTTGGCCCGCGGGCTGGAGTTCGACCGGCGGCTGTACATCGTCCGGCGGGAGTTCGAGCAGTAGGGCGGCGACACCTATGTGGCCTCCCTGTCCAGCCGGACCATCGTCTATAAGGGGATGTTCCTGGTGGGCCAGCTGCGGGAGTTTTATCAGGACCTGCAAAGCGAGGCGTACACCTCCGCCATCGCCCTGGTCCACTCCCGGTTCTCCAC
>CANDCW010000151.1 GCA_947383275.1 uncultured Bacillota bacterium
GCGCGGCCCATGGTGCCGTCTTCCAGATAGACCTCAACCTCTACGGTGGGATTGCCGCGGGAATCCAGGATTTCACGGCCAATTACGTCTACAATTTCGATCATCTGCTTCATGATAGTTGATCTCCTTTCAAATTGTTATAGGATCATCATTTGATAAGCGGGACCGCCCCGCCGGGGCAACATATTATTGGGCAATCAGAGTCTGGCCGTCCATCTCCGCGGGCTTTTCCAGGCCCATCAGGTCCAGCATAGTGGGGGCGATATCGCACAGGCGGCCGTCCCGCAGCTGGACATTGGCCCCCACAATGCAGAACGGCACCAAATTGGTGGTGTGAGCGGTAAAGGGGGACCCGTCAGAGTCGATCATCCGCTCGGCGTTGCCGTGGTCGGCGGTAATGAGAGCTACGCCGCCCATCTTGGAGGTGGCCTCCACCACCTTGGCCACGCACTCGTCCACGGTGGCAACAGCCTTGCAGGCGGCTTCATATACGCCGGTGTGGCCCACCATGTCGCAGTTGGCAAAGTTGAGGATAATCACGTCATAGGCTCCGCTGAGGATGCGCTTGACGGCCTCCTCAGTGACCTCATAGGCGGACATTTCAGGCTGAAGGTCGTAGGTGGCCACCTTGGGGGAGTTGATCAGACACCGGTCCTCCCCGGGGAAAACCTGCTCTACGCCGCCGTTGAAGAAAAAGGTTACATGGGCATACTTTTCCGTTTCGGCAATACGCAGCTGGGTGAGCCCCAGGTTGGAGATGTACTCCCCAAAGATGTTTTGCAGCTTCTGCCGGGGGTAAGCCACTGTGACATTGGGCATAGTGGCGTCGTACTCAGTGGTGCAGATAAAGTCCACAGGAATGAAACCGGTTTTTCGGTCAATGTCGGAAAAGTCCTCGTCCACCAGGCAGCGGGTAATCTCCCGGGCCCGGTCAGGGCGGAAATTGAAGAAAATTACCGAGTCGTTGTCCTTTAGCTGGGCGTCTTTGGCGCACATCACAGGGACCATAAACTCATCGGTAACCCCCGCGTCGTAAGACGCTTGTACGGCGTCAGCAGCGTCTTCCACAAAGGGTGCCTGGCCGCAGGCAATAGCATCGTAGGCTTTCTGAAGCCGGTCCCAGCGTTTGTCGCGGTCCATTGCGTAATACCGGCCCATGATGGTGGCGATCCGGCCGATCCCCAGCTGCTGTATCTTGGCCTGAAGCTGTTCCACATAACCCTTGCCCGAGGTGGGCGGCACATCGCGGCCATCCAGGAAGCAGTGGATATAGACCTTTTTCAGCCCCTGGTCCTGAGCCATCTTCAACAGGGCGAACAGGTGGGTGATATGGCTGTGGACACCGCCATCGGACAGCAGGCCCATGAGGTGCAGGGCGGAACCCCATTCCCGGCAGTTGTCCATAGCCTCCAAATAAGCGGGGTTCTCAAAGAAAACCCCGGTCTCAATGTCCCGGCTGATGTGGGGCAGATCCTGGAATACCACCCGGCCCGCGCCGATGTTGGTGTGGCCCACTTCGCTGTTGCCCATCTGCCCATCGGGCAGGCCCACGTCCAGCCCGGAGGCGGACAGCCTGCTGTGGGGGCACTGGGAGAAAAACTTGTCCAGGTTGGGGGTGGGGGTGTTCACTACCGCGTTGCCCGCGGAGGGAGCCTCCACGCCGAACCCGTCCATGATGATCAAAGTGGTAGGTGTTTTCATACAAAAACCCTTTCTTGACCGCCCGGCTGTGCCAGGCGATGATATTACTCCTGGTTGGCCGCCTCAATAATCTTGACGAAGTCGGCAGGCTTCAGGGCTGCGCCGCCAATGAGGCCGCCGTCCACGTCGGGCTGGGCCAGCAGCTCCTGGGCGTTCTTGGCGTTCATGGAACCGCCGTACTGGATGGTGACGGAGCGGGCCACATGGGCGCCATACTCCTTGCGGATGACGGTACGGATGGCCTGGCAGACCTCGCCGGCCTGTTCGGCAGTGGCGGTCTTTCCGGTGCCGATGGCCCACAGGGGCTCATAGGCGATTACGATATGGCGCACCTTCTCAGGGGCCACGTTGGCCAGGGCGCACTTCACCTGGTAGGCGATAAGCTCCATGGTGACGCCCAGCTCCCGCTGCTCCAGGCTCTCGCCCACGCAGATGATGGGGATCAGACCGGCCTCGATGGCGGCGTGGACCTTCTTATTCACGGTGAAATCAGTCTCATTGTAGTACTGGCGGCGCTCGGAGTGGCCAATGATGACATACTTGGCCCCCGCCTCTTTAATCATCTCCGCAGTAATCTCACCGGTGTAAGCGCCATGGTCCAGCTCATGGCAGGTCTCGGCGCCAATGGCGATGTGGCAGTCCTTAAACAGACGGACAGCGGATTGGATATTGGTGGCGGGGACGCACAGCACCACATTGCACCACTTGCCCTTGGGCATAATGGGCTTGATCTCCTCGGCAAAGGCCTTGGTCTGGGACAGGGTGTTGTTCATCTTCCAGTTTCCGGCAATAATTGTCTTACGGTAACGACGATTCATGGTAAATCACTCCTAATTGTTTTTCCAGATTTTTGACAAAGGGGGGTGATCCCCCAAAATCTATTTCCTAAATTATTGATCCAGCAGGCAGGCCACGCCGGGCAGCTCTTTGCCCTCCATAAACTCCAGGGAGGCGCCGCCGCCGGTGGAGATGTGGGTCATCTTATCGGCGTAACCCAGCTGCTGCACCGCAGCCGCGGAGTCGCCGCCGCCAATGATGGTAATGGCTTCGGTTTTGCTGAGAGCCTCGGCCACGGCCTTAGTTCCTACGGCGAACTTTTCAAATTCAAACACGCCCATGGGCCCATTCCAAATGACGGTTCCCGCATCTTTTACAGCATCGCAGTAGAGCTTAACCGTTTCAGGCCCGATGTCCAGGCCCTGCCAACCGTCAGGGATCTCGCCGGTGGGAACCACCTTGCTGTCCGCGTCGGGAGCAAACTTGTCGGCAATGACGGTGTCCACAGGCAGCAGCAGCTTTACGCCCTTGTCCTTGGCCTTCTGGATCATCTCCAGGGAGTAGTCCTTCCAGTCGGCCTCCAGCAGGGAGTCGCCCACCTTGCCGCCCTGGGCGGCGGAGAAGGTATAGGCCATGCCGCCGCCGATGATGATGGTGTCGGCAATTTCCAGCAGGTTGTTGATGACACCGATCTTGGAGGATACCTTGGACCCGCCCAGAATGGCCACCAGGGGCCGCTTGGGGCTGGCCAGGGCGCCGCCGATCACTTCCAACTCCTTTTGAATCAGGAAGCCGGAGACGGCGGGGAGGTAGCTGGCTACGCCGGCAGTGGAGGCGTGGGCGCGGTGGACGGCGCCAAAGGCGTCGGAAACATACACCCCGTCAGCCCCGGCCAGAGCGGCCATCTTCTTGGCCAGCTCGGAATCGTTTTTCGTCTCACCCTTCTCAAAGCGGGTGTTCTGCAGCAGCAAAAGCTCGCCGGGCTTTAGGGCGGCGGCCTTGGCCTGGGCGTCGGGGCCCACCACGTCGCCGGCCAGAATCACCGGCTTGCCCAGCAGCTCGCT
>CANDCW010000152.1 GCA_947383275.1 uncultured Bacillota bacterium
TGAAGCTGCTGGACTACACGATTTTGCAGACCGCCGAGGCCAAGCTCCACGCCAATCTGGACAGGCCGGTGAAGAACTCCACGGCTTACGCCATGGCCACGATTTTCAACTGCATTGCGGAGAGCGAGAGCGACCTGATGGTAGACCCGTACTTGAATGGACTCCGGCGTCCGCCAGACGGGAGGTGACGGCCATGCTTTTATCCACACAGCAGAAATTCATCCTGGAGACGCTGCGGACGTTGAAGTGTGTCCGGCGGCGGCAGCTCCACGCCTTGGTGCGGGGACGGTTTGAGAAGGACAGCTTCGAGGTGGCCCAGGCCCGCATGGACGCCATGCTGCGGCAGCTTCGCATGGGCACATTCGATGTGCGTATGGATGATGAGTTGGTCTGGCTGTCCAACGCCCAGCCGGATGCCCGCCGCCTGGAGGCCATCGACGTGATGATCGAACTCACCGGGGGCAAGCCCGGGGTGATCAGCACCAGTGCCGAGCCGCCCCGCTTGCTGCGCTTCGCCTACGGGGACGATTTGCGCCCCTTCACCGTGGCTTCCCTGGACACCGCGCCCGCCGGACTGCTGGAACGGGGCAAGGCCGAACGCATTGTCTGGATCGCGGACAGCGGAGAGGCACTCCAGGGGCTGGCCCTGCCGCCCAAGCACTTTTTCGCCGCCCGCCAGCCGGACGGCTCCCATCGCTTCTATGGCTCCAACGGGCCATGAAGATATATCACACCACAAGGAGGATTTTACTATGCCAAGGAAGAAAATCAACATTGAGGAGGAAATTCAGCAGGCGACCGCCGGGATGGAGGAACCGCCCGGAATGGAGGCCCCCGCTCCGCTGGGGGAGCCAACCCAGGACATGGGTGCGCCCGATGATGGCCTGACCATGGAGATGGAGGAGCAGGGCGACACTCCGTGCGTATCCGGTGATGAGCCCACCCTGCCAGTGGAGGACGACGGAAATGCCACGGAGGTGATGGAGGTGGATGTGTCCGAGCTCCCGTCGGACAGCGGGCCGAAAGCCGAACCGCCCGTGGAACCGCCTGGCCTCATGCCGGAGGATGTGCCGCTCATGGACGGGCAGGAACCCGGCCCCGCTGGGGACGTACCCACGGAGGATGCTTTGCCCGCTGATGAAACGCCGTCCGCCATGGCGGAGGACGCTCCGCAGCCCCCGGAGCTCGAACCGGGCGAGGACACGCCTCCCGTGCCGCCCCTGACGGATCGTCAGAGCTTCTTTGCATTGGACTTCCGGGAGTTGGACCGGGGGCTGTCCCCCGAGGAACGTCAGGCATGGAACTCCATTTACGCCTCCTTCCGGGGCCGCAGCGCCCTGTCCGGCACGGTCATCGGCGCCGACCCCCACTCTATGAACGTGCGGAATCGGGAGACCGGCCAGGTGGAGCGGCGCACCATGTACTGCGTGGTGGTGCTGGTCTACCGGGTGCCGGTTTACATCCCCGCCACCGAGATGTGGACGGGCGAGGCCCGCCCGGACTACGTGCTGCAAAACATGATGGGGGCCAGCATCGACTTCATCATCACCAAGGTGGACCGGGAGGGGGGCTATGCCATCGCCTCCCGGCGGCAGGCAGCCCGGGCCCAGCGGTATTTCTTTGCCCACCGGCCCGACCTGTGCGCCGAGGGTGCCCGGGTGAAGTGCCGCCTGCTGGCGGTGGGGCCGCGCCGCTGTCTGGCGGAGTGCTACGGCCACGACATCGACCTCACCCAGAGGGAGATGAGCTACACCGCCATCGCCGACCTGCGGGAACAGTACCGTCCCGGCGATGAGCTGGACTGCATCGTGAAAGGCTACAGAGCCCGCCAACGGGAGCTGCTGATTTCGGTGAAGGAGACGGAGGCCAACCCCTTCGAGGGCGCGGAGCAGCGCCACCCCGTGGGCAGCCGCCGGTACGCGGTGATCGCCGGGAAGTACGGCGGCGGGGTGTTCTGCAACCTGCCGGATGGGACGGTTTGTATGTGCAACTACTCCTACCAGCACGAGGATTCCGATTTCCAGTCCGGGGATCACGTCACGCTGGTGGTACAGCGGTTTGAGCGGGACAAGCGGCAGATGTACGGTAAAATCATGAGCAAGCGGTGACAAAAGGGCCCGGATCGTCAGCATTTGACGGTTCGGGCCCTTTCTTTTAGACCAGGGACGCCTCCCCGCTCCAGCACCTGCACTGGTCGATGCGCTTACCGCCGTCCCCCTGCTTTTCATCGTAGGCAAACTGATGAAGCAGTCCGCAGGGGAACTCACCGCATTGACCGCAGTGGTCATGTCCTTTGCCCTCGCAGCAGAACTTCACCGGGCAGGCATCTCCCCAAAAGGGCTTGTCCATATGTACGCAGCCGGGGCAATTCATCTGCTCCCGGTAGGCGCACTGGGCGCACAGCAGGCCGCATCTTGACTCGATCATGGCGATCTCTCCTTTCTGGGACATCATACCAAAAGGTACATGACAGCGGTATGTCATGTACCTCGGTATTTTTTCGCCATGACCTCCGCCTGCCGCAGCAGGTCGGCCCGCAGTTCCTCCGGCTCCAGCACCTCCGCCCGCCCCCCGAAGCTGAGCACCCACTCCCGCATATTGGAATAGCTGGCAAAATCCCGCTCCAGCAGCAGGCCGTCCTGGGTTTCCCGGCAACAGTCCGGGCCGTATTCCTCCACCAGCCGGTACCGTTCGCTTTCCTCAAACAGTGCCTTGAGGTGATAGGTTCCGGCGGAAAAATGGCGGTCAAAGTCCAATTCCTCCGGCGGGAACCCCCTCTTTTCAAATGGCTCCGCCCCCTGCTCCAAATTCCACAGCCGGTTCAGCTTAAAGAGGCGGAATGCTTCCCGTTCCGGACACCAGCCCCACACATACCACGCCGACCACCGAAAGACCAGCTTGCAGGGTTCCAATATTCGGCGGCACCGGCCCTTTTCATAGTAGTAGTCAAAGGAGAGGGGCAGCCTGTCCCGGATGACCCCTCGAATGACGGCGATTTTTTCTGTCAACGGCCCCTGATAGTGGGAGGCCAGGTCGATCAGGATATCGTCCGAATTGCCATCGGCCAGCTTTTCCGCCAGCGCGGGGAAGCGGGGTGTGTCTGATACGCTGTCCAGGCCCTTTACCCCGGAGAGAATCGCCTGGAGCTCCTCCCCGGTGAGCAGCGACCGGTCCAGCTTGAAGCCCTCCGCGATGGATACGCCGCCCCCATAGCCCTGGGTGGTGACGATGGGGATGCCCGCCCGGCAGATGTCCTCGATATCCCGGTTGATGGTGCGCCGGGACACCTCAAAGCGCCGGGCCAGTTCGGGCGCGGTGATTTTGTCCTGCTGGAGCAGGAGTGTAACGATCCCCATCAAGCGGTCGATTTTCATATCCATCCACCTCGTCCACAGTGTACCACAACCTTGATAGAAAATAAACAGGTGGAACCCCTCCACCTATCCGCCCACACCCCGGCATGGTACAATGGGCTTGTATTTCAGGGCGGAGTAAGTTAGGGCGGAGTAAGCGAGGGAGGAACGGCGT
>CANDCW010000153.1 GCA_947383275.1 uncultured Bacillota bacterium
CTTCCCTTTGGGATGTTCCCATGATAGAATAGGCGCAGAGGGTTTTACATCAGGAAGTGATCTTTTTTGGAAAATAAATTGCACGGGATACTGAGTGGGTCACAGTTGCTGTTGGTGGAGAAAGGAGTTGGCCTGTTTTCAACGATACTCCACTATGAGGATGGGACTGATAAACAACTTCCAGCCACCACGCCGGCGAAGGATCTGATTGCCGCTGTGGAGATCGACTGCCGGGCATACCGCAGGGAGATCAAACGCCTGCGGGACGAGCATCCGCTGTTCGCGGCACGTTGTTTTTACTGAATGCCGCGGAGGAACTGCTGCATGTGCTGGAGGAGCCGATCCGCACTCAGGTTTGCCTGCGGAACATTTTGGAGATGACCTTTGACGGGATGGAGCGGGCCCTCTACTTTCAGCAGGACAAGCAGCGCATTGCCCGGTGCGACTACTGCTGGGGTTGGTTCATCCCCAAGACGAAAAAAGCCACCCGGTACTGTGACCGGGTGACGGATGGGTTTCACTGCAAACAGCGGGGGGCGCGGTTCAAAAGGAACTTGGTGGAGGATAGGACGGGGCGCTCAAGATCTGCAACCAGCTGCGGGACAGGGCGTACGCCCGCCTTCTGCGCTGGCAGGACGCAGCACCGGATGAGCGTGGCAGTTTGATTCCCATGGACTACGGCCAGTACGATGCCTGGAGCGAGAATGCCCGTCTGGCCCGGATGGAGTACCTGAAGGGAAAGCTGGCGGCGAGGGAAAGCTGGCGGCGGAGGAGTTTTTACAGCGGATCGACACCACCCATGAGCTGGGCAGTTACGAAGCGGATAAGGCAGAGTTGGTGGAGGAGATGGTCTGGCAACGCCGGGGGGCTGGTGACTTTAGCTTTGATCCAGAAACGTATTATCCAGAAATGATACAGGTGCTTGATTTGGGCGCGGCGGAGCCGAAGTGGGAGATATACACAGCGGTCGATTTGCGGAAACAGGAGCAGCAGGGGCATCAGAGTTTGCGGGAGAAATATGGGAAACGATGAGGGGGGGACGAGGAGTGAAGAACGTTGCCATTGTGGAGGACGAAAATGCCGCCGCTGAACGCCTGACGGCATACATACAGCGGTACGCCGCCGAGTTTGGCCAGCAATTCAATATCACCCGGTTTTATGACGGCGAGGAGTTCCTTCAAAACTATAAGTCCGTTTATGCGGTGGCGTTTCTGGATATTCAGATGCCGCGGAAAAACGGCATGGACACCGCTGTGGAGCTGCGCCGGTATGACAAAAACGTGTCTATCATTTTCATCACAAACCTGGTGCAGTACGCCCTGAGGGGCTACGAGGTGGACGCGGTGAGCTTTTTGCTCAAGCCGGTGAGCTACTAAGATTTTTTCCTGAAATTCAAAAAGGCACTGGATATCTACCTGATGAACGAGGAGCGCAGCTTTACGGTGAACGCCCCAGGCGGGCTGTGCCGCATCTCCACGGACAAGCTGATGTATGTGGAGATTATCAAGCACCGGCTCCACTACCACCTGATCGACGATGTGATCGAGATGACCGGTGTGCTGTCTACTGTGGAGCAGGAGCTGGGTTCCTACGGATTTCTGCGCTGCAACACCTGCTACCTGGTCAATCCAAAGTTTATCGTGCGTGTAAAGGGAGCCGAGGTGCAGGTGGGGGACCGCACCCTCCAGATCAGCCGCCCCAGGCGGGCCGCGTTTATGGAGGGGCTGACCAACTGGTACGCCGGGGCAGGAGGTGGGAACCATGGCTGAGGTCAACGTGATCTATCAAAAAATCATCCTGGAATTCCTGTTTGAGCTGTATGTGTTCTACGCCCTTACCACGCGAAAGCTGAACCGGGCTCCTCGATTCTGGATACGGACTTTGGCCGGAGCCGGCGCTGTTTTGGCACTGGCCTATGGCGCGGCCTTCTTCTACCGCGCCGTGGGCGGGACGGCCCTGGGGCGCATCACCGTCTACGTGTTCCTGTTCACCGCCGCCACGGCCCATCTCCGGCTGTGCTTTGATGAAACCTTCCCCACTGTCCTGTTCTGCGCCAGCGTGGCCTACGCCGCCCAGAATCTGTGCTATAAGCTGTATCTGATCCTTTGGTGCGGGGGGGAGGCCTTGCGCGGGTACGACGGCTGGGGTCCCAGATTTGATCTCTATTATCATGTGCTGTATTACGCCTTTTTTGCCCTGGCGGCTGCGGCGGTCTACTTCCTCTTTATCCGGGGGATGCTGCGGCATATGTCCGGCGGGCGGCTGGACCACCATATGCTGGCCATTGCCATCCTGGCGCTGAGTATCACCGTCATCCTGTGCTCGGTGGAGGACATCTATTTCTCCCACCTGAGTGTGGACCGGGAGAACCGGTTCGAGCTGTGGGACTACTACGTCCTGCGGCAGGCGGGCAACCTGTTCTCGGTGCTGGGGTGCGCCGTGGTGCTGATGCTGGCCTCCCGGACGGTGGAGCGGCGGGAGCTGCGTCAGGAGCTGGAATACCTCCAGCATGCCGTCCACCAGAGCGAGCGGCAATACGAGATCTCCCGGGACACGATCGACCTCATCAACGTGAAGTGCCACGACATCCGCTACAAGCTGGGGGCGCTGGCCGCCCAGGGGGAGCATATGCGCCCTGAGGCGGTGGCCGACCTCCAGGAGAGCATCTCCATCTACGACGCCAAGGTGGAGACGGGGAACCAGCTGCTGGATGTGCTGCTGACGGAGAAAAGCCTTTACTGCGAGCAGAACGGCATCACCTTCTCCTGCATGGCGGACGGGGAAAAGCTGGCCTTCCTGGCGGACGGCGACCTGTACTGCCTGTTCGGCAACATCATCGACAATGCCCTGGAAGCGGTCAAGGCTATTAAGGAGGAGCAGCGGCGCGTCATAAACCTGGTGGTGAAGGCGCGGGGAAATATGCTCGTGATCCAGTCGGACAACTACTTTGATGGGGAACGCACTTTTGAGGGCGGCCTGCCCGTCACCACCAAGGCGGACCGAAACTACCACGGGTTCGGGATGCGGAGCATTCGGATGATCGTCCACAAATATGAGGGGGAGCTGACGGCCTATGTGGCGGACGGGATTTTCCACCTGAATATTTTGTTCAGTCTTGCCACATAAAAGAACAATTTGGAAGAAAATTGCTCCGTGCTTGTGACCGGCCTGCAAAGTAAGTAAAAATTGTGCAGTTTAAGGAACGCCCGTTGCCAGCGGGCGTTCCCTTTATTATATTATTGCCAGAAAGAGCGATGCGCGGCGTGAATCCTTTGTAGCATACGTAAAAATCCAGGCCGGGTACGTCCGGTTTGAGCATACGGTCACAAAGCGCGGCGACGCGCTGTGAATAAAAAGTGAGAAGGAGAAACGAGCGATGAAAAAGAAGATTCTTGCAATGCTGCTGGCCTTGACCATGGCCGCAGCGCTGGCGGCCTGCACCCCCGCCG
>CANDCW010000154.1 GCA_947383275.1 uncultured Bacillota bacterium
CAGTCAAAAGCGCCGCCGGAAGCGGTTTCCCTGGGGAGATATTGTGGCGACGCTGTTGGTGGTGGCCCTTTGTGTCTACGTCTTTATGTCCTTTGGCGAAAAAACACCCGATGAAGAAACAACCGTGAGGGGTGCATCTGCTCCGACCACGACCCAGGCGCAGGACAACGTGCAGGTTGGTATCTTGGCTGAAAACACGCAGCCTGCGGCCAGCGACACCGATTGGAATTTGGTGCTGGTGAACTATGAAACCGCCATCCCCGAAAACTACGAGATCAATTTGGTGGAGGTAGCTGGCGGCGAAAAGGTAGATGAACGCATCTATGATCCTCTGATGGAAATGCTGGAAGCGGCCAAAGAGGGGAATTGGGATCAGCTTCCGATGGTAGTGTCCGGCTACCGCACCCAGGCCAAGCAGCAGAAGCTCTTTGATGATAAGGTATCCAAATATCGAAGTGAAGGACACTCCAAGAGCGAGGCGGAAGAACTGGCAAAGCAGTGGGTGGCCGTTCCCGGATACAGCGAACACCAAGTCGGGCTGGCGGTGGACATCAACGGGGCCACCTATGACCTCTATTTCTGGCTTCAGGAAAACAGCTACAAGTACGGCTTTATTTTCCGTTACCCTGGGAGCAAAACCGAAATCACCGGCGTGGCGGAGGAAGTTTGGCATTACCGCTATGTGGGCGTAGAAGCGGCCACGGAAATGTACGAAAAGGGCCTGTGCCTGGAGGAATATCTGGCGGAAAGGCAGGGAGAGGAATGAGCAGGCTGAAAATCGCCGTCCTGTTCGGCGGCTGTTCCCCGGAGTATGGGGTGTCCCTCCAATCCGCCGCCGCCGTTCTCCGGCACATGGACAAAAGCCGGTATGAGCCAGTGATGGTGGGCATTTCCCAGGCGGGCGATTGGTTCCACTATACCGGCCCGGTGGACAGCCTTGAAAGCGACACTTGGCACAATGTGGAAACCTGTGTCCCCGCTGTTATGCGCCATGATCGGAGCGCCCCGGCCCTCCTGGTGTTTGGGCCGGAAGGTATGCAGGAAGTCCACCTGGACGCCGCATTTCCTGTCCTCCATGGCCGTAACGGAGAGGACGGGACGGTGCAGGGCCTTTTTGAGCTGGCGGGCATTCCGCTGGTGGGCTGCGGTGTGCTGGCCTCGGCGCTGTGCATGGACAAAGACCGCGCCCACAAGCTGGCCCAGGCCGCAGGGGTGGCGATCCCCCAATCTACCGTTTTGGAACGATGGATGGGCGTCACGGTTGCCCTGGCCGAAGGGGAAACACTGGGCTACCCGCTGTTTGTCAAGCCCGTCCGGGCCGGTTCCTCCTATGGGATCACAAAGGTCATGGAGCGGGGCCAACTTTCTGCCGCTCTGGAACTGGCTTTTCAATATGATGACCAAATTATTATGGAAGAAGCTGTCCCCGGCTTTGAGGTAGGCTGTGCTGTCCTGGGAAACGAAACCCTGACGGTGGGGGAGCCGGACGAAATTGAGCTGGCCGGGGGGTTCTTCAACTTCACAGAAAAGTACACCCTGGAAACCTCCACTATCCATGTGCCCGCCCGCGTTACAGCGGAACAGCGGGAGCAGATTAAAGCCAGCGCCAAACGGATATACCGGGCGCTGGGCTGTCAGGGTTTTGCCCGCGTGGATCAGTTTTTGACAACCGAGGGCAGGCTGGTATTCAACGAGGTCAACACCATCCCCGGCTTTACCGCCCACAGCCGCTACCCCAATATGATGAAAGCGGCGGGGATGTCCTTTGAGCAGGTCATTTCCGCTCTGATTGAACTGGCGGTGAAAAGATGATCGTAGAACTCTCCCAGGTGCGGGATTTGATGTTGGTAAATCAAGAGCATCCGATTTCCTGGAACCCGCAATCTTTGGTTTTAGTGGGCGGGCGGGTGCTGATGGATGAACGTGCGGCCTCTGCCTTAAACAAACTTATGGAGGAATTGGACGGTTGGCGTTTTATCACAGCGGTAAGCGGCTGGCGCTCCCAGGAGGAACAGCATGAAATTTATATCCGTTCCCTTTGGGAGAATGGAGAAGAATTTACAAAGCAATTTGTAGCCAGACCCGGCCACAGCGAACACCAAACCGGGCTTGCTATTGACCTGGGACTGACCCAGCCGGATATTGACTTTCTCCGTCCCTATTTCCCCTATGAGGGCATCTGCCAAACATTCCGGGAGCGGGCGGCGGCTTATGGCTTTATTGAGCGATACCCGGCAGGAAAAGAGGCCGTCACCGGGATTGCCCATGAGCCGTGGCATTTCCGCTATGTAGGCGTCCCCCATGCGGAGATCATAGTGGAGCATGGCTGGACATTAGAGGAATACCACAAACATCAAAAGCCGTTCTCCTTGGAGGTGCCGACTTGAAAGCGAAAAAATTTCCAGCTTTAGACGACTTTCGGCTGATTGCCGCGATCCTTGTTGTTGCCATTCACACCCGCTCCACCGATGGCGAATTTCTCTGGCTGCTGACCGTCCTGCGCCGGGTGGCCGTCCCATTCTTCATTATGGTCAGCGGCTATTTTCTGGCCCGTGGAAACTGGCGTTCTACGGGAAAATTCCTGACAAAGACGGCGATGCTCTACGGTGTGGGGGTACTGCTGTACCTGCCCTTGAACTACTACGCCGGACAGCTATCGCCGGATTTTTTTCGCCGGGTGATCTTTGACGGCAGTTTTTATCACCTATGGTATCTCCCCGCTCTGCTGCTGGGTACGCCCATCGCCTACTATCTCAGCCGTTTCAAGCCACAGGCGGCGATCCCGATTGCCGGGGCGCTGTATCTGATCGGGCTGGGTGGAGAGAGCTACTACGGCCTTGTGTCAGGTATCCCCGTTATCTCCGCCTTTTACAATGGTATCTTCCAGGTGTTTGACTACACCCGAAACGGACTTTTCTATGTGCCGCTGTTTCTCCTGCTGGGGGCGGCAGGGATCGTATTCAGCCGGAGGACTTCTGTTATTGGGCTTCTGTGTTCTTTGGCCGCATTGATCGTAGAGGCGCTTTTACTCCATCGGTCAGGTATTCAAAGACACGACAGTATGTATTTTTTCTTCCCGTTCCTGATGATATTCCTGTTTTCTCTGCTGTTGGAGGCAAATCAGGGGGAGCGGCGCGGTTTACGTCAGTTGACAACCGTGGTGTATCTGATCCATCCCTGGTGTCTTGTGCTGGTGCGGAGAGCAGCAAAAATTGTCGGGCTGACCGGCCTGCTGGTGGAAAACACAGTTGTGCTTTTTATCCTGGTCTTGGTATCCAGCTTTTTGCTGTCGCAGATGATATTGCTGATCCAGCCGCCCCGTCCTGTTCAGACTGGACGGGCCTGGATTGAACTGGATCGGGCCGCGCT
>CANDCW010000155.1 GCA_947383275.1 uncultured Bacillota bacterium
AACATGCCGATGAGCTTTACCACCAGGATGCCCACCGCCAGGATGGCCGCCCCGCCGAAAAAGGTATTCTGTTTTCCGCCCCCGCCGGGGGACGCGTCACGCTGGGCCATAGGCGCCTCCTTGTTTGGTTGGGCTCCGCCCAAACCCGCCAGGGCTTTGCCCTGAAACCGCCGTCCTTCGAAAAGGGCGGCCCTTAATTTCCCTCTCTTTAGCCGAAAATCTTCGGCAGGGCATACTCCCCTACCTCCGCCCGGATTTTCTCCAGGTCCAGGGTCAGGAATGTCCCATTCTCATATATGATTTTGCCCCGGGCCATATTCATCACAACGTTGGAGGGAGCTGCGGAATAGACCAGGTTCTCCATCACGTCATGGCAGGGGAAGAGGTTGGGGTGGGTAAAGTCCACCAGGATCAGGTCAGCGATTTTGCCCGGAGCAATTACCCCGGCGTCCCGGCCCAGGGCCCTGGCCCCGTTGACAGTGGCCATAGCCAGAACATCCGCCGCCTGGAGCAGGCCGTGGTCCTCACCGAAATTGCAGTTTTGGGTCAGCGCGGCCACCTTCATCTCCTCAAATATGTTGTGGCTGTTGTTAGAAGCCACCCCGTCGGTGCCCAGAGCCACGTTCATGCCGCACTCCCGGAGGAAGAACAGCGGCGCTACCCCGGACATGAGCTTCAGGTTGGACACCGGGTTATGGACCGCAGTGACCCCCCGGCTGGCAAACAGCTCCGCGTCCCCGCCGGACAGATAGACACAGTGGGCGGCGATGCCGCCGTTTTGCCACACGCCGTACTTGTCCAAAAGCTGCGCGGGAGTGACGCCGTATTTTTCGATGCACTTCTCGTGTTCAGAGTGGGTCTCTGACACATGCACGTGCATCCGCAGCGCGTGCTTTTGGGCAAAGTCCGCCACCCACTCCCAGGCGGGGGCGGAGGAAGTATACTCCGCGTGGATGGATGCGTCCACCAAAATCTGCCCGTCCCCGGCGTTGTGCCAGTTCTCATAGAGGCGGATATGATTTCCGCAGTCGCCGCACTTCTCCGGGGAGAAGTCCGCCGGGTCGCCGAAGTATACCGCCCCGCAGGACAGGTTGGCGGAGATCCCCGCCTCCAGCACCGTTTGGGCGATGGCCTCGGTGTGCATATACATGTCGGCAATGCAGGTGATGCCGGAGGCGATCATCTCCGCCAGCCCCAAGGCCGCTCCGGCGGCCACGCACCGGCCGTCCAGCTTGTTCTCAGCGGGGAAGATGTAGTCGTTGAGCCAGGTGTGCAGATCGCACCCCCCGCCGTAGCCCCGCATCAGGGTCATGGGCACATGGGTATGGGCGTTGACAAAGCCGGGCATAAGTACCTTGCCGGCGCCATTGACGACCCGTTCAAATTCCCCGGCGGGGCGTTTTGTCCCCACCGAAGCGATTTGAGCGCCGTCTACCAGCACGAAGGCATTCTTGACAATCGGATTTGCCGGATCCATGGTGACTGCGGTAACGTTTTCAAATAAAATAGCCATATGCGGCATCCTCCTTGTGGTTACATCTTTCTCAGGCAGGCCCGCACCAGCCCGGAGAATTTCTCCCGGGCAGCGGCTGCGGCGTCCAGGACCTCCTGCTCGGACAGGGGCTGGTCCAGAATTCCGGCGGCCATGTTGGACAGCAGCGTCAGCCCCAGCACCTCCATACCGCAGTGGCCGGCCACAATGACCTCGGGTGCTGTGGACATGCCCACCGCGTCGCCGCCCAACAGGCGGGCGGCGCGAATTTCCGCCGGCGTCTCATACTGGGGCCCGTAGCAGTAGAAGTAGACCCCCTCCCGCAGGGGAATGCCCTGCTCCCTGGCGATCTCCCGGGCCAGCTCCTGGAGACGGACGGTATACAAATGGGAGGCATCCGGGAAGCGGACGCCAAACTCGGGGAGATTCTCCCCCCGGAGGGGGGACTGGGAAAACATCTTGATCTGGTCGGTAATCAGCATCAGGTCCCCCGCCTTCCAGGCGGTGTTGACGCACCCGGCGGCGTTGGTAACGACAAGGGTTTTGCATCCCAGCAGCCTGAGCACCCGCACGGCGTAGGATACCTCCTCGTAGGAGTAGCCCTCATAGTGGTGCATCCGCCCCTGCATGACGGCTACCCTCTGCCCCTCCAGCATCCCAAAGACCAGCCGCCCCTTGTGTCCCGGGGCCGTAGATGCCTTAAAGTGGGGAATATCCCTATAGTCGATAGCAACGGGATGTTCCACCTCATCTCCCAAATACCCCAGCCCAGACCCCAGCACCATGGCTACGCTGGGCGTAAAGCCTGCCAGCCGCTCCCGGACTGCCTGGGCGCTGGCCTGATATTGTTCCATCGTGTAATCCATAAAATCCTCCTTACAGCGCTCCGCCGCACTGGCGGCAGAACTTGTCCTCCCTGCCGCAGGGCGCGCCGCAGGCGGGACAGGACTGGGACTGCTTCAGCGCGGAGATGCGGCCCTTCAATTCCGTGATCTTGGACGTCTGCTCGTCCGCCCGGGCCAAAAGCCGGCTGATCTTATTGCTCTCAGGCACTTCGCCCCTGTGGGTTTCCACCATCACCCGGCCCAGCTGGCGGAGGATGTCGTTGTACTCCCCGTTCAGGTCGAAGAGCTGGACGTTCAGCTTGGCCACATCCACCATTTGTCCCGCTCTCCTGCCCGCAGCCCGGGCGCCGTCCGCCGCGGCGTCAGCAGCGTAGCCGGCGGTCCCCCTGACGCGCTCCAGCAGGGCTTTTACCTTATCGTCCATAACCATGCTCCTCCAATCTAAAATATCGTGTTAGTATTTTACACCAAATATTCCCGAATTGCAACCAAACCGCCGCCCAGGCAAAAATTTAATCAGGCTCTTTCCCCCGCCGGCGGAAAGAGGAGGCTTTTCCATTGCTATTTTTCCCCAGAAGTGGTAAAATAATAAGAATCAGTATGTCGGGGCCACGGACGTGGGCAGACTAACCAGGTATTCCCAGAGAGACAAAGGGGGCTGTTCTTATGCGCAAGCTGGTGATTGAGAAAGCCGCGGTGAAGCACAACCTGTCCGTCATCAAGGAACGGGCTGCGGGCGCGGCCATCTATGGGGTACTCACCGGAGACGGCGGCGGGGCCGGCATCGTCCCCATGGCTAGGCTGCTCCGGGCAGAGGGCATCGGCCGTTTCGCTGTGTGCGAGGTGCGGGAGGCCAAAAAGCTGCGGGACGCGGGCTTTGAGGACGAGGAGATCCTGATGCTCCGCTCCACAACGGACCGGGAGGAGCTGGAACAGCTGGTGGACCTGAACGTGGTGTGCACCATCTCCTCGGTGGATACCGGCCTGGCCCTCAACGCCCTGGCGGA
>CANDCW010000156.1 GCA_947383275.1 uncultured Bacillota bacterium
TCCCGTTTGCCTGGATCAATACGTCCTTTCCCTCATTTGCGTAAAATTCCATCAGGACACTCCCTCCAAATACTCCTCCAGGCAGACGCCCAGGGAATGGATCTGCTCCGCGTCCTCGTGCCCCACATAGCGGTAATGCCAAGGCTCATAGATGATACCGGTGATCTCGCTTTTGTCATTGGGATAGCGGAGGATGAAACCATACTCCCAGCTGTGCTCCATCAGCCACTTCTGCACAGCGGTGCTCTCCTGGGTTTCATCCAGATGCTGATTATTGATGTCCACAATATCCACTGCCAGTCCCAACTGATGCTCGCTAGTACCTGGGACTGCCACAGATTTCCCTGCCTCCACTGGGGCGTCAGCCTCAGAGTATCCTTGTGCTATCAGGCGGTCAACCTTATTCTGGAACAACTTCTCCTGGTACTCCTGTGTACGGTAGGCGGAGCAGATGACTGGGGACAGACCATCCGCCCGGCAAGCGTCCATCATGGCCTGTAAATCCGGATAGCACCGGCTATCCACTGAGAGCCCGTTCTTCAGTTCTGTCAGGGAGAGAGAATAGTCTGTCGGCAACGGGTTCCAGGGGTTTACCAGAAGCAGATTCCAGCTATCTTTGTCTGGTGTGGTGGTTTTGGGGCTGCCGCTGGCCTCTGGCGATGTGGAACTGGGATCCTGCTGGGCGCCGACTGAAGGCTCAGGCTGCAGCGGGAAAAAATTTGGGTCAGTTTGGGTAGAAGCACCTTGCTCGATAACCTTGAGCGTGTCTGTGGCAGAATCCGGATTGGTCTGGGTGGAGCTATTGGGCTGATAAGCGGTTTTCGCCAGTGATGTGGAATCACCCTGCGCTGAGGCGTCCGGTTTGAATCCCATGATGCAAACCGCAAGCAGAAAGCAAAGAGCCGAAACAGGGAGAAACCAATTCCCCAATCCTCTGCTCCGTCTGCGTCTACGCCTGCGCACACGTTTGCCGCGAGACCGCATCATCACTTCTCCTTGGTTCATGATAAGCACCTTCTTTATTTGAGATGCCTTTATCATAGCGGGAGGATAGAAAGAACCATTAACATTCCGGCAACGAAACTGCATCATTTTACTTAAAGATCGCTAAGCCGCCAAACAGTTTCAGTTCCAGCTCACAGACATCCAAGCCGTCCTGCAAATCAGCCCCAAAAACGAACTGGTATAGAATGCCGCCGGAATCAATGTCTTGAGACTCCTCTTTCACACTGACAATTTCAATTCCATAGTAGCCCTGAAAGAATATGTTCCAGTTTGCAACCAGGGCGTGGGCGGCATCCGTATCTCGGGGCGTAGGGCTGCTCACCAGAAACTGTACGGCCTTACCCGTCGTGTCATCAATCCACATCTGGTATGGCACATTCTCGCTGTACGAATAACAGTTCCAAACCAGTGCGGAGCTGCCGTCGCCGCCAATTAAGAGAATCGGTTCAGCTCGTCCCTCTGCGTCTCGTATCAGTGCCAAATCGCCCACAGACAATAGGTCCATGGCCTCCATTTCAGTTAGCACCGCCTTAGCGGCTTCGATTGCATCCTGTTCGGTGAGCTTTGTTTCCTCCTCCCACAGGATGCTGTTACACTCTCCTGCAATCAGGCGGAGAACCGGACTTACCCCAACATCCTGCTGGAGCGTCAGATTAACCGTATTAAGCAGGAACTCTTCCCGCAGGCTGCTGATCCGGCTGTCCTGCATTTGCGAAACTGCAAGGGGCATCGCCGCGCCCACAGTAATAAGCACGAGCGTAAACAGCGGGAGGATATATCGTTTGATTGTTCTCATGGCCGGCCCCCTCTTAGATCCACCGTCACGCAGGCGCCACCCTCTGGCCGGTTTTCAAATCGAATCCTGCCGTTGTGGAGAGCGGCAATCTCCCGGCACAGGGACAGTCCCAGACCGAAACCACCCTGTGCCCGGGACCGGGCCTTATCCACCCGGTAGAAGGCTTCTGTCAGATGCTCCAGCGCCTGGGGTGGGATCCCCCGGCCACTGTCCAGGACATGGATGAGGCAGCCGTCCGCCAGCATCTCCTGCCGAAACTGTATTTCCCCGCCCTGCTCTATGGCCTTCTGTGCGTTGTCTGCCAGGTTCAAGAGCAGGGACCAGACCAAGTCTGCATCCATCAGGCAGGCCCCCGCCTTGCATACGCAGGACAGACGAATCCCTTTGGCGGCGTACAGCGGCCGCAGTCTCTCTACCAGCGCCTCAATCAGTTCCGCCGGAGAGACTTTGGCGAAGGGCAGGTCATGCCGTTTCAGGACCAGGAGCTCCAACAGCTTGTGTGACAGGCTCTCCAGCCGTTTTCCCTCCGAATACAGGTAGTCCGCGGCCTCCAACTGCTCTTCCGGGGTCAACGTCCCGCTACGCAGCAGCTCCGCGTAGCCAATCAAGGAGGTCATAGGCGTTTTCATCTCATGGGCGAAGCTGCCGGTGAACTGCTCCTGCCGCTCCATCGCCTGGTGCAGCTCCTCCACAGCCCGGTTCAGCTCGGAGACGGTCTGCTCCATCTTTTCCGCCATGGTGTTGAAGTCCGTGGATACGGCTCCGATTTCGTCATTGGAGCGGACCCGCACCCGGCTGGCAAAATTGCCAGCGGCAATGGCTCGGGAGGCCCGGGAGAGCCCGCCCAGCGGGGCGGTCAGCAGCCGCGACACCGTGTAGGACAGCGCCGCGCATAGAACACACATCAGGAAAAATACCTGGAGATAGGTGTGCTGCTGGGCCTGCCGGGCTGTGTATAGAGCGGAAACATCATGGCTGGTAGTGAGATAGAGAACATCTCCATTGGTCTCGACTGCCCCGGAAAAGACCAGAAAGTGCGCCCCGGCCCCGTTGTCTAGGATGCGGAACAGGCAGATGCCAGGCGTAGGATCCTCAATGGACCAGGCAGTCTGAATCAATGAGGACTGCGTCCCTCTGTTCTCATACAGCACTTCATCCCCGGTAGACAGCCGCAGGGCCGACCAGGAGGCGCTGTTCTGCTGGTATAACTGCTCCATCGTCTTGACGATAGCGTCCCTGTCCAGGTAGGTATCCATGCTGTTGACGATCTGCAGGGTGCCCCAGGCCATGCGGTAGTCGCCCAGGGCCGCCGCCTTCTCCCGCTCCAGAGAGTCCTCAAAGGATTCGGAAATCAGCAGGCTGCCACCCGCTCCGAACAGGACGGCCAGCACCGCCAGCATACACAGGGTCATCTTCAAATGGAACTTCACGGCTCCACCTCCAGCCGGTAGCCGATCTTGTT
>CANDCW010000157.1 GCA_947383275.1 uncultured Bacillota bacterium
TGCGGTAGTATTTCGCATTGACGAACACCACGGGAATGAGCAGCAGGAATTGGGTGAACGCAAAGGTGATGGCGTTCTCCATTCCCAGCAGACCGCTGGGTAGCGGCCACCCCATCATGTGGCCCATTGAGATGTAAAACAGGGGAATGGTGAAGATGGCGGACAGCAATAGTCGGCCCTTCATTTGTTTGTACTCCGCTTGGGCGGTGCTGACCGCCGGTTTACCAGCAGGGACAGAAGCGGCTGTTCGCTCGACAGCGGGCTTGTTCTGCCCAGCCTTGGGGATCGCTCCGTACCCAGCCTTTTCCACCGCCTGGATGATCTGCCCCGTGTCAAGTGCAGCTTCGTCATAGGATGCCACCATGCTGTTTTTCAGCAGATTGACAGACACCTCCTGGATGCCGGGGAGCTTGGCAACGCTCTTTTCCACCCTGGCTGAACAAGCGGAGCAAGTCATGCCTGTGATGTCAAATTGCTCCTTACGCAAAATAATCCCTTCTTTCTTATGTTTTGTATCAATACCCATCCCCGGTAGGGGAATGGCATTGACCGAGGGCTATTATAAACGGTTTTCACCTCCGCTGTCCGCTCCATTGTGGAGCATTTTTTATCCAAATGGTTTTTGTTTTCCGGGAGAAATCCAATCAGGAGGTTTTGCGCTCCAAAGAGGAATATCGGGCCAAAAAGCATTGACTTTACGGGGGCTGGCGGCTATACTGCAAAGCGAAACGATTAAACAGACTTTTAATCGTTCGGCCATGTCTAACCAACCACAAACCACATATTTCAACAAAGAAAGGAACTTAACGCTATGAAAAAGACCATTAAACTCATTGACCTGGACTGCGGCCACTGTGCCGACAAAATCCAGAACGCCGTCCAGAAGATCGACGGCGTGACCAGCGTGGCCGTCAACTTCCTGGGCCAGAAGATGGTGCTGGAGGCCCCGGACGAGAAGTTTGACAGCGTGCTGGCCGAGGCCAAGGCACTCATCAAGAAGATCGAGCCGGATGTGACGGTCAAAGCGTAACTGTGCAAAAGCACCGGCTACCCTTGGGTGGCCGGTGTTCTTGCGGAAAGGAGAGTATCAACATGACAAAAAAACAAAAGCATTTGTTGGTCCGTATTATCGTGGCGGCGGTGCTGTTCGCCGCCGGTGGCCTGCTCCATCTGGAGGGCTGGGCGGAGCTGGGGGTCTACCTCGTCTGCTATGCGGTGATCGGCTGGGATATTGTCTGGAAAGCCATCACCAACATCCTGCATGGTCAGGTGTTTGACGAGAATTTCCTTATGACTATCGCAACAGTTGGCGCACTGATTCTGGGTGAACACTCCGAGGGCGTGGCCGTTATGCTGTTCTATCAGGTGGGCGAGTGGTTCCAGTCCTATGCTGTTTCCAAGTCCCGCCGCTCCATCACCAGCCTGATGGATATTCGCCCGGACTACGCCAACATTGAGAAAGACGGCAAGCTGATCCAAGTAGACCCGGAGGACGTGCAGATCGGTGACACCATCATTGTAAAGCCCGGTGAGCGTGTTCCACTGGACGGCAAGATCATTAAGGGCAGTTCCACGCTGGACACTTCTGCTCTGACGGGAGAATCCATGCCCCGTGAGGTGGAGGCAGGCATGGAGGTTATCAGCGGGTGCATCAATCAGACCGGCATTTTAACCATCCAGACCACCAAGGAATTTGGAGAATCCACCGTAGCCAAAATCCTTGACCTTGTTGAGAACGCCAGCGACAAAAAGGGCCGCATGGAAAACTTCATCACCCGCTTTGCCCGGTACTATACGCCGGTGGTGGTATTCGCCGCCCTCGCTCTGGCAGTCCTGCCGCCGCTGGTAACGGGACAGGCGTTCAGTATTTGGATTTACCGGGCGCTGACCTTCCTGGTGATTTCCTGCCCCTGTGCGTTGGTGATCTCCATTCCGCTCAGTTTCTTCGGTGGCATCGGCGGCGCGTCCAAAATCGGCGTACTCGTCAAGGGCAGCAATTATCTGGAGGCACTGGCCTACACGGAAACCGTTGTGTTCGATAAGACCGGCACTTTGACAAAAGGCTCCTTTGCTGTCACAGAAATTCAAGCAAATGGCATGACGGACGAGGAACTTCTGGAACTGGCGGCGTATGCGGAGGACTACTCCAATCATCCGATCTCGCTGTCCATCCAAAAAGCCTATGGCAAGAAAATTGACAACAGCCGTATTACCGATGTGCAGGAGATCGCGGGGCATGGTGTCCAGGCGGTGATTGACGGTATGACGGTGCTGGCCGGAAATGCCAAGCTGATGGAGCGGGAGCATATTCCCTATACGGCCTCCAACGCTATTGGTACTGTGGTCTATGTGGCCTTTGATGGAAGATACGCAGGGTGTATTGTGATTGCGGATGAAATCAAGGCAGACGCGCCCGCTGCCATTAAGACGCTGAAAGCCGCCGGTATTCGCCAGACGGTCATGCTCACCGGCGATGCGGATGCAGTTGGGCAGGACGTGGCTCACCGCCTGGGTCTGGATCGAGCCTACACCGAACTGCTCCCCGCCGACAAAGTAGACCGTGTGGAGGAACTGCTGGCACAGAAAAGCGATAAGGGGATGCTGGCTTTCGTGGGTGACGGTATCAATGATGCTCCTGTGCTGGCGCGGGCCGATGTGGGCATCGCTATGGGCGCTCTCGGCTCCGATGCGGCGATCGAGGCCGCTGATGTGGTACTGATGACGGATGAACCGTCCAAGATCGCCGCTATTATGCAGATCGCCCGTAAGACCATCCGCATTTCCAATGAGAACATCGTCTTTGCCCTGGGGGTCAAATTCCTGGTGCTGATCCTGGGGGCGCTGGGCCGCGCTAATATGTGGGCGGCGGTGTTTGCGGATGTAGGCGTTTCGGTGATTGCCATTCTGAACGCTATCCGCGCCATGCGGGTCAAGCGGTTTGAAACTCCGGCGCAGGAGTAAGGGAATAACACAGGAAATGCGCCGCACTTTCGTAAGCGCGGCGCATTTCTTCTATCAGTCGGTAGGACAGGTGATCTCAAACAGTGCGTCAATGGTTCGGTGCAGCAGCTTCGCCTGGGTGGTGTCCGCCAAAGTGTAGTAGACCTCTTTCCCGTCCCGGCGGCTTTCAATGATCCCACTCCTTTTCAGAATCCTCAGATGGTGGGACACAGCGGGGTCGCTCATGCCAACAGCGGCGGCGATGTTGCACACACATTCCTCGCTGTGACACAGCAGCC
>CANDCW010000158.1 GCA_947383275.1 uncultured Bacillota bacterium
AGGTTGTTCACCCGCGCGCCCTTGACGGAAATGTGTGTGTGCATAGCTTTGGTTCTCCTTTTTGCTCCGCCTTGGGCGGGAAAATTGTTAGTTTTTATCGGATAGAAAACAAATATCTTATGTCAAACCTGTTTTTTTGCCGGCTTGGCCTTCATCAAAACCAGCCGCTGGACCTCCTCCAGCTGTTCAGGCTTTTTTACGTCTACCACCAGCCACTTGCCGCCGTTGAATAGGGCGGTCTTCTCATACAGCTTTCGGAAGGAGGCGGAGAAGGTGGGCAACAGGGGCTCCAGCTCCAAGAGCTGCTTGGCCCCCAAAGTCACCATGGCGGTAAACCACCCCTGCCGGACATAGAGCACACATAGGGATTTGCTTCCCTTCTTAAATTTGACATTCCACCCCTTGTCCAAAGAGCACCGGCTGAACTCCACCAAGGGCTCCACCCCGTAGGCCTCTCCCATCCACAACAACAGCTCTTCAAAAGCCGGGTTATTCACCCAGGCTCCGATATCGGACAGGGACGGCTGCATCTGCCGGGGCCAGACCACGTCCCAGGGCGGCGGCCCCTCCGTTTTGGCAGTTTCCTTCTTTTTGGGCGCTCTCTTTTTGGGCAGGGGAGTGACCTCCTCCGCCAGCCGGGCGGCCTCCCGGAGGGTTTCCCGGTCATCAGGGTCCAGCAGGTAGTGGTCCTTGGCCCCCTCATAGGGAGGCTGGACGGGACGGCTCCGCAGAAGCTCCTCCAAACAGGGCAGCATATTCACCATCGGCCTGTCGTCACAGATGATGATAACCGGCTTGTCGTTGAGGTAGACCATGTACTCCCCAAACATCTTCCGGGACCGGACAGCCCCCAGCCCTTCCAGCTGCTCGCAGATGAAATTGACAAAATCAGGGCTGCTTGCCATCAGAAACGCCTCCTTTCTTCACTGCGGCCAACCAAATAGTCAAGGCTGACATCGAAATAATCCGCTAACTGAATGAGGGTTAGGCCTGGAATATTAATGTCTCCATATTCCATTTTTTGATAATTGCGATCTGTACATTCCAGGATACCAGCCATTTCCTTTTGTTTAAGGCCCTTCTCCTTACGGAGCTCTTTCAAACGTTGACCACAGGGAAGCATAACTTTATCCATTTTCAATTCCTCTCTGACTAATAATGAGAGTTCGTGTACAATAGTAATAACAAGATTATTACTTTGGAGGCTTTACTATGAATAATACGGTCTATTATCTTCACCAAAGCCTGAAAAGCTTTTACCCCATCCCGGCAGACCGGAAGGAGGAGGCCCTGCAAACCTTTGCCATGGGCCTGGATTTCGGCCTGTCCCTGGTGAGTCCATTCCAGGAAGAGGACTGCTAGTCCGCCGTCAAATCCGCCGTGGTCCCGCCTACCAGGGCGATGAGGGCGGCGGGGGACAGCTCCACCTGAAAGCCAATCTTTCCGGCGGACACCATAATGGTGTCAATTAGCTCCGCTGTTTCGTCAAAGACGGTGGGGTACTGCTTTTTCATGCCCACCGGGGAACAGCCGCCGTGGACGTAGCCTGTCAGGGGCAGCAGCTCCTTCTGGCGGACCATGGCCACGGACTTCTCCCCCACCGCTTTTGCGGCCTTCTTCAGGTCCAGGTTATCCCCCACCGGGATGTCGAACACGTACAGCCCTCCCGAGGCCCCCCGGGCCACCAGCGTTTTGAATACGCACGCCGGGTCCTGGCCTAGCTGCTGGGCCACGCTCACCCCGTCCATTCCTGTGCCGGGGTCGTAGGCGTGGGGAGTATAGGGAATACTTTTTTGTTCCAAAACCCGCATGACGTTGGTTTTTTCGTCCTTCTTTGCCATAGATTATTTCCCCCGCAGCTCGATGATCTGGTCCCGCAGGGCCGCTGCCAGCTCGAATTCCAGCATTTTGGCGGCCTCGCGCATCTCCTTTTCCAGCCGGGCGATCCGCTCGGCCTTCTGCTGCTTGGTAAGGCCCTGAATCTCCCCCCGCTTTTCGGCGGAATCCCTGCCCTCCTGGGCATCCAGGTCCAACAGGTTGCGCACCGACTTGATCACCGTTTTAGGCACGATTCCGTGGGCCTTGTTAAAGGCGTCCTGCTTCTCCCGGCGGCGCTCCGTCTCGTCGATGGCCCGGCGCATAGAGGGGGTGACGGTATCGGCGTACATCACCACCATGCCCTCCGCGTTTCGGGCGGCCCGGCCAATGGTCTGGATCAGGGAGGTCTCCGACCGGAGGAAGCCCTCCTTGTCCGCGTCTAAAATGGCGACCAGAGACACCTCGGGCAGGTCCAGGCCCTCCCGCAGCAGGTTGATGCCCACCAGAACATGGAACGTCCCTAAGCGCAGATCCCGGATGATCTCCATCCGCTCCATGGCGTCGATGTCGTGGTGCATATACCGCACCTTAATGCCCGCGCCCTGGAGGTAGGTGGTCAGATCCTCCGCCATCCGCTTGGTAAGGGTCGTTACCAGAATGCGCTCGTTCCGGGCGGTGCGGGTGTTGATTTCGTCGATCAGGTCATCAATCTGTCCCTCCACCGGGCGGACCTGGATCATCGGGTCCAGCAGGCCGGTGGGCCGGATAACCTGCTCCACAATCTGTCCCGACCGGGTGCGTTCATACTCCCCGGGCGTGGCGGAGACGTAGACGATCTGATGCACCCGCTTCTCAAACTCCTCAAATTTCAGGGGCCGGTTGTCGTAGGCGCAGGGCAGGCGGAACCCATAATCCACCAGGGTGGTCTTTCTGGCCCGGTCGCCGTTGTACATGGCCCTCACCTGGGGCAGGGTGACGTGGCTCTCGTCAATAAACAGGACAAAGTCCTTGGGAAAATAGTCCATCAGGGTATTGGGCGGCGATCCCACCGGCCGGCCCTCAATTACCCGGGAGTAGTTCTCAATTCCGGAGCAGTAGCCCAACTCCTGCATCATTTCTATGTCATATAGGGTGCGCTGCTTGATCCGCTGGGCCTCAATGAGCTTGCCCTCCCCCTCGAAAAAGGCCACCCGCTCCTCCATCTCCCGGTAGATCTCCTGAATGGCAGCGTCCATCTTATCTTTGGGGGTGACATAGTGGGTAGCGGGCCAGATCGGAATGTTGTTCAGCCGGCGGATGGGGGAGCCGGTAACCACATTGATTTCGCTGATGCGGTCAATCTCGTCGCCGAAGAACTCCACCCGGATGGCGGTATCCTTCCAGTAGGCGGGCCAGACCTCCACCGT
>CANDCW010000159.1 GCA_947383275.1 uncultured Bacillota bacterium
GGAATTTTCCATGTTTCCCCTCACCGTGGATGGGCTGGAGGAGGGCATGAAAAAGTTGCTGGCAAGATAGGAGGCAGATTGTTGAACCGCATTCGTAAAGCAACGGCGGAGGACATTCCCCGGATTACGGCCATTTATGACCGGCTTTTGACTGAAGAGGAGAATGGGCGCGCCGTAATTGGATGGGTCCGGGGCGTATACCCCACACAGCGGACCGCTTTGGATGCCCTGCGGGCGGAAACCCTGTTTGTATTGGAGCGGGAGGGTTCGGTGGCCGCCGCGGCTAAAATCGACCAGAATCAGGTCCCGGAGTATGCCGGCGCCCCCTGGCGGTACCCGGACGTCCCGCCGGAACAGGTGATGGTGCTGCATACCCTTGTGGTGGACCCCGCCTTTGCCGGCCGAGGCTGCGGGACCGGGTTTGTCCGGTTTTATGAGCAGTATGCCTTGGACCACAGCTGCCCCTTCCTGCGGATGGACACCAACGCCCGGAACGCCGCCGCCCGGCGGCTTTACGCCCGCCTGGGCTACTGGGAGGCGGGAATCGTCCCCTGTGAGTTTAACGGCATCCCCGGAGTGCAACTGGTGTGCCTGGAGAAATTTTTAGGGTAGCAGTTCTTGCAAAAATGAATAAAAACCTATAACTCCCCTTGACAGGGGAAGAAATTTAGCATACAATAAGCAATCACAAAGCATTGACAGGGAACAGTACCCCGCGGCCGGGTGGCAGAGAGAGGATGGGCGGTGAAAATCCTCCGAAGGCGTGGCGAGAAGGCGCCCTGGAGCGCGGGCAGGAAATGGCCCGCCGGTCCCCGCCGTTACCGGGTCAGAGTGCGCGTAAGCCATACGCGAATTCAGGTGGAACCACGGACAATTTTGTTCGCCCTGAGCCGAAAAGGCTCAGGGCGTTTTTTCCGCTTTGAGCCAAAACAAGAAAAGGAGTAGCAACAATGAAAAACACTGAAAAGACCATGGAAAAAATTGTGGCGCTGTGCAAAGGCCGGGGCTTTATCTTTTCCGGCAGCGAGATTTACGGCGGCCTGGCCAACACCTGGGACTACGGCCCCCTGGGGGTGGAGCTGAAAAACAACGTCAAAAAGGCCTGGTGGAAGAAATTCGTCCAGGAGAACCCCTACAACGTAGGCCTGGATGCCGCTATCCTCATGAATCCCCAAGTGTGGGTGGCCAGCGGCCATGTGGGCGGTTTTTCCGACCCGCTGATGGACTGCAAGGAGTGCAAGGAGCGCTTCCGGGCCGACAAGGTCATTGAGGACTGGTGCCAGGAGAACAGCTTCGACCTTGGCCACAGCGTGGACGCCATGAGCCAGGCCGAGATGAAGGCCTTCATCGACGAGCACCAGATCGTCTGCCCCTCCTGCGGCAAGTTCAACTGGACCGACATCCGCCAGTTCAACCTGATGTTCAAGACCTTCCAGGGGGTCACCGAGGACGCGAAAAACACCGTCTACCTCCGCCCTGAGACCGCCCAGGGCATCTTTGTCAACTTCCAGAACGTGCAGCGCACCACTCGCCGCAAGCTGCCCTTTGGCGTGTGCCAAATCGGAAAATCCTTCCGCAACGAGATCACCCCGGGCAATTTTACCTTCCGTACCCGGGAATTTGAGCAGATGGAGCTGGAATTCTTCTGCAAGCCCGGCACGGAGCTGGAGTGGTTCGCTTATTGGAAAAAGTTCTGCCACGACTGGCTGCTCCAGCTGGGGCTCCGGGATGAAAACCTCCGCCTCCGGGACCACGACCCCGAGGAGCTGTCCCACTACTCCAACGCCACTACCGACTTTGAATTTGTCTTCCCCTTCGGCTGGGGCGAGCTGTGGGGCGTGGCCAGCCGCACCAACTTCGACCTGACCGCCCACCAGAATACCTCCGGCAAGGACCAGACCTACTTCGACCAGGAGGCCAATGAGCACTATATCCCCTACGTTATCGAGCCCTCCTTAGGCGCCGACCGGGTGACCCTGGCTTTCCTGGTGGACGCCTACGACGAAGAGGTAGTGGACGCCGAAAAGAACGACGTGCGCACCGTCCTGCGCCTCCACCCCGCCCTGGCCCCCTTCAAGTGCGCTGTGCTGCCCCTGTCCAAGAAGCTCAGCGGTAAGGCCCGGGAAATCCAGGCCGAGCTGAGCAAGTACTTCATGGTGGACTTCGACGACGCCGGCTCCATCGGCAAGCGCTACCGCCGCCAGGACGAGGTGGGAACCCCCTACTGCGTCACTGTGGACTTCCAGACCGTGGGCTCCGACACCGACGAGGCCGACAACGCTGTCACCATCCGCGACCGGGACACCATGGACCAGGTCCGCGTCCCCATCTCCGAGCTGAAGGATTGGCTGGAAAAGAAGCTGGCTTATTAAGGAATTAATAAAACGCCGCGTATTTAATTGTTTGCTAAATACGCGGCGTTTTATTATTTAACCTCTAGATGTGCCTCTTCAATGGATTTGAGTATGATATGCGGAGGAACATCTAATGCATGACCAATTTTAAACAGCGTATCCAGCGTGGGGCTGCGCAGTCCCCGCTCTAATTTGCTGTAATGAGTGCGGTCCAAACCCGCCAAGCCGCTGAGCACATCTTGGGTCAGACCTTTTCGCTCCCGGTACTCCATCAGTACATGGCCAACAATTTCAGGCTTTACCATTCTGCACTTCCCCCCTTGTATACCTACAGCATACCAACAGAGGGATTCCTTTAGAGGCCACTTGACCTCATAAAGGAACATTAGTATAACGTAAAAAAAAGAAAGATACTTGATTACCTAGTTGATTACTATGCAAGGATTGGAATCTCAGCTGGTGGTCTTTCACCGGAAAAAGTCATGTCTGATGCGCTTTTCAGATTGGCAGGAGAATTATCTTTCAATGCGATTTATAGAGAAAAATAAGAGGACACCCCCGGCCTGAGCCGGGGGTGTTCGTCGTTATCTCAGATAATTCAAGGGGTTCACTGCGGTGCCGCGGACGCGGACCTCGAAGTGGCAGTGGACGCCGGTGGAGCGGCCGGTGGAACCGGCTTTGGCGATGGTCTGGCCCTGGTAAACCTTCTGGCCGGCGGAGACCACCAGGCTGGAATTGTGGGCGTAGTAGGTCTCCACGCCGTTGTCATGGCGGATGATGACCAGGTTGCCGTAGCTGCCCTTGTAGCCGGCGAAGGTGACGGTGCCGCCGTCAGC
>CANDCW010000160.1 GCA_947383275.1 uncultured Bacillota bacterium
AGCCCGCCCCAGCGGTTGGCGTCGGTCTGGCGCACCTGCTCCGGGTGGGTCCGGCACAGCGCCAAAAGCCGCCCCTTCAAAGCCTCGTTGTGGGTGTAGATGCTGGCGGTGCGCTCGGCCTCATTGAAATTGATAATCGTTTCCTGCTCAATTTTGGTCAGCTTCATGACATCAACGCTCCTTCCCAGGGCTGTGTCTGCCGGGGGAACCGCCGCCTTGGGAGCGGTCCGCCGCCTCCCGCTGGCACTGTTTCAGATTGTCCCGCAGGGAGGGTTTGGGGGCAGTACGCTCCTCCATTTCCCGCATGGCGGCGTCCTGTAAGGCTTCCAGTATGTCAAGGGACACAAGCTCCAGAGGAGAAGCGCCTAAAACCGTCCTGCACTCTAAAATATTCTGCGCGGCCAGCCGGTGGACCTGCTCGGGGGTGTCCCGTATGTCCGCCGCCACCTCCATCCGCCCGTCATCCAACTGCCGCATGGTTTTTTTATCATATAGGGTGTAGTCGTAGGTGGTGTAGCAGTCCTCGCGGGTATAATCGCGGTCATCCTCGCTGGTTTGGACATGGAGGTATGTGGTCCCGCCCACCAGAAAAAGGGCTTCGTCCTCGGATGCCAGCTCATCGGGTCTGGGGGCGGTGTTGTTGATGATGCCGTCGATCTGGTTGCAGTTCTGTTCCATACTCAGCTCGGCAGCTTTCAGAAAGTTTTCCAACAGACCATGCAGCTTATTGTAGGCCAGCAGGTCCACGGACCAGCACGACAGCACCCCCGCCTGCTTAAACGCAACGATGTCGCCGGGTTTTACGAAACCGTTGGCCCGGTATTCATCCAGTATGGCAGGGGCATCCACGCCCTCCATGATTGGGCCGGTGGCAATCAGGTCAAAACCGCTTTCCATGGGGCTTCCTCCAGACAGCCGCACCCGCTCCAAACGTATAGAACGGTCAGCTATTTCCCCAGCAGCAAAGCGGTAGACCGCCGCCGCATCCCCCGGATAGGAAAGAAACCCGGCTTCTCGTTTCCGGGCCGTTTCTTGATCCATCACGAATCCTCCTTGGTCAGGGCAAGGGCCTCCCCGGCAATACGGGAAAGCTGCTCCGCAAGAGGGAGCACTTCGCCATACACAGCACACACAGCGCCAATGACCGCCCAGACAGCATCATCCACCGCCGTCAGAACTCCCTCGTTCCCCGAACCAGCCAGCTCCCGCAGGGCCTCCACTGTTTCCTCACTCAGCCCCAGCCGCGCCGTCAGCTCCTCCGCGCTGGGAAACCCGTCCCCAACCTCCAGGAACCACTCATAGGGCATCCCAAAGTAGTTGGCAATGCTCTGAAACTGATACACGTCCGGGACGCTGGACCCGTTCAGCCAGCGGTTCACCACCGGAACGGACACGCCCAGGTGACAGGCTAAATCCTCGCGGCGCACTCCGCTGATGATCAGCAGGTCCCGCAGGCGCTGGTCAAAATTTTTGGTGTTTTCCATGTTCACGATCCTTTCCTCCTGTCGTTAAATTCCAGCTCAAAGTGGACATATTTCCCGCCGTCGTCCACCATCACCACCGTGGCGTCATAGAAAACGCCTTTCTTCTCCGAGAACAGGCCGGACACAGCGGCGCGCCCGCTTTTTAAGAGCGCGGCGGCGATCTTCCGCGTGAGCTCCTTACGCTTACTGGCAAAAAAGCGGTTGTTCTTCCACAAGGCAAAGCCACAGGGCGGCGTGTCGTAGTAGCCCTCACAGAAGAAGCTCTTTTTGCCCTCCACTACGTTTTTTCCGCACCGGGGGCACTTGCCAACCACCGTCCGCCCGGAACGGGACAGGGCGGAGGAGGCCACGGCCACATTGGCATAGCTCTTGACCAACTTGGTGAGCATATCCACGATCCCGGCCATGAAGTCCTCCGGGGCCAGCTCGCCCCGTTCCACCGCGCCCAGCCGTTCCTCCCACTCCGCCGTCAGCTTGGCGGATTTGAGCTGGTCCGGCATAGTCAAGCACAGGGCAAGCCCCTTTTCGGTGGGGATCAACTGCCTGCCGTCCCGCTCCACATAGCCGGAGCGCACCAGCTTCTCAATGGTGGCGGCGCGAGTGGCTGGGGTGCCTAATCCGACACGCTCCACGTCCTCCAGCTTGGCAAAATCCTCCGCGCTGGCATGTTCCATGGCCGCAAGCAGAGTGTCCTCAGTAAAGCGCGGCGGGGGCGCTGTCGTGCCCGATTTCAGCAGCGCGTCCCCGCCTGCCAGCGTTTGGCCCTCGGCCAGCTCCGGCAGGGTGGAAGGCACTTCCTTTGGGATCTTTTTCAGCGTCACGAGATAGGCCCGCTCTGCTTCCTTCCAGCCCATGGCCGTTTCAGTCCGACCCCCAGCGGTAAAAGAACCGCCGCCACATTCCAGTGTGACAGCGGTTTCGGCATAGGTATGAGGTTCGCCCACCGCGCACAGCAGACGGACGGCAATCATATAGAGGACGTTCCGCTCCCCGGTGGGCAGGGCGGCGAGGTCGGCCCCGGCGATTTCCGCCGTGGGGATGACGGCGTGGTGGTCGGTCACCTTGGAGCTGTCCGACACCTGGACGGCGTTCACCGGGAAAGACAGCCCCTCCATGCAGGACAGTGCCCCGGCCACAGTTTGGCACAGCGCGGGCAGGCCGTCCGCCATATCCTCCGTCAGATACCGGCTGTCCGTCCGGGGGTAGGTGGTCAGCCGTTTCTCATAAAGGCTCTGCAAATAATCAAGAGTTTCCTGAGCGGTGTAGCCGAACAGCCGGTTAGCTTCCCGCTGGAGGGTGGTTAGGTCATACAGCTTGGGGGGCCGCTCTGTCCGCTCCGTCTGTTTCACGCCCACCACCGTGACGGATGTGCCCAGGCAGGCCCGCCGCAGCTTCTCCGCCTCCGTCTTGGACTTGATCCGCCCGCTTACCGCCGTCAGCCCATCCAGCTTCAGCTCCACCGTGTAGAATTTCTCCTTCTTAAAGCTGGTAATGGCCGCTTCCCGCTCCATCAGGAGGGTCAGCGTAGGGGTCTGAACCCGGCCCACATTCAGCGTTGACCCCTTATAAAGCGTTGAAAAGAGCCGGGTGCCGTTGATGCCCACCAGCCAATCCGCCTTGGCGCGGCACAGGGCGGCGGCGTAGAG
>CANDCW010000161.1 GCA_947383275.1 uncultured Bacillota bacterium
TTCTGGAGCTGTCCGAGCTGGTAAAGGCTCTGGAGGAGGAGTTCGGCGTGTCCGCTGCCGCCATGGCCGCTCCCGCCGCTGGCGGCGGCGCCGCTGAGGCCGCCGCTGAGAAGACCGAGTTTGACGTGGTTCTGGCCGGCTTCGATGCCGCTGCCAAGATCAAGGTCATCAAGGCCGTCCGTGAGATCACCGGTCTGGGCCTGGCCGAGGCCAAGGCCGCTGTCGAAGGCGCTCCCAAGACCCTGAAGGAGGCCGTGTCCAAGGACGAGGCCGAGGAGCTGAAGAAGAAGCTGGAAGAGGCGGGCGCCAAGGTGGAGCTGAAGTAAACGCGCACCAGTTGCGGCATCCCAGTGAAAGCGCCCTGAAACGGGCCTGGGTGATTCGTCGAATTGCCCAGGCCTGTTGCTATACTCCGCGTAACGGCGGGATATACGCCCGAGCGCGCGATTCAAAAAAGTGTGAGGTACTCCATGAACCAGAAAGAGGTCAGTGAACTCCGCCGCCGCTGGTGTCCGGAGAAAAACGCGGTCAGCCGCGTCTATGGCTGTTTTGTCAATGCGAATAAAGAGATTGTCGCGGACCTGGACGAATCCCTGGGCATGATGCCCCAGGAGGAGGCGGAACAATATCTGGGCCTGCTGAAAAAGACCTTGTCCGGGACGCTGGGCAAAAATTTGATCGACATTGTATTTTCTACTACACAGGTCATGAATGGTGAAGAGCACCGCCTGTTGGCCGCGCTGCGTTCCAGCGGGCTGAAGGATGCCCAAGCGCGCGATGCCTTTTATCAAAAAGTCATCGGCAGCTTGGACATGGGCGGCGCGGGATACCTGCTCCTGCTGGCCTGCGACGCCTACGATGTGCCCCATAAGGGGAGGGACGGGGAAGCGCGGGAGGATGAGTCCGAAGAGGTGTTTACATACCTGCTTTGCGGCGTCTGCCCGTTAAAGCTGGGCAAACCGGAGCTGAACTACTATCCCGGAGACAACGAATTCCACTGTGCCGCCAGCCAAACCGTGGCGCCTCCGGAGCTGGGCTTCCTGTTCCCGGCATTTGACGACCGGAGGGCCAATATCTACAACGCCCTATTCTACTCCCGCAAGGCGGACGAGCTGCACCAGGAATTTATCGACGCGGTGTTTCACACCGAGCCGCCTATGTCGGCTGCGGAGCAGAAGGAGACCTTCCAGAGCGCCCTGGCGGACGCGCTGGAGGACGCCTTTAACGTGGAGGTAGCCCAGGCCGTCCATGAGCGGCTCACCGACCGGATTATTCAGCATAAGGAGAGCCGGGACCCGGAGCCCCTGGCCCTGACAGCCCGGGAGGTGGGAACCATCCTCCAGGACTGCGGCGTGGTGCAGGAGCGGGTGGACGACTTCCAAAAGAAATGTGACGAGCAGTTTGGCCCGGGAGCCGCTCTGAGCCCCGCCAATTTGATTGACGCCGGCCGGTTTCAGCTGAAAACCTCCCAGGCCACGGTGTCCGTCCCTCCGGAGAACAGCTACCTGGTGGAGACCCGGGTCATCAATGGCAAGAAGTATATTTTAATCCCCGCTGAAGAGGACGTGGAAGTCAACGGATTGTCGGTCCGTTTTGCAGCGGAGGAATAAAACAGGGGCTGTCCCGGCTGGGACAGCCCCTGTTTACGCTTACAGCAGCAGTGAAATCAGCGGAATGGTGGCCAGGCTCAGCAGGCTGGAGAGAAAAACGCTACGGGCGGCCAGCTGGGTGCAGCCGCCGTACTCTTCGCCGAGGAAGGTGGTGGCGGCAGGGGCGGGCATGGCCAGGTTGATAAGCGCCGCGCCCAGCACCAAACTGTTCAGGCCGGGCGCCAGCCGCATCACCGCCCAGGCCAGCAGGGGAAAGGCCAGCAGGCGCATGGCGGAAGCGGTCAGGGCGTCCCGGTCCCGCAGGACGTCGGACGCCCTGCCCTGGGACAGGTTGATGCCGGTGACGATCATGGACAGCGGCGTAGTGGCGTCAGCCAGGTAATTCAGCGGGGTGAGGACGGCCTGGGGCAGCTGGAGCTGGGTGATGTACAGCGCCAGCCCAACCGCCATAGACAGGTTGACCACATTCAGCACCGCCCGGCCCCAGGAGAGGGGTTTGGCCTCCCCGGTCCGGTCCATACACACCATTTTGGTCCCCAGGCTGTACATCAGGAAATTGAAGGGGATGGACAGCATTACCGTCAGCGCCAGGCCCTCCTCGCCGAAGAGCGCCAGGGCTACAGGAAACCCCATAAAGCCGTTGTTGCAGAAGGTAGCGCAGCAGCACCACATGCCCCGCCGGCCGTCCGGTACCCGGAGAAGCCTGGACAGTACCAGAGAAAGGGCTCCGAACAGAGGAAACATCACGGTTCCCACCAAAATAATGGACATACCCAGCTTCATAAAGTTGGGGTCGAACGGGCGCAGCATGGAGGTAATGATGGTGGCGGGAACGGTGATTTTCATCAGCAGGGCGCTCAAAGGCTTGGATGCCTCAGCGGGGAGCAGGCCGGCCCGCACGGCGAAAAAACCCACGCCAATCAGGAGGAACAGCCCGATTAAGTTGGACAGCAGAACGGCCATGTCCATGCAATCATCTCTCTCTATCCGGAATAAGCCGCCGGCGGGGTCCCGCCGGCGGTAATGTTTAACGGTTTTTAAAGGATGTGATCTTCTCTTTGTTGACAAAAGCCTTCATGGCGTCCTTTTGATCCTCGGTGGAGAAGCACAGGCCAAAAGCCTCGGCCTCGAAAGCGGCGCCGGTGGCCATATCGGTCTGCATCCCCCGGCGGATTGCCGCCTTGGATTGCCGCACCGCCACCTGGGCGTTGGCAGCAATGGCGTTGGCCAGCTCCAGGGCCTTGTCCATCAGTTCCTCCGCCGGGTATACATGGCTGACCAGGCCGATGCGCTGGGCCTCCTCGGCCTTGATGGTCTTGGCGGTGAGGATGAGCTCCATGGCGTTGGATACCCCCACGATCCGGGCCAAGCGCTGGGTGCCGCCAAAGCCGGGGGTGATGCCCAGGCCCACCTCGGGCTGGCCGAACTTGGCCTTCTCGCTGGC
>CANDCW010000162.1 GCA_947383275.1 uncultured Bacillota bacterium
AAAAACTACAAAATTTCTTCGGCGTTTTCTTACAATTTCAAATTGGCGTTGACAACCAAAAGCGGCAAATTGAAATACGCAGTAAAAGTGCTGAATATTGGAAATTTCCCGGGTGTTTGCAGAAGAATCCGCCCCATTGATGATGGTATTATTTCGGCATGGGCACGTCTCTCCGTCCTTACCAAGTGATTGGAAGCTCTGGGAGTGCCGCTGTTTGGCACTTTCGGGGCATTTTTGTTGCGGAGGTACATGGTCTTTGGCACTTTCCTGTCCATTGCCTCCGCCCGCTTTTTTCCGCGTGTGGGTCATGGTGTGGGTCAACCCCAATTACAGGTCAAACATGTGGCGCACCTCAGAGAGCGGGAATCCTAGCTTGATTGTCCACTCCTCGCTCAAAGGTGGCCCTGGCAGTCTCCCCCGCAAACTGCCGATCTTTTAAAAACAGTTTACCATAGCGGATCGTAAAACACAAGCCCCAGCACCCACGCAGAATTTGCTATGCTGTAAACAATACAGCGGCCTCATCATCGAACCCAGTGGTACAGATAAATAGAAATTTCGTTCTTTATCCCTGATCCGGCGAAATCAACAAAAAAGTGTTCAAAATTTTATGCGCTCTGCGAATTGAACCCCGATTGAGGACATGTTATATTATATTCATCTTGAGAATACGAATTCACACGGTAAAAGATATGATTACAATGACTGAAATCGCAAGGCTGACCCACGTATCCCAGCCCACAGTATCCCGAGTGCTCAATGGCAGCCAAACGGTAGATCCGGAGATTCGGGAGCGGGTGTTGGCCTGTGCCAAAGAACACGACTATCAGTTCAACGCCTTAGCAAAAGGACTGCAAGGCAGCAAAACTCAGCTTTTGGGCGTGCTGGTTACCGACATCTCCAACAGCTTTTTTGCTGACTTGGCCAAACAGATTGAGACAGCAGCCCGGAAGCGCGGGTACAGCATTATCCTCTTCAATAGCGACTATAACCCTCAGAATGAACAGGAGTATCTGGATGTGGTCCGCCGCTATCGGGTGGACGGTGTCCTGGCGGTTCCCATCCGGGAAACCAGCGCCGAGTGGAAGGAATACGTCAAGAAGCTGGATGTCCCTATTGTCACCGTCACCCGCCGGGCCGAGGGCTTGGATTCAGTCTATGTGGATCACGCCCAGGCCGGAGCCATGGTAGCGGAACACTTACTGGAACGGGATTTCCGCCGTTTCCTCTTTATCGGAAAAGACTACGATGGGAAATATGTGGGATTTCGTCAGTTGCTTGTTCAAATGGGCTATGGCGGGCAGACGGCAAATCTTGTTTATCAGGACGATATCCAGTTAAAGCAAGCCCTGGAGCATTGGCTCTGTCAAGCTTCGGAGCGTGGGGCTGTCTTTGCCGGCAACGATATTTATGCCATACGGGTGCTGGACGCCCTGCGCAAGCTGGATGTTTCCATCCCGGAGGAAGTGGGGGTCATCGGCTTTGATGACACCTCCACCGGCCGCTATCTCAATCCCCGGCTGAGCAGTGTATCCCAGCCCATTGCACAGATGGCCCAGGAAGCTGTAACACGGCTGCTGGACCGGATCGAGCACCCTGGACGGCGGGAGGTTCTGGATTACCCCCTCTCAGCGGAACTGGTACTGCGGGAGAGCACATAAAAAGGACGGCATCTAGTTGTCCTTTTTTTGGAACAATTGAGAATACGTATTCTTCCATGGTTTGTCTATCTGCTCCGGCTGGAGCTGAAATAAATAGGAAGGGAACAAACGCTATGGACTACAAAAAAACAGCCCAGGAAATCTATGAAAAGGTAGGTAAAAAGGAGAACCTGGTCTCCGCCGCCCACTGTGCCACCCGGCTGCGGCTGGTTCTGGCGGACAACGCCAAGTGCGACGCCAAGGCCGTGGAGGACATCGACGGGGTCAAGGGGGTATTCAGCGCCTCTGGCCAGCTCCAGATCATTCTGGGCACCGGCACGGTAAACAAGGTCTATGACGAGTTTATCGCCATCTCCGGTCTCACCGCCGCCACCAAGGAGGAGGTCAAGGCTGCCGCCGCCGCTAAGCAGAATATTTTCAAGCGGGCCATCAAGTGCCTGGGAGATATCTTTGTTCCCATCATCCCCGCCATTGTAGCCAGCGGCTTTCTCATGGGCATTATGGAAGCGCTGAACTTCATGGTGAACAACGGCTTCCTGAATATTGACACCTCTGGCTCCATCTACGTCTTTGCCAATCTTTTTGCCAATACAGCATACGTATTCTTGCCAATTTTAATTGCCTACTCCGCCGCAAAAGCCTTTGGAGGAAACCCCTATCTGGGTGCGGTCATTGGAATGCTGATGATCCACCCCGATCTTCAGAACGCCTGGACAGTGGCCACGGAGGGCGTACTTCGGACCCAGAGCGTGTGGTTCGGCCTGTATGAGGTGGATCTGGTGGGTTATCAGGGCCATGTGATTCCGGTCATCATCGCCGTGTGGGTGATGTGCTTCATCGAAAAGCGGCTGCACAAAATTGTCCCCGCTATGTTTGATCTGTTCGTCACCCCCTTGGTCAGCGTGTTCGTCACCGGATATCTGACCTACTCCATCATCGGCCCCATCTTTGTCACCATTGAGAACAGCGTGATTGGCGGCATCCAGACCCTGCTCACTCTGCCCCTGGGCCTGGGCAGTCTCATCATGGGCGGTCTGTACTCCACAACCGTGGTGGCCGGCATCCACCACATGTATACCGTCATCGACATGGGCCAGCTGTCCATGTACGGCGTGACCTACTGGCTCCCCCTGGCCTCCGCCGCCAATATGGCTCAGGGCGCAGCCACCCTGGCGGTGGCCCTCAAGACCAAGAACGGCAAGACCAAATCCGTTGCCCTCCCCTCCGCCTTCTCCTGCTTCATGGGCATTACTGAGCCCGCCATCTTTGGCGTCAATCTGCGCCACTTCAAGCCTTTTATCTGCGGCG
>CANDCW010000163.1 GCA_947383275.1 uncultured Bacillota bacterium
TTCAGGGGAAGGGGGCGCGACTTCGTTCGCGCGCCCCCTCCCCCTCCGGGCTTACACTCTCAACAGGCGGCTGAAGAGGGTGATCCCAATCCCGATGAAGGTGAAGACGATGGGGATCAGGAACAGCGGATTGGCGACGACGATCTCGGCAACCGAGCCCATCCAGCCAGTAGCGGCGGTGAAGACCTCCGTAATGATGGACAGCAGGCTCGCCATCGTCATGGTGCCGGCACCCGAGGTTTCAGCGAGAGCAACGGGCATGATGATTCTCCTTTCTTAGTGAAGTATATCTTTGACCACCTTGACCGCGAGGATCAGGCAGACAAGACCAAATAAGTAGACGATAGGTTCAGAGGCCAGGAAGGTGGCGACTGCCTCCAGCATCCCGGCGGAGTAGGCGATCATGGCTTCCATCAGGAGATGACACCTCCGAGCAGTTTCATCAGGCAGAAGAGCAGGATGCCAAACAGAAACACGCCTGCCAGCCATTCATAGTCCACTCCGGCGGCGCCGGGAGCGACGGTCTCCACGAGATATTGGTGGGTCTCACTGCCCACGGTCTCTGTGATAACGCTGGTGGTGGTAATGGGGGTATACTCTCCGAAAACGGACGTCACCAGGGCCTTGAGGCCGTCCAGGACTTCCACGGGGGCCTCGCTGGGGCGCAGGTCCTCCACGTACCAGACCGGCGCGGTCTCAGGGATGGATACGGCCGGAGCATTTAACGCCTGGTCCGCAGGATCAGCCGTGTCACCCAGTCCGTCAGACGGAGCTTCAAGCGCTTCCACAGCCGCCGGAGGCGGTACGGGGTCCGGGGTGAGCAGTTTACCGGACGAGGACCATACCCGGCCATCGGCATCAATATAACTGCCCACAGGATACTTATCATCAGCAGGATCAGCATCCAGCCGATCCGGAGCGGGATCACCATTTTCTGCACCTGCACTTTCAATGGATTCTTGGGTGGGATGTTCTGCCGCCCAGTCGGCGAGGGCCGCTTGATAGGCGCTGTCGCTGTCGAACATCCAGCGGGCGGGGACGCTCTCCTCTGCCGCCTGAGCGGTGGCCGAGAGCAGGCAGAGGGTCAGAAAGACCGCGAGCAGTTTTTTCAAAATTCATCATTCCTCCGTTCCTTGGAAATGCGCGGGCGGTTCGTGGAGCTGGTACGGGAGCTATATCCGGGACCGCCTCCGAAGCCGAAGATCAGACGGACGATCAAGATGGAGATGGACGCGAGGGTCACGCCCAGCCACATCTGACCGAAGGTGAAGCTGAAGCCGGGGACGTAGATGCCGAACAGGGACCAGAGGCCGTCCATCAGGGCCTTGCCCAAAGAAGCGGTGGTTTCAAACATAGGGCGGACCTCCCTTCTACTTAAGAAACAGTCTTAACAAGGCGAGCAGGACGAAGATCGTCACACCAGCGACCAGGACCGTCATGACCTCCGTTGGGAGCCACGTCCAAAGGACACCCAAGGCCTCGCCAAAGGAACCGAACAAGTCCACCAGCTGGGAGAGCCGGTCCAGAACACCGGTGACCAGGGAGATGAGGCCATCCAGGATACCATCCAGGATGGAGCCCAGGAGCTTGAGCAGTGCGCCAACGGTAGAGCCCAGGAAATCGCCCAGCTTTTGCAGGAGCTTGGCAAACCAGCCGTCCTCCTCTCCGGGATCGTCAGGGTCAGAGGGTGTGCTGGGGGAAGCGGGCGGGCCGGTGCCGTCCGTGTCCTTGTACTCCTCGCCGCAGACGGAACAGCGGTAGATTGTGAAGCCCTGGGTCAGAACGTTGCCGTTCTCGTCATAGCTGGTCTGGGTGGTCTGTTTGACCTCCCAGGTATGGCCTACTTTCGGCAAGGTCTCCGTCTTTGTCTTTTCGCACTTCGTGCAGGTGGATGTGACAGTGCCGGGGAGCGTACAGGTGGCATCCGTGCGCTTGGTCTCCTCCCAATTGTGCTTGCAGGTGTCCGGGTCCACGTCGTCGCCGGGCTTGCTGGGGCGTTCCGGCTTGGCGTCCGTGTCCACGTCCGGCAGGGAGCCCACCGGGGAGAACTGGAAGCCCAGGGCGGTCACTGTTTTACTGCCGTCATAGACCATGGCGGTGACGTCTACCCAGTTGTTGCCGTCATAAATCTGGGGCTGTCCGCCGGTGTGGTCTGAGTGGAGGGGGATGTAAAAGAAACCCTTGGAGGGATTGGAGGGCCGCACGCCGCCGATACGGCAGGTGGTCACGTTGACGTTACTCTGGACATAAATCGTCCCGGTGGTGAGCTTGTCCGGCAGGGCAAGGACCTTGTTGGTGTCATAGGGGGCACTGGGCGGGGTATAGACCCCGGTGGAGGACAGGGAGCCGGTCGTTACCCGGAGCTCATCCAGGTAGACCGAGCCGGTAGACTTGATATAGAACTTGTCCGCCGTGGGCCGGGTGAAAGAGCCGGAGCCTACCAGGTCGCCATTGACGAAGTAATAGATATTGTTGCCGGATAGGGTGATCCGCATGGACACCCACTGGTTGCGGTAGCTGTCATAGGGGAAATTCGCGTGGACGTACTGGGACGGGGACCAGCGGTATTCCCTTTCTGTATAATGGCGGATTTTACCGGTTGCCCGATAAAAAATATTACTTGTCCCATTCCAAGTCCGTTGATCGCAAGATGTAATGTACACATCTCCATAGGAACGATTGGAATATAGAGAAGGTGTACCAGAGGAATAAGTCATCCAACCATATTGCCTGGAATAACTTTCTTCACCAACAAATCCGGCAGATGTATAGGAAGACGGCGCAGTCATCCGCGATTTATAATTCGCAGACAGCGAAACGGGCCTGAGAACATATCCACCAGCCGTATCTACAATTGCGCCCAAATAATCAAGCGTATAGTAGCTGCCAACTGAAACAGGCTGGGATAAATCAATCGATCTGAAAATATTGCCACTACCTGTAGTACACAAAGAGGTGGAA
>CANDCW010000164.1 GCA_947383275.1 uncultured Bacillota bacterium
GGCGGCGTAGTAATCCCCCAACTTAGCGGCCTGGGCCCCCGTCTTGTAGTTTCCGGTGTTGACAAAGTAGGGGGTCTTCCGCCCGGACTTGGTGGTAAAGTCCCCAAAGGTAAGTACGCCGGCGCGCACCATAAAGCTGATAAATTCTTCCTGATAGGTCATGGCGGCAAAACTCCTTTTATTCTGATTGGGCGCCAAACGGCCCGTAATAGTTTATTATACCACATATTTTAATGCTGTGCAAGGCCTCGCCGCCGTAACACATTTCGACTTTGCTAAGATTTTTCATCTCCCCGCGCCGCTCTTTACCTTTGGACGGATCTTTGATATAATCATGGAAAGTTTATAAGGGGGAACAGCGCTATGTGGCAGCGTTTCAAAGCCCTATACCACCAGCTGGACGTACAGTTTCACCGCATCCCGTCAGCTCTTCGGAATTTTGGGGTAACCGCCCTGTTTTTATGCGCGGCCTACTGGGCCAGCAGTATTCTCATCGGACACACCGGCGGAGAAAACAACTCCGCCCTGGTATTTGTGCTGGCGGTGGCACTCATCTCCCTGCTCACCTCCGGGTATTTTTACGGCATTGCCGCCTCTATCATTGGTACGCTGTGCATCAACGTCTACTTTATGGAGCCCTACGCCGCTTTCTCCCTCAGCCGCGCCGGCTACCCGGTGGCCATGTTGTCCATGGCGGGCATCTCCTGCGTCATCTGCGCCCTCACCGCCCGGGTGAAGCGCCAAGCCACCGAGGCCGTCCGCCGGGAAAAAAACGCCAAGGCCCTCTACGAACAGAACGAAAAGCTCAATGCCGAGAAAGCCGACATCCAGCTTCAGTCGGAGCGCACCTCCATCCGGGAAAACATCCTGCGGGCGGTGTCCCATGACCTGCGCACCCCCCTTACCTCCATCTCCGGCGCTGTATCCGTACTGCTGGAAAGCCCGGACATGTCCCCAAAAAACATCGCCATGCTGTCCGACATCAAAAACGACGCCGACAGCCTCATTGTCATGGTGGAAAACCTGCTGTCCGTCACGCGGGTGCAGGACGGTACGCTCCCCCTAAAAAAGCGGGAGGAGATGTTGGAAGAGGTGGCCGGAGACGCCCTGCTTACCACCCGGCGGCGGTTCCCGGACTGCCATGTGGCGCTGGATTTGTCGGAGGACATCCTCTATCTGCCCATGGACCCCCTGCTGGTCAAGCAGGTCATCGTTAATCTGCTGGAAAACGCCATCCGCCACTCTGGGGACAGGTCGCACATCAGCCTCCGCCTATACCGGGAGGAGGATTGGGCTGTCGTTGAGGTCCGGGACCAGGGCCGGGGGCTGTCCCCGGAGGTCTGCCAGGCCGTCCAGGCCGCCCAGCCTATGCCCCGCTCCCTGTCCGGAGACTCCACCCGCGGAATGGGCATCGGCCTGTCCGTCTGCCAAAACATCATCAAGGCCCACGGGGGCTTTTTTACCGCCGGCAACCACCCGGAGGGCGGAGCGGTGTTCCGCTTCGGCCTGCCTACCGAAGGAGGAGAAGCATGAGCGAAAAACAGACCATCCTTATCATTGAGGACGAGCGGACCATCAGCAACTTTATTGGCCGTGCCCTGGCCTCCAACGACTACCGAACCATCCCGGCCTACACGGGGAAGGAGGGCCTGTCCCTATTCTTCTCCCACGGCCCTGACCTAGTACTGCTGGATCTGGGGCTGCCCGACATGGATGGCCTGGAAATCCTGGCCCAGCTCCGGGGGCTGCCCCGCGAAGTCCCTGTCATTATTATCTCCGCCCGCGACCGGGAATCGGAGAAAGTCCGGGCCCTGGATATGGGGGCGGACGACTACGTGGTAAAGCCCTTTGGGGTGTCGGAGCTGCTGGCCCGCATTCGCTCCACCCTCCGCCGGGCGGACCGGCTCAAGCTGAGCCAGGGCATTCAGCGCAGCGTCTACCAAATCAAGGATCTGACCATAGATCTGGCCAGGCATCAGGTCCTGCTGGGGGAAGAGGAAATTCACTTCACCCAGAACGAGTTCAAAATTTTGGAGCTGCTGGCCATCCACGCCGGCAAGGTGCTCACCTACGATTTTATTCTGGAGCACATCTGGGGTCCCTATGGCGGCACCGGCAGCAACCAAATTCTGCGGGTCAACATGGCCAATATCCGCCGTAAGTTGAAGGAAAACCCCTCCGAGCCCAAGTATATCCATACGGAATTGGGTATCGGCTACCGGATGCTTGACGATTGAAACAGCGCCTGCCGACTTTCCGGCGGGCGCTGTCTACATAACAATTCTAATATTTTCGATTCCTAAATAATGTCTTCTGTCTAAATCTTTGTGATGTCAATGGGCGTGAGGTCCTCGCTGCGGCTCTGCTGGCGGACAGTTAGCAGGGCCCGGGCGGTGTCCACCGAGGTGACGCAGCCCACTCCGTGCTCCACGGCGGAGCGGCGGATGCGAAAGCCGTCGGAGTCGTGCTTGCGGCCGCGGGTGGGGGTGTTGATAATCAGGTCTACCGTGCCTGAGGCGATCATGTCCAGAATGTTGGGGTGGGCCTGGGAAACCCGGTTTACGCTCTTGCAGGCAATGCCCGCGTCCAGGAGGGTCTGGCAGGTTCCGGCGGTGGCGTACAGCTCCACCCCCATCTCCTCGAATCCCCGGGCGATGGAGACGCTCTCGCCTTTGTCCTCATCCTTTACCGTGATGATGATCCGCCCGCCCTTCTTGGGGGCCCGCATCCCGGAGCCCTTGAAGGCTTTCAGAAGGGCCTGGGGGTAGGTCTCGGCCAGGCCCAGCACCTCGCCGGTGGACTTCATCT
>CANDCW010000165.1 GCA_947383275.1 uncultured Bacillota bacterium
GCCGCTGGCGGGTGTCCGGCTCCGCCGACCTGGAGGAGCTGGCCGAGGCCATGGGCTTTGCCCTTCCCGAGGACGAGGAGCGGGATTACGACACCCTGGGCGGCTTGGTGTTCTCCCAGCTGTCGGTTATCCCCGAGGATGGCAGCCGCCCCGTGGTGGAGGCCCTGGGCCTGCGCATCCAGGTGGAGGAGCTGTGCGAGCGCCGGGTGGAGTGGGCCCTGGTGGAGAAGCTGACGCCCGACCCGGAGGAAGAGGAATAAGTACATAAAAATTCCCGCCAGACGGCGGGAATTTTTTATCGCACCTCGATGGCGCTCACCGGGCAGCCGTCGGCGGCGGCCTGGACCTGGTCGGCCAGATCGTCGCCCACCTCCGGGGAGAAGGCGGCGGCGGTGCCGCCGTCGGTCATGAAAAACTCGTTGGGGCAGACGCTGGCGCACATGCCGCAGCCGATGCACTCGCCGTTTACATGGACTTGCACAGGGAACCCTCCTTTCGAAATTACAAGAGAGTTTGCCCACGGATGACAGCGATCATTCATAGGTTCCCAAAAACAGGGGCACGCCGTTTTGCAGATCCACGATGCCGTAAAGGAAGGGCCGGTCCAGAATCAGGGTGACGCCCTCCGGAGGCTGCATTGGAGAGCCGGCAGCCGGGGCAACCACCGTAGCGGCGGCGGCTTCGGTGCCCTTCTCGTTCACCTCAATCTTCGCGGCGTGGACCACCTGAGAGATGTAATAGCCCTCCTCACAGTCCCCCAGGCTGGAGAAATTGGCCGTGCCGGGGATAAATGCGTCCTCCAGGCCCAATTCGGGCAGAATTTTTTCCAGGCTTCCGCTCCACTCCGCCGTAAACTTTGGCATGGCGAAGCTCAGAAACAGGGCGTCCTCCCGGTTGTTGATGAGCTGGGACAGGTCGCCGCCCTCCAGGGTGTTGAGCCAGTACCCCAACAGCTCGGTCGGTGTGCAGTTCATCGTGAATGGTGTTCCGTCCCCTAGGCCGGAGGGTTCGTCCGGTATCAGAGCAAAGAAGGCCAGCCGTCCATCGTCGTAGGGCAGGACCACCCCCTGGGCCCCCTTGCCCTGAAGATAGGACAGGTTGGCGTTGTGCTTGGACAGAAACTCCACCTGCTGAGAGGTCCCGTCCTCATGCCGGAAATCCCGCTCATGAGTGGACAGGGGGTCAAACTCATTGAGCCACTTGTTTTTCAGATAGAGGGCGTTGACCAGCAGGCATGCGGTCTCCTCCGGGAAGGGCTGGTCGATGATCTGGGGGATCATTTTGTTGGTCTTATCCGAAACCCAGCTGTTCAGATCGTCTACGATGCGGGGCTCGGACAGCTCCGCCTCATATACCTGGGCGCTGTAGTACCCCCGGCATTTGGACACAAAGTCCTCATAAATCCCGCCGCTGTGGTCCTTCCACAAGCTGTTGGCGATGCGGCACTGGCTGGAGCCAAGCAGCCCCTGGTAGTCGGACAGGTACTGGGCGCAGGCGGCGTTGAGCTCTTCCAGGTCCACACCGCCGCCCAGGACCTCCTGGAATTGAGCCAAGGTGTTTCCATCCGCGCCGTTGGCGGTCATGGACAGGGCCAGGGCTACAGACAGGGGAGAGACCAGGGGGGACTGTTTGTCCGCCTCCCGGGTCTTTTGCAGCAGCTTCAAGCCGAAGGAGGCAAGAGCCTCGTTGACCGCCTCGCTGCCCTTCGGGCTGACAGACAGCTTTTCCGCGTTGGACCAGGGCTGGGAGGGTGGTGCGGCGGGGAAACCGTCGCAGCCCGGCCCCAACGACTCATCCGTTCCAGTGGAGCACCCGGCCAGCAGGCCGAGGCCCAGGGCGCAGGCCAGGAGCAGGGCAAGGGTTCGTTTCATGGAAAATCCTCCTTTTTAATGTGGTTACCATTATAGACGAAAACCGGACCGTCCGGTTGCGCTTTTTTTGAAGGTTTTTTGAAAACTTTCCACGGAAATGTCCTTGACGCAAGGACAGCGAAATGGTATAATACCATTTCGTGGCGGTAGGGGCGTTGCGCCCTTTTACCCGATGAAAATCCCCAAAACGGGGAAGGAGGGGAGCCAGAATGATCCCAGAGCTCAGCGGTTCCAACAAGGTCGTGGGGGCCAAACAGGTCAAGCGGGCCCTGCGGGACGGCCGGGCCGTCCGGCTGTATATGGCCGTGGATGCCGACCCCCGTATGCTCCAGCCCCTGGTTCAGGAGGCGGTCAACCGGCAGGTTCCGGTGAGCCAGGTGCCCTCCATGAAGGAGCTGGGCCAGTCCTGCGGCATTGCCGTGGGGGCTGCGGTTGCGGTTTTAACAAAAGAGGGATAAAAACTCCCAATTTTGTTAAAATATATATTACGCCCCAATTTTGGGGCATCAAATCAGGAAAGGAGGAAACCCATTCATGCCTACTTTTAACCAGCTGGTGCGCAAGGGCCGCACAATGGCGGCGTACAAGTCCACCTCTCCCGCTCTTCAGCACGGTCTGAACACCCTGAAGAACCGGAGCACCGACCTGCCCTCTCCCCAGAAGAGAGGCGTCTGCACCGCCGTGCGTACTTCCACCCCCAAGAAGCCCAACTCGGCCCTTCGTAAGATCGCCCGTGTGAAGCTGACCAACGGGATGGAGGTCACCGCCTATATCCCCGGCGTGGGCCACAACCTGCAGGAGCAC
>CANDCW010000166.1 GCA_947383275.1 uncultured Bacillota bacterium
GGCAGCCTGATCTTCACCACCATGGCCACCTCCCTGTTCTGCGACGCCACCATGTGCGACCAGTTCCTGGGCATCGGCGTCCCCGCTCCTCTGTACGTAGAGAAGTACGACGAGCTGGGCCTGGGCCGCAACATGATGTCCCGCACGCTGGAGGACTGCGGCACCTTGTGGGCCGTCATGTTCCCCTGGACCGGCTGCGGCGCTTACCAGCAGACCACCCTGGGCATGTCCCCCTTCGTCTACTTCCCCTTCGCCTTCGTAAACCTGCTCAATCCCATTTACGCCGCCATTACCGCCTTTATGGGCCGCAACATCTTCTGGGCTGACGGCTCCTACACCAACCTGCTGGGCAAGACCAAGGCCGGCAAGCCCGCCAAGGCTCCCGCCGAGGCCCACGAGAAGGCCCTGAAGGCTCTGGAAGCCCGCCGCGCCGCCGGCAAGGCCCCCAAGATCACCGCCTGATTTTCCAACCGCTTTCACGTTTTATCGCAAATACGCCCCCGGCTGGGGGCGTACGTTGAAACGCACCTGATACAGAAAGGAACCTGCCTGTGGCCGCAAAACCTCTCCCCTGGGCTGATTTAACCGGCCCCATTTACACCCCCCGGGAGCTGAAGCCCCGGAAAGCATATGTCACCTACACCTGCTGGGCCATGGTGATTCTCCTGCTGATTGGCGGCATCTTCACCCGCTGGAAAATTGCTCTAATTTTCGGCGCGCTGTACGCCCTGACCCTGCTGACCCAAAAGGATGTAGCCGTCACGGAGCGGGGGCTGGAGCTCTTCTATCAGATGCGCATCACCACCAACTACGACTTCTGGTCCTGGGACGAAATCAACGCCATTGTCGTCGAGGACCGGAACCACCCGCAGCTGATTGCTCTTCATTTTGGACGGGGCAACGCCAGCAAGCGCTTTTTCTTCACTCGGCCCGACACCGAAAAGATTTTGGTATTGGCCCGGGAGAAGCACCCTGGCGTTCCGATACGCCAAGTAACCGACAACCCCCGCTCCGGCGGTTTTTCCCGCAAGAGCAAGGGCATCTGACCTCCCACGGCCCCCAGAGGGACCCCTCCCTTTTGGGGGCCGCTCCCAACTTCGAAAACGCTCGGCGTCTGCCGAAAATATATATAAAGTGAGGTAATTCCCATGATTATGAATCCTTCCGCCATCAAACACGTTGTTTTGGACGGCCACAGCCTGACCCTGGAGAGCTTCGTCGCTGTCGTCCGCTACAACGCCACCGTAGAGCTGGCCGGCTCCGCCCTGGAGGCTATGAAGAAGTCCCGGGCCCTGGCCGAGAAGATTGCCGATGAGGGCCGGGTGGCCTACGGCATCACCACCGGCTTTGGAGACTTCCAAAAGGTGGCTGTCCCCGAGGAGATGAGCAACCAGCTGTCCACCAACCTGATTTTGAGCCATTGCACCGGCGCGGGCGACCCCTACACCGAAGAAGTGGTCCGCGGCATGTTGGTCCTCCGGGCCAACGCCCTGTGCGGCGGCGTGTCCGGCGTGCGCCCCATTCTGGTTGAGATGATGATCCAGATGCTCAACGCCGGCGTCCACCCCTGGGTGCCCCAGAAGGGCTCCCTGGGCTCCTCCGGCGACCTGGCTCCTCTGGCCCACATGACACTGCCCCTGCTGGGCAAGGGCCAAGCCTACTACAAGGGCGAGCTGATGGCCGGCGGCGAGGCCATGGCCAAGGCCGGCATCCCCACCCTAGACACCCTGGTGTGCAAAGAGGGCTTGGGCATGACCAACGGCACCTGCGCCATGACCTCCGTAGGCTCCCTGGCCTTGTACGACACCATCTGTGCCGCCCAGCTGGGCGACGTGATCGGCTCCATGGATTTCGAGGCCCTCACCGGCCTGCGCAATGCTTTCGACCCCCGCATCCATCAGGTGCGCGGCCAGAAGGGCCAGATGCTGGTGGCTGAAAACATGCGCAAACTGCTGGAGGGCTCTGAGATTCTGGATAACTGCCAGTCCGACCGGGTACAGGACGCCTATGCCCTGCGGTGCATCCCCCAGATCCACGGCGCGGTCCGCGACGCGCTGGACTACGTGCTGGATAAGGTGGAGATTGAGCTCAACGCCGTCACCGACAACCCGCTGATCTTCCTGGAGGATGAGGCGGTCATCTCCGGCGGCAACTTCCACGGCGAGCCCATGGCCATTCCCTTCGACACCCTGGGCGTGGCTTGCTCTGAAATTGCCAACATCTCCGAGCGCCGCACCGAGCGCATGGTCAACGCCGCCCTGTCCAACGGCCTTACCCCCTTCCTCACCACCAAGCCCGGCGTCAACTCCGGCTTTATGATCGTGCAGTACGCCGCCGCCTCCATGGTGTCTGAGAACAAGGTCCTCGCCCACCCCGCCAGCGTGGACTCCATCCCCTCCTCCGCCAACCAGGAGGATATCGTGTCCATGGGCACTACCGCCGGGCGGAAAGCCGGCATGATCGTCCAGAACACCTTCTCCGTACTGGCCGACGAGCTGCTCACCGCCTGCCAGGCCATCGACATCCGCCGCAGCCTGAACACCCACGGCCAGGGCATCGCCCCTGTCCACGAGGCCATTTTGAAGCACGTCCGCGAGAAGGTGGACTTCTACGAGATCGACCGGGAGATCTGGCCCGACATCCTGGAGGTGGAGAAGATG
>CANDCW010000167.1 GCA_947383275.1 uncultured Bacillota bacterium
TCGGCAATGATACCCGTCAGTATCTCGTGGAGACAGTCGCCCCCGGCGCTGCCGGGGTGGACTATGAGTGGCTGGCCGGTGTGTTCCTGTTCGGCATCCTCCTGTTTTGTTTCATGAAGCTGCTGGGAGGTGTGCTGAAATAATGGACGCCATGATCGCCTACTCCACCAGCATGTTGCAGGCTGTCGCCGTCTTCTTGGGCTCTGAGCCCATTATCTATCTCTTTGGTCTTGTCTGCCTCACTCTTGTGGTGAAGGTGGTTAAAGATATTATCACTTGAAAGGAGAAGCAAAATGGAAACTACTATCGCTGAAACTGGCACTATGACCATGGCTGCCCTGCTGTCCACCATTACGGAGGTCTTCACCGCCGCCACCGGCTGGATGGCCTCGGTCGCTGAGATCGTCGTTGCCAACCCGCTGTTTCTGATCCCCATCGTGTTCACGTTTATCGGTGTCGGGATCACTCTGTTCTCCCGGCTGCTGCGGGTGTAAGCCCCGAAGGGGGGAGGCGGCGCGCGAACACAGTGCGCGCCCCTCCCCCCGTATCTTTACTTTTTGGGGAGGCGCTTCCTGTGAAAATATTGAAGTCTAATCAATTCTTTTTCTGTTTTTTCCTTTTGCTGGCTTTGCTGACGGTTCCGGCGTTTGCCTATGAAGTTGGGGATGTCGTTTCCTTTTATTGTTCACAATGCAAAGTATACCAAAATTGCGAGGTTATTTCTATTTTAAGCATTCCAACTTGTAAGAGTGGCGGAAATATTCAAACTAAATGTCTGAATTGCGGGCGTATGTCAGTTAAAACTGGTTCTCCGCTCGGCCACGATTGGGCCGAAACCCGCCGCACTCCTGCAACCTGCATCACCGCAGGAACCATCTATTATAACTGCTCCCGCTGCGATGAAACCAAGATGGAGGTTATTCCCCAGCTGGCCGAGGACCACACCTGGACGGAATCCGCCCGGACCCCTGCCACCTGCGCCGCTGCCGGAAAGGTTGATTATATCTGTTCTGTCTGTTCTGCCGAAAAGTCCGAACCTCTCGCCGCTCTGGATCACGCCTGGGACGAAGCCTCCCGTACACCCGCCACCTGCCTTGTTCCCGGTATGATTCGCTATAGCTGCTCCCGCTGTGATGAAACCAAGACAGAAACCATTCCCCAGCTGGGCACCAGCCACATCTGGACTGTCTCCGGCCAGACGGACGCCACTTGCGTTGCTCCAGGCCAGACCGGCTATACCTGCTCCCGCTGCGGAGCTGTGAAACAGGAGACCGCCCCGGCCCTGGACCACGACTGGCAGGAAACCGACCGTAAAAATGCAACCTGCACCACCGCTGGGACGATTTATTACAGCTGCTCCCGCTGTGAAGAAACCAAAACGGAACCCATTCCCCAGCTGGGGACAGATCATTCCTGGGCCGAGACCGCCAGGACAGATGCCACCTGTACCGCCTCCGGTTCCGCAAAATACAAATGCTCTGTCTGCAATGAGGTCAAAACCGAGGTCTTGCCCGCCCTGGATCACAATTGGGAGGAATCCGGCCGCACGGCCCCCACCTGTACAGACCCGGGCTCAACCAGTTACACCTGTTCACGCTGCGGCTTTGCCAGGTCGGAGAATATCCCGGCGCTGGGCATGGATCACACCTGGAAAGAGACTGGCCGTACAGAGGCTGACGAGACGGTCCCCGGCTCCATTGAGTATACCTGCTCCATCTGCGGCGCGGTCAAAACCGATCGTATTCCCGCTCTGGCTGGAGATATGACCATGGGTTCCCTGCTGTCCGTCATGTCCAGCGTCCTTTCCGCTTCCATAGGCTGGGTCGGCGCCGTGGCGCAGGCTGTCGCCGCCCATCCGGTCCTGCTGCTGTGTGTGGTCCTCGGCTTCATTGGTACCGGCGTATTGCTTTTCAAACGTCTGCTTAGATTGTAAGGGAGGCTTGTATGGCTCTGTTGTTTCTGCTGGCATTTGTTTACCTGCCGTTTTTTCTCCGCTCCTTCCTCTGTCCCCGGCATCCCCACGTGCTCAACGTCTATTTCGGCGTTCCCGGCTCCGGCAAAACCACCTTTGCCGCCCATCTGACGAAATGGGCCCTCCATGAAAACATCCTCATCCGCTTCTGCCGGAACCACGAGAACCGGGTGACACGGCTCCTGCTGAACAGCAGATATCTCAAGCGCCGGATTGACGTCTACAGCAATGTCCCCATCACCGGGGCCTACCGCCTCAACGCCAAGGAGGACATTGGCTTTTACATGATCGAGAATGCCAAAATCATCATTGACGAGGCGGGCATCGAGTACAACAACCGCAGCTACAAGACCTTCCCACAGGAATCCATCTATTTCTACAAGTACCACCGGCATTACCGGGTGTCCGTGGATGTGTTCAGCCAGTCCTATGAGGACATGGACGTGACGCTCCGCCGTCTGGCGCAGAACTTCTATGTAGTCCGCCGCTCCCTGGTGCCCTTCTGTGTGGTGGCACGGCGGATCGTCCGAAAGGTGGGCGTGGACGAGCACACCAGACAGATCGCGGACCTCTACGCCATGGGCCTGCCCATCCTGGATACCAAGCGCATTTTCTCCCCGCCCCTCTGGAAGCTGTTCAACAGCTACAGCCGGAAGGAGC
>CANDCW010000168.1 GCA_947383275.1 uncultured Bacillota bacterium
GTGGCCTTCCGGAGAATGCGCAGCTTTTGGAAAACCGCTCTTTCCCTGGCGCTGTTCTCCTTTGCCATTGAGTTCACCCAGTATTTTACCGGCAGATCGGCGGACATCGACGATCTCATGCTCAATACCTTGGGCGGGATATTGGGGTATCTGATTTTCTTTGTGGTGTCAAAGCTATTCAGGAAAAAGCGTCCCCGCAGGACAAACCGAGCCTATCACCGCTCTGTGAGAAAATCGTAAGAAAGTCCGTAGAAAAACAGAGGAAGCCCGTGTGAGCGAACGAGAAAAGGCTGCTCTTGCTTTTGGTACAATGACAGTGCCAAGGCAAGAGCGCCTTTATTTTTATCAGCGGGAAAGGAGTTTTCACATGGAATTGCTGATCGACCATGTTTCCAAGCGATTCAAGGACAAAAAAGCGGTCAATGACATCAGCCTGGAGCTGACGCCAGGGGTCTGGGGCCTGCTGGGGGCCAACGGCGCGGGCAAGACCACCCTCATGCGGATGATTGCCGGGATCATGCAGCCCACCTCCGGCCGGGTGGTGTATGACGGTGTTCCCATTCAGGAGTTAGGGGAACAGTACCGGAGCATTTTCGGGTTTCTGCCCCAGGACTTCGGCTTCCACCCGGAGTTCACCGTCAAGGACTACCTGGCCTATGTGGCTGCCCTAAAGGGGCTCCCGGAGCGGCAGAGCTGGCGGAGGATTCGTGAGCTGCTGGAACGGGTCTCCCTGATGGACGTCTACAACAAGAAGATTTCCAAGCTCTCCGGCGGCATGAGACGCCGGGTAGGGATTGCCCAGGCTCTGCTGAACGACCCGGAGGTGCTGATCTTGGACGAACCCACTGGGGGCCTGGACCCTGGCGAGCGGGTGCGCTTCCGCAATCTGCTGTCGGAGTTTGCCCATGACCGGATTGTGCTGATTTCCACCCACATCGTCCCCGACGTGGAGTACATCGCCACCTGCCACGCCATTATCAAGGGCGGTAAGCTGCTGGCGACAGGGACAACGGAGGAACTCGTCAAGCTGGTGGAGGGCAAGGTTTGGAGCTGCACCATCCCGGCAGACTTGGTACCGGAGTATGAGAGCAAGCTGCAAATCACCAATCTGCGAAACGAAACCGATGGCAGCGTCTCCATCCGTTATCTGTCAGACCGGCCCCGCAACAATGTTTCTACTGCTGCGGCGCCTCGTCTGGAGGATCTGTATTTGTGGATGTTCCCGGAGAGCAGCGGAGAAAGTGACAGGAGGTATCAGTAAATGAGAATCTTTCGGTTGGAATTGAAACGGGTCTTGAAGTCAAGGCTCACCTGGATTTTGCTGGCGCTGGCGTTGCTCCTCTCCGTCCTGCTGGCTTGGCTGCCGACCACCTACTGCTACAGCAATTACACGGACGAGGCCGGGAACGAGGTCAACCTGACCGGACTGGCCTCTATCGCCTACGAAAAGGAGCGTCAGGCGGATGCCAGCGGCATTGTCACCCCGGAGCGGGTGCGGGAGGCCGTGGAGATTTATCAAGCCTGCCTCACGTCCTACGGCGTCACGGAGTCCTACGATCTGCCGGAGGGCGTCTATGAGAAGGAGATACTTCCCATCGCCCCGCTGCTCCACGGCGTCAAGGAGGCGTTTGCCGACCCGGATACCGGCATGGCCCCCACCATCATGGAGATCGACCCGGAACAAATCGACGACTACTATTCCGTCTGCGAGGCCCGGATCGCCTCCCTGATGGCCATGGAGCAACCTGACAGCCCCGCCGTCCAGCGCAAGGCCGTGGAGATGTATCAGAAGGTAGAAAAGCCCTTTGAGGTCTATCCCGGCATAAGCTCCACCATTCTGGACTACCAGAACATCATGGGTTTTCTGGTACTGCTGTTCTGCGTGGTGATCGCCGCCCCGGTGTTCTCCGCCGATTATCAATCTGGTGCGGATGATATTCTGCGCTGTACCCAAAATGGCCGGGCCAGGCTGGGGATTGCCAAGTTGCTGGCCGCCTTGTTCATTAGCGGGGCCGCCTTTGTAATCTGCGCCGTTGTGCATGTTCTGGTGGTCAATAGCCTGTTCGGCTGGGAGTGTACCAAGACCTCCATCCAGATGCTCTACTCTATCGTGACCCTGACCGGCATGAATATCGGGGAGATCCAGCGCCTGTTTGCCGTGGCCGGTCTGCTCTCGGTGCTGGCGTCTGTCAGCTTCACCCTGTTTCTCTCATCCAAATGCAGGAGTACCGTGGCGTCTCTGGCCTCCGGGCTGGTGTTCTGCATCGCGCCGGTGGTACTCTCCATGACGGCGCCGGGGGCGCTGTCCACCTGGCTGTGCAGCATCCTGCCTGCCAGCGGCACCAGCATCCAGGCCAGTATCCTTTACGCCATTACCGACTTCAAGTTTTTGAGCCTGGGCGGGCTGGCGGTCTGGACGCCCTATGCCATGATCGGGGCCTGTATCATTGAGATACCGCTGTTCGCGTTCCTGGCGGTGCGCTCCTATTGCCGGCATACCGTAAACTGAACTGTTCTCTATTGAATGAAAACGCCACTCGGGTAAATACCCCAGACATTTTAAGAAAAAATTTTTGAAATGTCCGTCCGGTGTAACAATTCAACCGATTTTTATACCGAATTTTGAGAG
>CANDCW010000169.1 GCA_947383275.1 uncultured Bacillota bacterium
AAGGTGGAGGAGTACCGCTCCACCGAGGAGGCCATGCGCAAGGCCCTGCTGGCCGCGCAGCGGATGGCCGATGATCTGGTAAAGGACGCAGAGCGCCAGAAGGACGAGCTGCTGGCCCAAACCGAGAAGGACGCCGGCGCCCGCCGGGCGGAGCTGGCCAAGGAGCTGGAGACCGAGGAGTTTCGGCTGAAAAAGGCCCAGGAGGAAACCGCCGCCTTTGTGGAAAAGGTGCGCGCCCTCCACGCCCAGGAGGCAGAGTACCTTTCCCAGCTGGAACTGCTCTACCCGCCTGAAACCAAGCCTGCCGCCGATCCGGTGGCTGAAAAAGCCTCCGAGATCGACGATAATGTCCAGCGCCTGCTGGCCAAGGCCATGGAGGACGCAGCCGCTGAAAATCTGCGCGCCAAGGCGGCTCAGGGCAGCGTGGAGGACCGGGATCTGTCCGACACCGCCGAGTTTCCTCCGGGGGGCCCCCTGGAGGACGAGGAGTTTCCCCCCGATGGCGGGGAGGATTATCACGATGGCGGCCCCCGCCCCCCCTCCGGCAGCCGCATCAACTTTGGCGAGCTTCAGTTTGGCCAGGACTACGAAATCACCTGAGCGCCGTTACAAAAGGAAACGCCCAACCCCACCCCTCCCCCTTACGGGGGCAGGGGCGTTGTTGCGTCTGCGTAAACCGCCAAATTTCTCCAATTTTCCCCATGCAAAGTCCTCAAAGGATGTGGAATGCAGAAAAGCGAGGTGTCCCTCATGAAACTCTTAACCGCCGCACTCAGCCGGCTGCCGGAATTCCAACAGCTCCTCTCCGCGCTGGAGGGGGGGCGCTCCCCGGTGGCCCTGTCCGGGGTTGCGGCCATCCACCGCGCCCACGCCGCCGCCGGGATCGGCTTGCTGACTCAGCGGCCAGTCGTTGCTGTCTGCGCCGATGAAAGCGAGGGAGAAAAACTGGCCCGGGACCTGGCCTCCTTCACCGGCACGGCCGTCCCGGTGCTGGGGCCCCGGGACTTTACTTTCTACAACGCCGCGTCTGTGTCGCGGCAGTGGGAGCACCGGCGCCTGACGCTGCTGTCCCGGCTGGCTGACGGAAAGCTGCCCTTCCTGGTGGCAACCATCGAAGGGCTGCTCCAGCGGACCATCCCCCCCAAGACCCTGGCCGGCTGTTGCTGGGAGCTGAAGATCGGGGACGCGTGCAAATTGGATGAGCTGGCGGAAAGCCTTTCTGCCGCCGGGTACACCCGGTGTGAACAGGTGGAGGGCGTGGGCCAGTTTGCCCTGCGCGGCGGCATCCTGGACGTCTTCTCCCCCGGGATGGAGCTGCCTGTCCGGACGGAGTTCTTTGGGGACGAGGTGGACGCCATGGGCGTCTTTGACCCCGCCACCCAGCGTCGGACAGAAAATATCCCATCCGCTCGTTTCCTCCCCGCCGCAGAGGTGCTGCCCCGGCTGGCCCCAGAGGGGCTGGAGGGGCTGTCCAAAAAGCTGTCCAGGCTGGCCGCCAGGGCCCACCAGAACGGTAACAAGGCCCTGGCCTCCACCCTGGAACAGGACCGGGAGGCCATCTGCGAGGGAAGGTCCTTCCCCGCCCTGGACCGGTACTTGGACCTTATCTACCCCACCCCCGCCTGCGGCGCGGACTACCTTCCCGAAGACGCCTGCATCGTTTTCGACCAATGCCTTCGGGTTGCCGACCGGGCCAAATCCTACCAGTGGCAGCTGGAGGAGGATGTGAAAAGCCTCCTGGAGCAGGGGCTGCTGGACGGCTCCTGCGGGGAGCTGGCCCTCACCTTCCCTCGGCTGTGCGCAAAGCTGGAGGACTGGCCGTTGGTCTATCTGGACTCCTTTATTACCTCCGGCTACCCCACGCCCCCCAAAGCCCTGCTGTCCGCCACCGCCAAACAGCTGCCCCCCTTTCTCACCGGGCTGGAGACTGCGGTGCAGGACGCGGCCCACTATCAAAACCACGGCTTCGCCTGCCTTTTGCTCGTATCTGGGGAGCAGCGGGCCCTGGATTTGCAGGCCCTCCTCCGGGAGCAGGGCGTCAAGTCCGCCGTGGACTTTCAGCTAAAGGCCCTGCCACAGCCGGGGCAGGCCATCATCACGGTAGGCGGACTGTCCAGCGGGTTTGAGTACCCGGGCATCCGGCTGGCCGTCCTCGCCGAGGGCGAGCGGGCCGCTGCCAAAAAGCCCCGGAACCGAAAGGACGCCACCAACCGGCAGAAACTCAAGTCCTACGCCGACCTGACCCCGGGAGACCTGGTGGTCCACGAGCACCACGGGGTAGGCCGTTACGTGGGTATGGTGAAGATGCCGGTGGAGGGCATAGAGCAGGACTACGTAAAGATTGCTTACGCCGGCACCGATGTACTCTACGTCCCCGCCACCCAGCTGGATCTGGTATCCAAATATATCGGCGGCGGCGAGGACGCCAACGAGACCAAAAAACTTAACCGCCTAGGGGGCCAGGAGTGGGAAAAAGCCAAGACCAAGGCCCGGAGGGCGGTGCAGGACCTGGCCAAGGGGCTGATCCAGCTCTACGCCCAGCGCCAGCGCCAGCC
>CANDCW010000170.1 GCA_947383275.1 uncultured Bacillota bacterium
CATTTTTCCCCGGACAAGGCGCTGGAGGACTACGAACTGGAGGACTTCCTGTTTGGCCGGCCCGAGCTGGACACGGCCTATTACCCGGACAAAATTCTGGTGTTCGGCCACACCCCCACCCGCATCCTGGGCGGCGGGGACAAGATCCTCCGGCGGGAGACCTGGATCGACATCGACTGCGGGTGCGTGTTCAAGGGAGGGCGGTTAGGCTGCCTGTGCTTAGATACCATGGAGGAGTTTTATGTGTGATGAAGGCCAAACCAAACTGGACGTATACGACTGGGTCCTCTCCCCGGAAATCAGGGAACATATGCGCACCGCCCGCCCTCTCACCATTGAGGAAAAGGCGGACATCATCGACGGCGGCTGCCGTCCCATCGTGGACAAATACGCCGCTTTGACAGCTTTGCTCCGGGAGGCGGAGCGGGAGGAGGACAAAGCGCTCCTTACAGACCTGCTCAAACTGTACGACTGGGCCTTTGAGGAGCTGCACAGCCGGCGTCCGGGGCAGGTGTTCCTCTTCCAGGAGCGCCGGTGGAAGGACGGCCCTCTGGACTGCGGCCCCTGCGGTGTTGACGGAGTTTTTTGGACCTATGCAGAACTGACGGCCTACTTAAAGGAGTACGAGGAGTCCTATCAGGAACGTCCTCTGGGGTATCCCGATGGGATAGACTATATGGGATATGTGGAGAAGTGGGCCGAGGTGGACAGCAAAATGCAGGCCACCCTGGGCTTAGACGTCTTCTTAGTAGACCGAAAGATCATCATCCCGCAATTTCACCCCTGGTATCTGGAATTTGTACGCGAGGACGGATACAAGGAACTGGGCATCCGCTATGAAGCCGAACGCATTCACAGCTGCTACACGGGCCATACGACCTTCCCTCTCCCCTTCCGCTCCGGGGACCTGGTGCAGGTGGAGGTCCCGAGCATGGCGAGACCGCGGTATGGCGTCGTGATCGTCGTGGAAGCCTGCGGGCGTTACATCTGGCTGGCGTATATTGAAAACGGCTGCCTAGAGTGCATGGACCTGAGCTACCGGTACTATGACCTCACTTCCGATTGGCGGGTCATCGACTGGACCCGGCCTGTCCAGCCCTCGAACCTGCCGGAGGGGCACGGCCTGCTGGCAGAGCTGAGCGACGCGCTGCACGCACTGGATGAACAGGATGTTGCGACGGTTGAATCTTTGTTTTTCGGTGTGTTGGGGGAGGAACACTTCCACCATGTCCGAAAGGTTTTCCGGGCACCGGAGCCGATCCCACTGGCGGAGCTTTTGGATGATTGAGTCCCCATGAACCCCTTGCGCCGCAACGGGTTCACACCCCTTACTAATTCTATAAATGAGCAAATTCACAATATGCACAAAAATCAGGCCGATTTGTACTTCTGTCAAAGACAATTTCATCTAATTTAGGAAGACGTGTTTTTGCGGAAAAGATTATGCTTTCAATGTATGGAGTCATCAGTATGTCTATAAGTACAAAACTCCGGAAATGGGAAGAACGCTATATCAAGAATATTCTGCTGGAACCATCCGAACAGAACAAGATTTTTTAGCTCGGCTGCGTGAATTGGAGGCGATTTGAATGAATGATAAAAAGATTTACATTGTGGCGAAAGTTTTCGATAAGCCCGGCAGCTTGGCATATCTCTGTAAGACACCCAATGAAGCCAGATGCCTGCCAGGGACACTGGAGGCTCTGCGGGCTGAAGGGGTCCAGATCGTTATTTTGGACTCGCCGGAAATCTATTCGGAGTATGCGCCATATTCTTATGTGGAAGACATGAAAGCATTTATCGACAAAGTCTGCCAATTAAATCGAATTGCCTGATAGGGCCCAACCCCATTACCCGAGCCCTTTACCAGAGGAAAACAGGGCTTGTCCGCCCCATTTTCCTACCCGATGAAAAAAGCCGGAATCCCTTGCGGCTCTAGGGCTGAATGGCCCTTACTTAAATTGCTAACTTCGGCGAAGCCATCGAGCTGGCCAAGCAGAAACTGGATCAGAAAAACGTGTACTTCACCAACCCCGCCTTTGACAAATGACCTTTTTCCGATGAAGCGAGCCCGCCCCAAACTCGGGGCGGGCTCGTTCTACTCCTCCCAGCTGTCCCCTGTGGCGTAGTCGATCGTTACGCCGGGCTGGACATTGTAGACATACACATTGAAGCACAGGCCCTCTCCCTCGTCCTCCACGGAAAACGCCTCGATCTGCACTCCGCTGGCCACCAGGTCCTCCCCGTCGAACACGGGCGTCACCCGGTAGAGCACATGGTTTTCCGTCTCCTCCACATAGGCGTCCACCATGTTCTCAAAGGGGAGCATCCCCTCCACGTTCATGTACCGCGTGCCGGTTATGAGGTTCTGTTTGTTGGCGTTCTCCCCCGCCAGCTGATAGCCAATCAGGTGACAGCGGTTATAGAGGTATTTGCCGTCCACGCAGTCATATTTCACCGTCTGCCATCCGGAGGGCTTCACCTGTCCGATATCCCCCCGGGGCTCGGTGGGCATGATATCCAGGCAGATATTGGCGTAGG
>CANDCW010000171.1 GCA_947383275.1 uncultured Bacillota bacterium
TGACAGCCCCGCCCAGGAAAATATCCTTTGACCGCAAGCAATTTGCCCCCTATCTGGAGAAGTTCAGCAGCGACCGGGAGATTGAAAAACTGTTCCTTGAGTTCTTGCGGGAACGGGCCGGATGACGTATAATGGGCAAAATACAGATTGCGAGGGGTACATATGAGCGAACAGGAACTTGTCCAGCGATTTGAAGATCAGCCTATTCGTGCCGCATGGGACGAGGAGCTAGAAGAGTGGTATTTTTCAATCATTGATGTGATTCAGGTGCTCATTGATCAGAGTGACTACAACACCGCCCGAAAGTATTGGAACAAGCTCAAACAACGGCTGAAGGACGAAGGCAGCCAGTTGGTGACAAATTGTCACCAACTGAAATTGAAATCTCCCAAGGACGGAAAACGGTATGCGACCGATGTGGCCACAATACAGCAGTTATTCCGTATTATACAGTCTGTGCCATCCCCCAAGGCGGAGCCAATCAAAGTTTGGCTGGCCCAGGTTGGCCGGGAGCGTATTGAGGAGACTATCGACCCGGAACAGGCCATTGACCGGGCTTTGGAAACCTATCAGCGAAAGGGATATTCCCCCGATTGGATACATCAGAGAATCCTTGCCATCCGGGTCCGCAACGAATTGACGGCTGAGTGGCAGGCCAGAGGGGTAGAACAGGGTCGGGAATACGCTATTCTCACGGATGAGATCACCCGCGCTTGGTCTGGTATGACGACGAAGCAGTATAAACAGTTGAAAGGCTTAAAAAAGCAAAATCTGCGCGATAACATGAGTACCACAGAGATCATCCTTAATATGCTGGCAGAAACCTCTACAAAAGACATATCGCAGAAGGAGCAACCGGAGGGCTTTGAGGAGAGCCGGCAGGTAGCGAAACGCGGCGGCCGTGTTGCCCACATTGCCCGTCAAGCGCTGGAGGCCGAGACTGGAGAGCCAGTAATCACCTCTCAAAACGCCGCACAGTTAAACGCTATGGTCACACAGATGATCGAGATGGTGGCCTCTGCAAATCCCGAGGAATTGCCGCCTGTGAAGGACAAGACAACCGAAGAATGAACCATGCTGTACAGCCTGGCGCCGCTTCTGCGGCCCAGGCTATTTTCATGCCTTGGAGGAGGTGACAACGATATGAACAACTACCAACGGGCCCACAGTCCCTTTGAGGACTCCGCCACTCAGCGATTGCGGCGCATGGGCCTGACCACCGAGGACGGCTCCCCAGAACGGGACGCTATGGCCGTATTTAGCAGCATATTCGCCGGCCAGTTTTTTGATGATCTGTGCGACTATTATCAGGACTACGAGAACGTCCAGGAGACCATAGCCCAGATTTTCCACACGGCGGAGCGGGCCACCCCCAAGCAGAAATTCCTGCTGATCTGCCTGCAATATGACAGCATCTACCGCTCCCTGCCCGACCCGGTCTGGTGGATCAGCGGCAGCCCGGCCTTTGCGGAGCTGTTCGCCGAGGACTTCCTGGCCCATCTGAAGCGGCTGGCAGAAAATACATAACGGAAGGATGAGAACATGGAACGTATCAAAATCTATAAGCCCCCAGACGGCCCCGCCCCGGCGGCGGAGTTCATTGAGGGGCTGGAGCCCAAGCTGCGGGACAAACTGGTCCGGCAGATTTTTTATCTCTCCCAGACGCCCCTCCCGGAACTGAAAGAGCCCCACTACAAGCACTTCTCCATTGAAAAGTATCAAAGCCTCTATGAGCTCCGGGAGAAGGGCCGGGTGGTGGTGCGGGTCATCTTCACCCCCTGTCCCAACGGGGACTATCTGCTCCTGCACGCCTTTGTGAAGCGCCAAAAGCGTGACACCGAAAAAGCGCTGGAGCACTCACTCAGACTGCTGGCGTCACTCTGGGATCACCCGGAGCACGCAGTAGAATATAAAATCAGGGAGGAATCCAAATGAAACCCATTGTACCCATTACCCTGGCGGCCACACTGGCGTTGTCCAGTGCGGTATTTTTCTGGAGAAGGAGGGGCCGGAGATGAAAAGACTGCTCACCTGTTTGCTGCTGGCGGCGGCTCTGGTAACCAACGCCTGCGCCCTGGAGGTACCCACTGACACCACCGTCCAGAACCTCAACGGGAGCCAGCAGCTCATCAAGACCTACACCCTGCCCCCTGGCGCAGACCCCCAGCAGCTTATTGAGGAGCCCTTTGACCAGAAGGGCTGGCACTACACCTTCGCAGACATCGTAAAGGAGGAGAATCAGGTGTCGGACCGCAAGTACCACACCGAGACGGTCACGCTGGAGACCGACACCAAGGATCTGGGCAAGATTCTGGAACAGCTGGCTACTACGCTGGACTACGATGACGGCACCTACTCCGGCGTCCTGACCCTGGATCACACCGCCATTCGCACCGAGGCCTCCGGCTATACCAGCCAGGCCAAGAACATCACCGCAACCAAGACCATCGGGCCGCTGGATCGCAACGACATGTCCTATGTCCCGGCTACCACCGTCAAGGACGGGGTGACGCTGAACCTGTCCAACGTGG
>CANDCW010000172.1 GCA_947383275.1 uncultured Bacillota bacterium
CTGATGGGGGCCCTGCTCCACTTCCCGGAGTACGCTGTCTATAAGAATACCGCCGTCCACCCGGGCCGTCTCCTGGCCTGGCTGCTCAGCCGGTGCGCCGGGGTGGAAGAGGCGGTGGAGGAGCTGTCCCATATCACCCTGGTGGACGAGCCCATCCAGGGAAAGCCCCTGCCCGCCCACTATATCCTCAGCGACCAGGCGGGGGAGGCGGTCATCCTTGAGCCGGAGGAGGGCGGCCTGTCCATCCACCGGGAGACCATCGGCGTGCTGACCAACAGCCCGGACTACCGCTGGCAGCGGACCAACCTGCGCAACTTCGTGGGGGTTACCAATCTGCCCAAGGCCCCCCAGACTATCGCCGGGCATGAGATCCGGGAGTTTGGGGAGCGCCTGGGCGGCGGTTCCGGCCTGCCGGGGGACTATTCCTCTCCTTCCCGCTTTGTCCGCTTGGCTTTTATGAAGGAGCTTGCCGTTCCCGGGAAGGACGAGCTGGACGGGGTATCCCGGATGTTCCGGGCCTTCGCCCCGGTGGACATCCCCGAGGGGCTGGCCAAGGCCGACCCCAATTACGACGTGTACGAGCAGACCCTGTGTACCAGCGTCATGTGCGCCGAGAGCGGCGTGTACTACTTTGCCCCCGCCCAGAACCGGCGCATTTCCGCCGTCCGGCTCCCGGCACAGGGAACAGAAATACAGTATTTTGACCTGGGGGACGGCCAGGACATCGACTGGAGGAATTAGGACATGGACAAACTGGACTCTTACCACCTGCCGGTCACGGGCCGGAATATCCTGCGTTTTGCTTTCCCAACCATCGTCATGACGGTGTTCAACACCTTCTACACCATGGTGGATGGGCTGTTTGTCTCTAACCTGATTGGCATGGAGGCCCTGTCCGCCATCAACCTCACCGCCCCGGCCATCGCCCTGATCACGGCCATCTCCGGGATGCTGGCTACCGGCGGCAGCGCCGTGGTCATGAAGAAGATGGGGGAGCACAAGGAACAGGAGGCCCGGCAGGACTTCACCCTCCTCATTCTCACCAACGCCGTTGTGGGCGCGGTGATGATGGTGCTGGGCTACACCCTGATGGACACCCTGCTGGGTACTATGGGCCTCTCCCCGGCGGTGTTCGGCTACTGCCACACCTACCTGAGCAACTATCTGCTCTTCACCATTCCCATCCTGCTCATGTATAACTTCTCCCTCTACCTGATTGCCGCCGATAAATCCACCCTGTCCCTGATCTGTACCGTGGCGGGGGGCGTGACCAATATCATTCTGGATTATGCTCTGATTTCTCTGTTCGACCTGGGCATCCAGGGGGCGGCCATCGCCACCGGACTGGGCTACTCCATCACCGCCGTGGTGGGCTTCCTGGTGTTCCGAAAAAAGGACAGCCTGCTCCACTTCGCGAAGCCGGTTTTCCGAGGGGGCGTGCTCTTCCACGCCTCCACCAACGGCATGTCGGAGCTGGCCACCTCCCTGGTGTCCGGCATCACCACCCTGCTGTTCAACCTGGCCATGCTGAAGTACATAGGCGAGGACGGCGTGGCGGCTATCACCATCATCATGTATGTACTGATGTTCGTCAGCGCCCTGTTCATCGGCTACTCCTACGGCGTGGCCCCCATGATCTCCTACTACCACGGGGAGCAGAACCACGAAAAACTGAAGAAACTGGTGGGATTCAGCGTCAAATTCATCGTCGGGGCCTCCGTCCTCTGTACGGTGATCTCCATTCTGGCCACCGTCCCCCTGGTGGGCATCTTCACCCGGCCGGACAGCCCGGTGTATGACCTGGCGGTGACGGGCAACCGCCTGTGCTCCATCGCGCTGCTGTTCGTGGGTCTGAACGTTTTTGCCAGCGGTATGTTCACCGCCCTGTCCAATGGGGTGGTATCCGCTGCGCTGGCCTTCTCCCGGTCCTTTCTGTTCACCGTTGCCAGTATTCAGCTCATGCCCGTCCTGCTGGGGGGTGTTACCGGCGTGTGGCTGGCGACGCCTGTGGCCGAGCTGCTGGGGACGGTAATAGCGGCGGCGCTGCTGCTGAAATATCGGAAGCGGTACGGGTATTGAGTAAAATATTGGCGGGCAAGGGTATTTCTTTCTATCTCCGTCTGTGCTATCATTTATAGAACTGACAGAGGAGGTCGTCCTATGCCCCACATCCTGATCGTAGAAGATGATACCGACATCAACAATTCCACCGCCGAATATCTGCGGCGGAAGGGCTGCCGGTGCAGTCAGGCATTTTCCGGCACAGAGGGCCGGCTGCTCTGGCAGGCGGGCGGCATTGATCTCCTGCTGGTAGACCTGATGCTCCCGGGGCTTTCCGGCAGTGAGCTGATCGGGGAGATTCGCAAGGCCAGCCGGACGCCGGTAATTGTGCTGTCGGCCAAAGCGGAGCTGTCCGACAAGGTGGAGCTGCTGGGCCTAGGGGCGGATGACTACCTGACCAAGCCCTATCAGCTGGAGGAGCTGTGGGCCAGGATACTGGTGCAGCTGCGCCATGTCAGCGCCG